>NZ_RZTE01000033.1:14622-65760 GCF_003997415.1 Mesorhizobium sp. M7A.F.Ca.MR.245.00.0.0 | reverse complement strand
CCTGCACGTAGGTCCGGGCAAAATGGCGCTTGCGGGGCGCTGCGATCGCGCGGGGAACTCTTGGAACCAACACCGTCTCTCTCCTTGACCGGATCGGGGTGGGGCTCCTCCCTCTCCCATGCAGTGCTCCGGTCGAACGCTGCGCCCACTTCGGCGCAAACGATGTGCCAAATAGCAAAGAGGGGAAAACGCGCAGGACCTCACGCAATGCTTGCGATTCGCTCTCCCACACTCGTGCAGTGGTTGCCTGTTGCAACTATGGAAGGCTCAATTCTTGGGAATTCCAAAGGTCGCTCTTTGCGTCGGCGCAGCTTGGCTGCCTGGAAGGTTCCCTCTTTGCCTTGCGGTCTGCGAGCAGGGTCCAGATGGTCATCATTTGGCTGCGCGCCGCACGGGGCTCGAAAGATTCAATCGAGGACGGGTCCTCTTGGAAAACGGGGGCGGCGTTGGTCAAGCCCTTCCACCCTGCTGTCCCAATGGTGTTCAGAAGCTCAGTTCACGATCAAGCGATGGATCAGCGTCATCTGGCGTTTGCGCCATCGCGCGGCGTTGCAGCGGGTCTGCCAAAGATGAGCAAGCCGCGAGGCAAGGTCCGAGACCTAGACTCCAACCTCATAGCGCGCTCGGCTCGCGTTAGGAAGGTTCGAACCGCAGCACGATCAGGTGGCGACACCGTTGGTCGGAACCGGAACCCGACGAATGATCGTTCGTGACCGACATCTGTGAACAAGCAGTATGTGTCATTGCAATCACCACCCATTGCGCGGAAATGCCCATATGGCCGTGAATGAACTGGATTTGGTGATTTTCCAGATGGCGGTGGAAAGCGTCCGCTTGCTCTCTTCAAGCTTTGATGAGAAGGCGGCTGAGATAGCCACGAGGAGCCGTGGTAGCCTTCTTTTTGACGTGCGGGTGGACGGTGACCTGGAGGTCCAGCGAGTCGCAGCCATTGGATATCCAGGCGACAAGATCGGTGTGGTGGCATTGGACCGAGAGGGCCTTGTTAGCTGTTGTTGCCTTGTCAATGGCACCTTCTCACCTTTCATTGCACCGTTGGAGAACTGGACCAGCATGCCCCTTTCGATGCAGGCCCAGATCGATGTCACAGGCTATGCGAGGCTCCTTCTGGCCGCCTTGCGAAATGCTGGACATATGCTGGACAGGTAGCATCGCCGATGATGTCTGTGATGAGATGGTGCAAACGGATGGACGAGGCGATCGCTTGCTGGCAGCTTTGCAACAAAGCGATCGGTGAGTTCGCAATGCTGGAACACGTCCTTTAGACTCTGCAGTTAAGTTAGCGGACTACCATCTGACGAATGCCCTCTGACAGTCTGCATGGCGCGGCATGCCCTCTTAGGAATGCAGCCGTGGTTCTACACCATCGGCTGTTTTTGTGTCGAAGGGGCACGCATGAACGAAGGAAGCGGCCGCCAACAGTTCCTCCAACTCGCGTTCGGTGGCCTTGCATGCCGGCATTAGTGTTCGGATGGTGCGGATCGCCTGCGCCATGGAGAGAAAGCGGACCCTTCCCCTGGAAAGGACATAGGCTTCGGCGGCTTTTTCGACGGTGACGGTGTGAAACGAATTGGTCATGACGAATTCCTCCCTGAACCCTGACCAACCCGACTTATGGCACGAATTCGACCGCCTTCAAGCCTATGTCCGATTGCGGACAATCGCTGCGATTCGTTCAAAACCGCTGATGCTTTTGGGCGACCTGGTGAAGGGCAAGGAGACGTCGGCTGAACCCGTTTCAACCCGACATGCTTCAGGCAGCGGCCAGGCCGAAATAACGCTGCTCCTCCTTGTCATAAGCGCCATGTGTGAGCTATATCAATCCGGCACGATCGTGATCTCGCCGCGCTTGGCGT
The DNA here is from genome assembly GCF_003997415.1 of Mesorhizobium sp. M7A.F.Ca.MR.245.00.0.0. NCBI lineage: Bacteria > Pseudomonadati > Pseudomonadota > Alphaproteobacteria > Hyphomicrobiales > Phyllobacteriaceae > Mesorhizobium > Mesorhizobium sp. M7A.F.Ca.MR.245.00.0.0. Next base: position 63,886 of record NZ_RZTE01000033.1, on the reverse strand, counting down.
GCACCAGTCCTCGATACTCAAGCATTTGCAGGGCCGTGGTGACCCCGGGCGGTGGGCGCGAGCATGGTCGCCAGAAATTCATGCGTCGGGAGGATCTTATCTCCTTCCGCACGGTCGTGGACCATCAGCTGCCAGCGGGCCAGCCGTTCTTCGATCTTGGAGTGGCCATTGACCAGTGCCGTCCGGCATGATTGGATGAGGAACGCGTGGGCATAGTCCAGCACTGAGGTGCGAAGCGACGGGCTAATCGCAGGGCGAAGGTTTTCAACCGGCAGGCGCCAGGTAGTGCTTTCCTTTCCGAGAATGACGGCAATTCCTTTCATCCCGTCATCGCCGACAATGCCGACTTCACCTTGCCGCCCGCCGGTCATGGTGGCGACCACCGACGCGATGCCCCTCTCGGGAAAATATACGTTCTTGATCGGCTGATGCGCGACCTCCAACTTGTCCTTGATGCCCGGTTCGACGTGATGCAGCGATGGTCGCAAAAGCGCGAAGTCCTGCGGGGTGAGGGCTTCAGCACCTGGTCGCGAAAGAGGGATCGGGCAAGGCTCTCTTCCAACGGGGCAAGAGCGCGTACGTCTTACTGTCGGCTGCACCGAAGTAAATGCCGGCCGATGCCAAAGCATAGGCTTCGAAACGCGCGATTGCAAAGCCCTGTCGGGGCAGTGCAGTCATGCTAGAAGTCGCGCCGCCTACGATAGGCAGCGGATGACATGATTCCCTTCTTCGGCGGCCACCAAGAACGGCTCGGGCACGCTTTAATCGTTCATACACAAGCTCGCAGGAATGTAAGCAGCGGAACAATCGGGTGATTCGTACCGCCCTGCCCTTTCAGAGATCAAGTCATTGGACGTCAATTCGGCTGGAACGCCTCGTCGAACGGCCCAGGAAAATGCAGCCGGATGAGCAATGGTGGTTCACCTTATGTGCGGTCCCGGATATGCGGTCCGGCGGCTCATCTCCCAATGGCTTGTCGATGGGGAAGTGGAACTCGTCATGTCGCCGCGAACCGTCACCGCGCTAGCGGGGCTCTTTTGAAGACGCCGGTGTTTTTCTTTGTGGAACTGAATCTGTGAGGTGATTGATGCATGAATCAAACATTTGCGTATTTCCGCTGCATCGGCGACGTATATTGGTCGAAAGTATCGCCCAGGCCCTCGAGACCAAGAACGGCGAGGCGGCGAGTGCGTTCTGGCGCTGTTCTGCCAAGAAAATGCTCATTCAATTGTCCGATGTAGGAATTGCGCCAGAGCTCGCTGCGCAGGAGGTTGGAAGCCTTCTTCATGCGGTCTTGGACGACATGGCCAACCGAACGGTAATGCACAAAGCATAGGCTCGGGCGCTGTTGGACCGCGCGTCAGCTCGGGTCCTTATCAGGGGACTGCTCCGACTGGCCGACGGTCCGGCCAAACCGGCATACCGGCAAAGGTTTGAGGTTGCGATCGCTCACGGCGGCCGGTCCAATATTCTAAGACGACCTCAGAAGCCACGTTGGCTTCTTTGGACGAAGCGGAGGGGCGCCATTTTGGCGTGCTCACGCTGGACTCCGGGTTGCGCCTACGGAAATCCAAAGTCCGGCCGCGCGAGCCAATCGACCGGAACAGTCGAAAGCTCGTGGGGGCGGGTCCGCTCACCCTCACGGCGGCGGTGGCGGCCGTGAGCAGACTTAACTCAAGTCACGGCTGAGCATCCGCAGGCGCTATGCCGATTGGATGAGAACTGGTTGCCACAACACCGGCCCGTTGAGGCGTCCCCTCCAGCGGATGCGCAAGAGACTGGCGTAGGAAATATCGAGGAAGCCGGCGACTGCCTCGGTGTTGCCGACCTGCTTGGGCTGTCCGATACGTGACAACGGCCAGGTCGCGAGACGAAGGATCCTTTCGATGCGCGTATCTGTCACCGTTACGATCCCGGAGAGATTGTTGGCCAAGCCGAATTCGATGATCCCCGCGAAGAGCTCGTAGGTTGCTTGGGCCAGGCCGCCAGCTGCCTTCGGCGCTGTCGCAGGGAGATCGAGCGCGAAACGACTACTCTCCCAGACATCGGCACTCGCAGGGACCACCATCTCATCCAGCAGCGTCGGAAACGTATCGCGCAACATTGTCGGTCCGGTGGTCGGCAAAAGGCGGACGCAGCCGCAAGTTCGCCAATCGGACCCCTTGAGAAGCAGGTAGACGGGGTTCAGGCTGTCAAACGGGTCCGTTTCCATTTCGCCTTCGGTCTGCACTTCCCAATCGAGCCGCTTCTTGAAAACCCGATACCTAAGTCCGTGCATTTCCTTGAGTTCGCTCGCAAACTCGGCGTAGCAGTCGGGTGTTATCAGCTGCATCATTGTCGTCTCCGTGCGGGATGTGTCCACGCAATCGAAGGGCAAAGCCGTCATGAATGCAGCCTGTAGACCTTTACAGCTAGACTTGGAGAGGATCAGGATCTCGCCCGAGCAGCCATCCGCACTACGGCCTGGTTGATGGTTCGCACGCCAAGCTTCGCCTTGGCGTTTTCCTGATGGAAGGTCACGGTGCGTTTCGAGACACCGAGAATCTGGCTGATATCCCAGGCCGACTTGCCGCACGCCGCCCATTTCAGGCACTCGAACTCCCGCCGGGTGAGCGTTATGCCATCTACCACGCAATCTTCGGCGAGCCTGCGCCGGGCATGGATATGAACGTTGATCGCAACCAGTTGCATTGCTTTTTCGTAGCGCGTCAGCGACCTCAGAAATGGCGGATGCGCCTCGTTGGAGGCGAAGGTCAGTGCGGCGAACCGGCCGCGATGATCATGCATCGACATGGTCAGTCCGCCGCGAATGCCGAACTCAGCTGCTTTTTCCAGGACTTCCTGCTGAGAGGTCGGCAAATAACGGTGATCGCGGTCCACACCCCAGTCGAAGGTATCCCAGCCCCGCAGTCCCCGCAGGATCACGGGATCCACGCTGTGGTAGCGCTGTTGCAGGTAATGTGATGTCCATGATGATGGATAATTCGAGATAAATCGTGGCCTGTCGCCGGAAGCGGATGGGTAGGTGAAATAAGCGAAGAGCGGAAAGTCGAACCCGGCTGCGGCGGACGCCATTGCCTCATGGAGATCGACGGCATCGACGCTTGCAGAGAGTTGCTCGACCAAGGTTTCAAATACGCGATGCATCTGCGCTTAGCGTACCTCGCGGAGGTTGCTGGAAGTCGACGGAGACGTGATTCTAAATGATGGCCTGTCCCTGCAGGGCAGACGCGCCGCCGTCATCACCGCAATTGCTGTGCTGCTTCCGATTGGAGAGAGCTCCGCCCACCTGACCAACTACCAATGGGTGATATTGCGACGTTATCGATGAGCCGCGTGTCGCCAAGCCAAGCCGCAGCAAGCAAGCGTGCCGGTCGGTCAAGGCTTGCTAACGATTGCAGGTCTGTTTCTCCGCGAAGCTCCAGGTATTCGAGCTCGCGATAGCCGGCAGCCAGAATTGCTGCACGCGCTTCATCAAGCGTAGGCAGGATGGGGGAGCCGCGTGCAAGCCGCTCGGCCGTATCGAGCAGGACCGATGCTAGTTTTGGGGCAATGGCGCGTTGGGCTGGGGAGAGCCGCACGTTACGCGACGATAGCGCAAGACCATCGGCTTCGCGGACTGTCGGACAGGGCACAATAGTGATCGGAATGTCGAGATCCCGGACCAAGCGCCTGACAAGCTGAAGTTGCTGAAAATCCTTTTCGCCAAAAAAGGCGAAGTCAGCGCCGGCCTGCAGGAAGAGCTTGGCCACGACCGTCGCCACGCCATTGAAATGGCCGGGCCGGAATGCGCCGCAAAGGCATTCGCTGATGCCGGACACTGAAACGGCCGTGGCGAAGCCCACCTGGTACATTTCCTCTGTGTCCGGCACATAGAGCAGATGCGTGCCCAGCAGAGCGAGCTTGGCAGCATCGTCGCTTTCCGTCCGAGGGTAGGCAATCAGGTCGGCGGGGCTGTTGAACTGCTTGGGGTTTACGAACAGCGTCACGATCACCCGCTCGGCCCTTTCGAGCGCCTTCCGCACGAGGCTCAGATGCCCGTCGTGCAAGGCTCCCATGGTCGGCACAATACCGATCGTGGCACCCGAGCGACGCCATTGCGCAACGACGCCGCGCAGCTCGCTCACGGTCCGAGCGATCGGCACGCTCATGTGAAGTCACCGGCCTTCAAGGCGTTGACATAGAGATGTTCGACCGCCGGAAAGTGCCGGTTCCGCACATCGGTGGCGTAAGCGGCGATTGCCGCCTCAGCCTGCTCACCGAGCTCGGCATAGCGTTTGACGAACTTCGGCCGAAATGAGGTGAAGAGCCCGAGCATATCGTGGCTCACCAGAATCTGGCCGTCGCAAGCTGGCGAGGCACCGATGCCGATTGTGGGTATGTCGATATCGGCGGTTATCTGCCGTGCAAGCTGCTCCGGTATCTTTTCCAGCACCAAGGAGAAGGCGCCCGCTTCGGTTACCGCCCTGGCGTCGCGCCTGATCCGCTCTGCATCGGCTCCCCGGCCCTGCACACGATAGCCTCCAAACGTGTTTACCGCCTGCGGCGTCAGGCCCACATGGGCCATGACAGGTACGCCGCGCGCGGTAAGGAAGCGGATGGTTTCCGCGATGGTCTCGCCGCCCTCGATCTTTACCGCTGAACAACCGGTCTCACCCATCACGCGCGCAGCGTTGCCGAAAGCGTGCTCTGGGCTTTCCTCGTAGGAACCGAAGGGCAGGTCGACGACCATCAGCGCGTGTTCAAGGCCGCGGCGAACGGCCTGTCCGTGCATGATCATCATGTCGAGCGTGACCCCCAGCGTCGACGACAGGCCGTGCAGCACCATGCCGACGCTGTCGCCGACAAGAACGATGTCGCAGTGGCGATCGAGCAGCCTCGCGACCGGCGTGGTGTAGGCCGTCAAGCATACAAGTGGCGTCTGGCCTTTTCGCGATCGAATATCTGGAGGAGTCATCCCTTTTATCTCACCAGCCGCGCTCAACCGAGGCCCCTTCCCTTACGTTACCAACAGCGGGTGTCGCGTTTGGCATATTTTTGTGCGACTGCGAAGAGCTAAAAACAGCGCTTGAGTACTCCGGTGTTGACGTGCTGGCTGCCAAGGTTACATTCAATCGATTAAGGCGCTCCGTTGGGCCAACCCGCTTTCGCAAACATGGATCCTCAGACAAGAAGAACCAAGAAAGGCAAAGCCGCCGTCAAAGCTGACGAAGCTAAAGTGGACCTGACTGCCGTCGTGGTCGCCGTAAACGACAGTGAGCCCTGTGTCCTCACAGTCGGTCATGCGGACACCCTCCCTTCTGGACCTTTTGCCCTTGAGCATCGATCACTGCAGTCGGGTTTGAGGGGGTGGGTGGAGCAGCAGACCGGCCATGCACTTGGATACATCGAGCAACTCTACACCTTCGCCGATCGCGATCGCATCGGCACTGAGCGCCACCATCGCGTCATCTCAATCAGCTATCTCGCATTGACCAGGAAGGAACAGGCAACGAACTCGGCCGCGTGCGGCTGGCAAAGTTGGTACGAATATTTTCCCTGGGAGGACCACCGCTTCGGCACGCCGCCTGTGCTGCTCGATAGATTGCGGCCCCGCCTGATTGAGTGGGCCGGCGGCGCCAGCGAGCCGACCACTCAACGCGAGCGCCGGCAGCGCGCTGCGATAGCCTTCGGCTTCGACGACCGCCATTGGAACGAGGAACTCACGCTCCAACGCTACGAGTTGCTCTATGAAGCTGCTCTGATTGAGGAGGCCGGTGGCGGCAGGGACGCGATTGCGGCCGCGGCTGGCAAACCAATGGTCGCTGACCACCGACGTATTCTGGCAACCGGGATCGCGCGGCTGCGTTCGAAGATCAAATACCGGCCGGTCGTGTTCGAGCTTATGCGGCCTTCCTTCACGCTGCTGCAACTGCAGCGAACCGTGGAAGCTTTGGCTGGCAGGCTGATCAACAAGCCGAACTTCCGGAGATTGGTCGAGCAGCAGGAACTTGTTGAGGAGACCGGGGAGACCTCCCTCGACACGGGCGGCCGACCGGCGAAGCTTTATCGCTTCCGGCATGCCGTCCTCGACGACAGGGCTATCGCCGGGACAAAATTACCGCTGGCGCGGGCTTGACATACTTATAGTCAAGGTAGATATATTCCCTTATTGTCAAACCGAATATAATCGAGGCGCCAATGACTGGGGCGTTACCTATGGCTGCGTCCCTGTATGAGCGTGTCCGGCGGGTGATCCCACCCGTTGAATGGCCCGCGTTCGCCGGCGATATTGAAGCCATCTTAGCGCTGAAGCGTGAGCGCAATGCGGTGGTGCTGGCGCACAATTACCAGACGCCCGAAATTTTTCATTGCGTGGCAGACATCGTCGGCGACAGCCTGGCGTTGGCCCACAAGGCGGTGACGGTCGACGCCGACATCATCGTGGTTGCCGGCGTTCATTTCATGGCCGAGACGGCAAAACTGCTCAATCCGAACAAGACCGTGCTCATCCCGGATCTCCGCGCCGGCTGCTCGCTGGCCGAATCGATCACGGCAAACGACGTGCGGCTAATGCGGCTGCGGTATCCGGGGGTCCCCGTTGTTACTTACGTCAACACTTCCGCCGCCGTAAAAGCGGAGTCCGACATCTGCTGCACGTCCGGCAACGCCAAGGCGGTGGTGGAATCGCTTGGCGTGGCGCGTGTGCTGATGCTCCCGGACGAATATCTGGCGAGGAACGTGGCAGCCGATACAGACGTAGAGATCATCGCCTGGAAAGGCCATTGCGAGGTGCATGAGCGCTTCACCGCAGCAGACATCCGGGAACTGCGCGATGCCCATCCAGGCGTCATCGTGCTGGCCCATCCAGAATGCCCACCAGACGTTGTCGCGGAGGCGGAGTTCTCCGGCTCGACCGCGGCGATGTCGGATTATGTCGAGCGTGAGAAACCGACGCGTGTCGTCCTTCTGACCGAATGTTCGATGAGCGACAACGTCGCGGTCGCGCATCCCGACGTCGAGTTCGTTCGCCCATGCAATCTGTGCCCGCACATGAAGCGCATCAACCTGGCTAACATTCGCGCCGCACTCGAGCAGAACCGGCATGAGGTCCGGATTGATCCCGAAATTGCCGGCCCCGCCCGCCGCGCGGTCGAGCGCATGCTTTCCCTATGAGTCTGGAGGTTCGCGACATCGCCGGGGCGCCGGTCGTCATCGGCGGCGGCATTGCCGGCCTGATGACGGCGCTTCATCTGGCGCCGGAACCGGTCGTGCTTTTGACCAACGCGCCGCTTGGAACCGGAGCCTGCAGTGAACTTGCCCAGGGCGGTCTTGCGGCAAGTCTCGGGGGCGACGACGGCCCAGATTTTCACCTTTGCGACACGATAGCTGCCGGCGACGGACTCTGCGATGAGGCCACGGTGCGGCGAGTGGTACGAGCTGCACCCGAAGCGATTAGGACGATCCAAAGGTTCGGCGTCGACTTCGACCAGCACCCTGACCGCGCGTTGCGACTTGGGCTCGAGGCGGCACACTCGCGACGGCGGATTGTGCATGCAGCCGGCGACGCCACCGGTCGCGAGTTGGTGCGCGCGCTCGTCGCCGCGGTTCGGCGTACAGCCTCGATCACCATTATCGAAAATGTGGAGGTCCGCCGGCTGGTCGTGCAGGACGGGTCGGTCATCGCCGTGGTCGCAGCAGGACGAGCCGGCGCGCTCGCTCTGCCCACGCGTCGCGCGGTGCTGGCGACCGGCGGCGTCGGCGGGCTGTTTTGCGACACGACAAACCCCGCTGGCTCATGGGGTCACGGGCTGGCGCTCGCCGCATGGGCGGGGGCGGAACTCGCCGACTTGGAATTCATACAGTTCCATCCAACTGCGCTCGACGGTCCGCGCCGGCCGATGCCGCTGGTGAGCGAAGCCGTGCGTGGCGAAGGCGCGGTGCTCATCGATGAGCGAGGAGAGCGCTTCCTCGCCGACACACCTGGCGGTGAACTTGCGCCTCGCGACGTCGTAGCGCGCGCCATTTGGCACCAGCTTGCCGTTGGACGCCGCGTATTCCTGGACGCACGGCAAAGTCTCGGCCCGAGATTTGGCAAGCGTTTTCCAGGCATCGCCGAATTGTGCCGGAGCGCAGGAATCGACCCCGCGACCGACGTGATCCCGGTGCGCCCGGCGGCACATTATCACATGGGCGGCGTCGCCGTAGACAGCGCCGGCCGCAGCTCCATCGAGGGATTGTGGGCCTGCGGTGAGGTGGCCTGTACCGGCCTGCACGGCGCCAACCGCCTGGCCAGCAACTCGCTCACCGAAGCGGCGGTCACCGCGAGCTGGGTTGCCGAAAGCGTTGCCGGCACGTCGTATACCCGGCGACCGCGCAGATGCTCCACATTCGTCCCTCCACGACCAGACGCTTCCGTGGTCCGCCCGATTGTCTCCGCCGCCCTGGGTATCATCCGCGACGGCGAGGCAATGCGCGAAGCGGTGGCGACCCTGCTGCCGATCGCAGCCAATAGTGTCGCTGCCTCTGGTCCGGCTTTGGTCTCACTGATGATCGCCGCGGCGGCCCTGAGGCGGGAAGAGAGTCGAGGCGCGCACTGTCGGTCCGATTTCCCGCTCCACGATGCCAACGTGCGCCCATCACGGCTCACACTGCACAGCGCAATGCGGGCCGCGGCCGCACTCGATTGCCGGGCTACCATACGGAGCACTTGATATGACTTCATTCTCCCCCCTCCCCGCGACCCTGATCGAACCGATTGTGCGCGTTGCGCTCCTCGAAGACCTGGGCAGATCCGGCGACCTGACCACCGATGCGGTTATCCCGTATGATTGCACTGCCACGTTGGTGCTCAAAGCGAGGCAGGCGGGCGTCGTTGCCGGGCTCGATCTGGTCTCGTATGCCTTCCTTCTCGTGGAACCGGCGATCAACATCCAGATCTGGCGCCCTGATGGCAGCGAGGTTGGGGCCGGGGAAACCATTGCAAGATTGTCCGGACCCGCACGAGGCCTGCTCACGGCCGAACGCACGGCCCTCAATTTCTTATGCCGGCTGAGCGGCATTGCCACTGCCACAGCGGCCATGGTTGAGGCCGTGCGCGGTCACAAGGCGAGGATTGTATCGACGCGAAAGACGACGCCCGGGCTGCGGGCATTGGAGAAATACGCCGTGCGCGTCGGCGGCGGTGCCAATCACCGGTTCGGCCTCGATGACGGCGTGCTCATAAAGGACAACCACATCGCGATCGCCGGCGATATCCGCACAGCAATAGAGCGGGCGCGCGCCGCAGCAGGGCATATGGTGAAGGTCGAGGTCGAGGTCGACACGCTGAAGCAGCTCGATGCAGCGCTCGCGATTGGTGTTGACGCGGTGCTGCTCGACAATATGTCGGTCGAGGATCTTGCCCGCGCGGTTTCTATAGTGGATGGCCGTACGATCACCGAGGCGTCCGGTCGGGTGATGCCGAAAACGGCGGCGGCGATTGCGGCGACCGGTGTCGATCTCATCTCCATGGGTTGGCTGACGCACAGCGCCCCGATCCTCGACATCGGCCTGGACATGCCGGACCACCAGAACATCTGCAAGCACTTGAACTGAGGATTACGGCGTGAGGAGCAACATCAGCTCGGCAGGCGTAGGAGGTGCTGGAAAGACGTGCCGCAGCTCGCCTTTAGCGAGTGCGCCCCAAAGCCAAGAAGGCGTACCGGACTAGCAAACAAAGGTTTGACGATGACGATTGGAATGAACTCGGAGTTCGACGTGAACCAGACCATGCAATCGGTCGATGGAACGCCTCCGCGATGGAACCGCAAAGAGGCCGAGGCCATCTACGGCATGCCATTCAACGATCTGCTGTTCCTGGCTCAGACGATCCACCGCCAGAACTTCGATCGAAACCGAGTGCAGCTGTCGCGGCTCCTTAGCATCAAGACCGGCGGGTGCCCCGAAGATTGCGGCTATTGCAGCCAGTCTGCGCATTACGAAACCGGTGTGAAGGCGTCGAAGCTGGTGGACGTCAAGCATGTCATCGACGAAGCGGCCAAGGCGCGTGATGGCGGCGCAACGCGCTATTGCATGGGCGCGGCGTGGCGAAGTCCCAAGGAGCGCGACATGGACGTTGTGGTCGCCATGATTGAGGACGTCAAGGCCCTCGGCATGGAGACCTGCATGACGCTCGGCATGCTCGATCTTGAGCAAGCTGCTCGCCTGAAGCAGGCCGGTCTCGACTACTATAACCACAACATCGATACCTCTGAGCGCTACTATGGCGAGGTTATTTCAACCAGGACTTTTGCCGACCGGCTGGAAACGCTTGGGCACGTGCGCGCGGTTGGGATGAAAGTCTGCTGCGGCGGCATTGTCGGGATGGGAGAAGAAAAGACCGATCGCATCGACATGCTGGTCACGCTCGCGAACCTGCCTGAGCCGCCGGAAAGCGTGCCGATCAACATGCTTATTCCCATCGAAGGCACGCCGCTTGCCGCGGCCGACGCCATCGATCCGATCGATTTCGTCCGCATCGTTGCGCTCGCGCGGGTGATGATGCCGAAATCCTATGTAAGGCTGTCCGCCGGCAGGACGGCGATGAGCGACGAAACGCAGGCGCTGTGCTTCTTTGCCGGGGCCAATTCGATCTTTGTCGGCGACACGCTGCTGACGGCGGGAAATCCCGGCGAGGACAAGGATACCCTTCTGTTCCGGCGCCTCGGCATTGAGCCTATGGAACTCGCCACGCAATGAAGGAGGCAATTCTTGCCCGCTATGACGCAACCTTGCGGGGACTGGGGCGCAAGGACCGGTTGCGGACGCTCGCACCGCGCGCCGGGCTCGACTTCTCGTCGAACGACTATATCGGACTTGCCGCCTCCAAAAGACTGGGCGATGCGGTTTCGACGGCGATTGCGCGGGGCACGCCAGTGGGCGCCACCGGATCGCGGCTGTTGCGCGGCAATGCACCGGAACATGAGCAACTGGAGGCGGACGCAGCGGCATTTTTCGGAGCCGAGCGTGCACTGTTCTTCGGCAGCGGCTATATCGCCAACTTCGCTCTGCTGACGGCCCTGCCGCAGAAAGGCGACCTGCTGGTCCTCGACGAGCTCGCTCATGCCAGCATGCATGAGGGTGCCCAGGTCGGGCGCGCTGAGTTCAAGCTGGCCGCGCACAACGACGTCGACGCTGTCGAGGACGCAATCACCCGCTGGCGCGCCGAAGGCGGCATGGGGCGGGTGTGGATCGCCTTAGAAAGCCTTTACAGCATGGATGGCGACCGTGCGCCGGTGGAGAGCCTGGTCGCGCTGGCTGATCGGTACCAGGCATTCATCGTCGTCGATGAAGCGCATGCCACCGGCGTCTGGGGACCGGACGGCCGGGGACTGGCCGCCGCGTATGAAGGCCGCGACAACATCGTCACGCTCCACACATGCGGCAAGGCGCTTGGCGCATCCGGCGCGCTCGTTACCGGACCGCGAACACTGTGCGACTATCTTATCAACCGGTGCCGGCCATTCATCTATGCGACCGCACCATCGCCGCTGATGGCAGTCGCGGCACGTGAGGCGCTGACTATTCTGTCTGACGAGCCTATGCGTCGTGCTCAGTTGCACGAGCGTGTCGCTTTCGCGAGCCGGCAATTGGCCGAACGCTGCGGCGTGATGCCCAGCGGTTCGCAGATCCAGCCGCTTGTGATCGGCGATAACAGCCGCACCATGGCGGTGGCGGCAGGACTGCAGGCACGCGGCTTCGACATACGCGGCATTCGCCCGCCGACAGTGCCTGAGGGTACGTCGCGCCTGCGCATTTCGCTGACTCTCAACGTCGACGAAGCCGACATTTCCGCCATGGTCGAGGCTCTCGTCGGAGTGTTGGCCACAGCATGACCAAACGCATCGTCGTCACCGGAACAGACACTGGAATTGGCAAGACAGTGTTTTCGGCCGGACTTGCCGGGCTGCTCGACGGCTTCTACTGGAAGCCGGTGCAATCGGGCCTCAACGAGGAGACCGACAGCGAGGTCGTCGCCCGGCTTTCCGGCTTGCCCGACGGACGCGTGCTGCCCGAAGTCTATCGACTGACGATGCCGCTGTCGCCGCATCGATCAGCCGAAATCGACGGCGTCGCGATCGAGGCCGACGATCTTTCATTTCCGGTCCTGCCGACACCGCTCGTCATCGAAGGCGCCGGCGGGCTGATGGTGCCGCTCAATCGACAGACAAGGTTCATTGACATATTTGAACAATGGCGGCTGCCGGTCATACTGTGCGCCCGCACCGCGCTTGGCACCATCAATCATACGCTGTTGTCGATCGAGGCCCTGAGAGCCCGCTCCATCCCGCTCATCGGCATTGCCTTCATTGGCGAAGAGGTGGCCGATACACAAAGGACAATCGTGGAATTCGGCGGCGTGCCGCAGCTGGGTAGGCTGCCGCACCTCGGTCCGCTGACGGGTGAAACGTTGAGAGATGCAATGATTTCCGGCTTCGACCTGGCCATGATTGCCGGAGGCGACTGATGGCGGAGTCTCGAGTCTGGCATCCGTTCACGCAGCACGCGCTAGAGCCCTCGGTCCCTGAAATCGTGCTGACTGAAGGCGCCTATCTCCACAAGGCCGACGGCTTCCGCATCCTCGATGCGATTTCTTCCTGGTGGGTCGTCACCCATGGCCATCGCCACCCCCGCATCATGAAGGCCATCGAGACGACCGCGTCGAGCCTCGACCAGATCATCTTCGCGGGCTTCACCCACGAGCCGGCCGAACGGCTGGCCGAGGCGCTTGTCGGCATCGCACCCGCCGGCCTCGACCGGGTGTTCTATTCCGACAGTGGCTCGACCTCAGTCGAAGTCGCGCTGAAGATGGCGCTCGGCTATTTCCGCAACATCGGCGCGCCGCGTTCGCGCATCGCCGTCATGGAGCACAGCTATCATGGCGACACGATCGGGGCGATGAGCGTCGGCGCCCGCGGCGTCTTCAACGCCGCCTATGATCCTTTGCTGTTCGAGGTCGACGCCATCCCCTTCCCGGCCGCCGGGCGCGAGCAGGAAACGCTGGATCGGTTCGAGGCCGTTAGCAGCGACCGGCGCGCAGCCGCGCTGATCGTCGAGCCGCTGGTGCTTGGCGCCGGCGGCATGCTGATGTATCCGGCCTGGGTTCTTGCCGAATTGAAGAGGATCGCCGAAGCCTCCGGCACGCTGCTGATCGCCGATGAAGTGATGACCGGCTGGGGGCGCACCGGAACCATGTTTGCCTGCGAACAGGCGTCCGTCTCGCCGGACATCTTGTGCACGTCGAAAGGTCTGACCGGTGGTACCATCCCGCTGGCCGCCACGATCGCCACCGATGCCATCTTCCACGCTCACTTTTCGGAGGATCGCAAGAAGACGTTTTTCCATTCGAGCTCCTACACCGCCAATCCGATCGCCTGCGCGGCAGCACTTGCCAATGTCGAGATCTGGCGTGACGAGCCGGTGGCCGAGCGGATCGCGGTCTTGAGCGCGAGGCAGGCCGCGGGGCTGCAACGCTTCCGGGACAATCCATATTTCACCGACTGCCGGACAACCGGCACCATCGCGGCACTCGACCTACGCACCGGCTCAGCCGGTTATCTGGCCGAGATCGGGCCAAAACTGCGCGCTTTTTTCCTTGAGCGCGGCCTGTTGGTGCGCCCGCTCGGCAATGTCCTCTATCTTCTGCCGCCCTATTGCATCACCAGCGACGAATTGGACGGGCTCTATGACGCGATAGAGGAGGCCGGCGAACGCTTCGGCTCGCGGCCATGAACCTATCGTCGCGCGTTCTCGGCTTCGGCCATCATGCGCCGGCGCGCAAGGTCGAGAACCCGGAAATCGAAGACCGGCTCGGGCTTGAGCCCGGCTGGATCGAGCGGCGCACCGGAATTCGCTCGCGCTTCTGGGCAACAGACGAAGACACGCTGTCGGGCCTTGCCGCCTCTGCCGGCGACATGGCGCTGACCAATGCCGGTATCGACCGCGGCGACGTCGGTCTACTCTTGCTCGCCACGTCGACGCCCGATCACCTTCTGCCGCCAAGCGCGCCGCTGGTCGCACATCGGCTGGGGCTAGGCCGCGCCGGAGCGATCGACCTGACCGGCGCCTGCGCCGGCTTCATCTATGCGCTGATGTTCGCCGACGGGTTCACCCGCCTGCACGGCAAAGCGAGCCTTGTCATCGCCGCCAACATCCTCAGCCACCGCATCAATTTGGCCGAGCGCGCCAGCGCCGTGCTGTTTGCCGATGCCGCCGGCGCCATGGTGATCAGTCCTTGCGATGACCCGGATCGAGGCATTCTCGGCGCTTCGGTGGATTCCGACGGCTCGCGCTACGGGCTAATCCAGATTCCCGCCGGGGGAAGCAACACTCCGTTCCATGCCGACCTCGACCTCGCGCAGACACGGATGACGATCACTGACGGCCGTGAAGTATTCAGCAAGGCCGTGGAGATGATGACCGCCTGCTCGAGAGATGCGCTCACTGCTGCCCGACTGAGGCCGCAAGACCTCAATCGTTTCGTGCCGCATCAGGCCAATGCGCGCATTTTCGACGCGGTCGGCAGGAACCTCGGCATCGCTGATCACTCGATCGTCAAGACGATCGCCGAATATGGCAACTCTTCCGCCGCGACGATCCCGCTCTCATTGTCGCTGGCCCATCGGGCGCAGCCGTTTCGGCCTGGCGAGAAAGTCCTCTTGGCGGCAGCGGGTGCGGGTCTCAGCGGCGGCGCGCTTGTGGTGGGAATTTAGCAAAGCAATGCTTGCGCACAGGACTGCTCATGAATGAGACTATGAGAATGGCTCAATACGTAAATAGTCGCCGGCAAGCTCCATAGAGCTGGGTTCCGTGCGGTGCTCCGCGATGTCTAAGTATCGACCCGCTTGCTCAAATCGCAGCGCTCATCGAAGGCCAGCAATACCTCATGCAGAGCGAAAATCCTCAACCGCCCGTTTCAAAGACGCTCGCCCCATTTCGAAACAAGGTGTTTCGCTCAATTTGGGCGGCCACCCAGATTTCGAGCCTCGGTTGGCTAGTGCAAACGGTCGCCATCAGTTGGCTTATGGCAACGATTTCAGCGTCCGACCTCATGGTGGCACTCGTCCAGGCCGCATCCACATTGCCGGTGTTCTTCCTCTCAGTTTTCGCCGGAGCCATTGCCGACAACTTCAGCCGCCGGTGGGTGATGTTTGCGGGACACTGCCTGATAGCATCGGCGTCGACGACGCTGATGATTTCTGTGGGTCTGGGATTTGTCAGTCCTTGGCTGATTCTCGGGTTAGGTTTCCTGGCCGGCTGCGGCTTTGCCTTGAATGATCCGGCTTGGCACGCTTCGGTCGGCGATATCCTTCACAAACGCGACATTCCGGCCGCAGTGACGCTTATGTCCGTCGGATACAACATTGTGCGCAGCGTTGGTCCGGCCTTGGGGGGCGTGATCCTGGCCGTCTTTGGGCCGCTGGCCGCTTTCGCCTTGGCTGCGGTGAGTGATCTGGCGCCCATAAGCGCGATATGGCGCACCAAATGGGAGGTCCGCTCTTCGCCTCTCCCTCGTGAGAGAATGACGACGGCAATTCATGACGGAGTGCGCTTTACGGCGATGTCTTTGGAGATCAGGGCAGCGACCGCCCGAGCCGCTCTTTTCGGATTGGCAAGCATCTCCATTCTGGCGTTGCTCCCCCTCGTGGTCCGGGATCAGTTGAAGAGTGGGCCAATTGTCTACGGTATCTTATTGGCCGGCTTCGGCATGGGTGCTTTCATCGCGGGCATGGGCAACGGCTTCTTGAGGAAGGTCACGTCTCAAAACAGGCTGGTGGCCTTCGCCTCTGTGGCTTGTGCAGTCTGTTGCCTCTCCCTTGCCCTTACATCGTCGGTTCCTGTGGCGGCCATTTCGCTGGCGCTCGGCGGAGCGGGTTGGCTTATCACCTGGACGGGCATTGACGTGTCGGTGCAGTTGGCAAGCCCAAGGTGGGTTGTAGGCCGCACGCTCTCCATTTACTACGCCTTGAGCGCAGGCGGTATGGCTGCTGGCAGCTGGATCTGGGGTTCTGTCGCGCAAAACTATTCCTTGACCTCAGCATTGGAGGGCGCCGCAGGCGCTCTGTTGCTGGTTGCAGCAGCGGGGATCGTGTTGCCGGTCCGTCCCTGGGAAGAAACCGACCAAGAAAGTTCAGTTTTTCATCCGCCGGACGTGGCTCTCGATCTGAAACCCAGAAGTGGCCCTATCGTGGCCAAGGTCGAGTATTTGATATCGGAGGAAAATATCGAGGCCTTTCTGGGCTCCATGCGCACGCGGCGACACGTCCAGAGCCGTGCCGGTGCACGAAACTGGACGCTCCAGCGAAATCTGCAAACACCGTCACTTTGGACGGAGACATTCCGCACCCCCACCTGGATGGACTTTCTCCGCCTAAATCATCGACTCACCGCAGCAGATAAGGAAGTCGCCCAGCATCTCCTGTCACTGCATGAAGGAGAGGTGCCTCCGCAGACAGTGCTTTCGATTGAACGGACGACCGAGGCAATTCGTACCCGTACCTCGACAATCTTTTCTCGTCCTCCAAGATGACGCCATCAAGCTGCTGTCCAGGGACAGGGTGGATCACCGGTGCTTTGCAGAGCACAGCCTCACACCGAGAGCAGCGTGCTCCGGGTTGTGCGCTTTCGCGCGCACCCAGGCGAGATGATGGTGAACGCGGCGTCAAGTGGAAGTCCCCTGCATACGCTTGCGGAGTCTTCTGCGAGAGCCCATGCCGACGAGCGCCAAACAAGGTCTGATGCCTTTCGGCGTCGTGGCCTCAACTCATCGATTCGCGAGAAAAGCATCGAATGCAGCAGCAACGGCGCGAACAACAAAGCGGTGCTCCGGCCGCACGCGGATGAAGCCGTTTTCGACGTCCAGGATCCCCTCCTCAGCCAGCGTCACCAAACTCTCAACTGAATCGAGAAAACGAGCTGGTTCGATTTCGTGGGCGGCACAGATGGTCGGCACGTCGGCCTCCAAATCGCACATCAGTCGCTCGATGATCGCTGCGCGCACCCGGTCATCGTCGGTCAGACGGTGGCCCTTTGATGTCGCCAGACGTCCACTTGCGATGTGCCGAGCGTAAGAATCCCGTGTTACTTCGTTCTGAACATACCCCTCGCGGACTCGGCCAATAGCCGACGCGCCGAAGCCGATCACGGTTTTGCAAGTATCGGCCGAGTATCCCAGCGAATTACGCCGTAGGCGCCCGGTCTTCTGCGCTAGCGCAAGTTCGTCGTCCGGCGGAGCGAAATGATCGAGCCCGATCTCCCGGTAGCCAGCGCCAACCAGTGTCTCGGCGACAGCTGCAGCCTGTTCGGCGCGAAGATCACCGTCCGGTAGACCTGCCTGCTCGATTAGGCGCTGATTCTTTATCACGGAAGGAATATGCGCGTATCCGAACACCGCAAGCCGGTTGGGGCGCATGGCGACCGCAGCCATCGCGGTCTGGATGCAGGACTGCACAGTCTGTTTCGATAGACCGAAGATGAGGTCGGAGTTGATATGGCCAACGCCATGCCGGCGGAGATTTTCGACTGCAGCGGCCGTCTGCACCTTACTCTGGATCCGATTGATCGCCTTTGCACATCGGGATCAAAGCTCTGCACGCCGATGCTCGCGCGGTTGACACCGTTAGCTGCCAGGGCTTCGGCCATTTCCGGTGTGAACGTTCGGGGATCGATCTCCACGGCGATCGCAGCAGTTTTGCTGAAAGCGAAGTGGCGGCGTAGAAATTCCATCAGCGCCAAGTGCTCGGCTGGCCCGATAAGGTGAGGCGTTCCGCGCCGAAATGCACATCGCTCACCGGCAGCCCTTGCCGCACTTGCTCCGACACCAAACTGATCTCCTGACGCAGCACCGCTAAATAATTAAGGATCGGGCCGTTGCGACGGATGACCGCGGTAGGGAAGCCGCAATACCAGCACATGGATCGGCAAAACGGAAAGTGGAAATAGAGCGACACCGATTCGTCGGCCGGGAGGCCCCCCAGCCATTCCTCATAATCGTCAGCACCAACTGCCGCAGAGAAGTCTGGCACAGTCGGATAGATGGTATACCAAGGCGGCCGGGGGTCCCGGTACTTTGTCAGGATTGAGGTGTGCAAGGAGCTGTCATCCCACGTCGCTGATCCATCATTCTTTCGTTGCGCGCTCGTCCTGGTCTCTGACCTAAGTCAGTGCGTCCCGCTTATGTCGCAGTCTCGTTTGGACAGGATGGGGTCAACCACGCCGGGGAGCGCGCGTGCCATGGTTGCGCCTGAGGTGATGGTGCGGTGCCGCATTCAACGTCTGAGTACGTGACGCCAGTGCAGTGTGCTTGAGGCGTCTGCGGAAGAACTTTGCAATGCGAAATTCATGTCCGACGCAACGGACCTGTCAAGCCTCGTTCAGACGCCATCCAGGTCCAGCCAGCGGCCTTCCCTGCCGGCCGAAAAACCATACCGGCTTTAGCCACCGAGACGCTCTAAAGCTGACGTCGGCTCATTTGATGAAAGGAGGACGCCGCTAGGGGGTGCACAAGGTTCCCCGGCTTGACGTCGCTTCGAGCGAAGAGCGGCGGTGTGGCTTGTCGTCAAGCGCCGGGCAGCGTGCCCCCTACCGATATCCCGAAAAGATCGACCAAGATGGCCATGCCGACGCCACACGCGGTCTGGATGAGGCCGACCATGAAAATGCGATTGGCGCGTTCGTAGATGGGGCGCCGCAAGGAACTCATGTCGAGCAGCATGGACAGCGCTCTCATCTGCAGTGCGATGCCGAGCAGGATCGGCACTACAGCGAACAGATCGTAGAGTTGCCATGGCAAGGGGTTCGCGGCCCAATGAGTGAGGAAGCCGAGCGAAAAGGCAAGCAGGATACCCACGGCAGTGATTGTGCCGTTGCGGAAAATGGTCTCGATCGGTTCTTCCTTCGGATCGTGCTCGTCCAAGCGGCTTCCTTTCGTTGCTCTTTCCGTCGAGACTAAGTTCTCGAGAATGCTGTTCATCGCCAATTACTCGAGGCGAGCCGTAGGCAGCCGTTTCAGGGTGCGCTCCCTCTCGCTTCCGGCCGCGCAATGTACCTGCACGGCGAACTTACAGCGGCGAAAAGGTGCTGCGGCCACCATGCGACGCCTCGGACGTGCACGCCCTCTGTTCCTGGCGCAGCCCTTGCGGAGCGTACGCGCAGTGATCCTTCTCGGTAGCGCATGGCGCGGCCTGCGTTGCGGTCAGACGGGAAGCCGTCGCTGTTAAACGAGACTGTCACATATCGAACATGGCGAACCGTGTCGCACATTGCTTTTCGCAGTGACCCTCAAAAAAAGTGATTCCAGCGAGACGAAGGCGCGTCGGCCCGATTTTGGTGTCGGCCGCATTTACGCTTCAGGTTGGCATGTCGCTTGCTGCTCTATTTCGGAGAGCTGCAGCGGTCCGACCGGAGTGTTTCACATGTAAACGATAATGAATCTCCTAGCAAAAAACACTATTATAAGTACATGTGGCTTTTACGCTGGCTCACCTCTCGTGTCAAGCGCTTTGGCGTCCACATATTGGAGACAACACGCACAAAATTTAGAGGAAAAGCTTGCTCTTTCGCCTCTATCCTTTTTATTCCTTCATGGAGATCTAGACATGTACATCAAGAGTCCTCTTCTGGGCTTAACTGCTCTGATGACCGTTTCCGTCGGTCGAGCAGCTGGCGCCGAGCGGGAACCGGCCGAGTACATCAAGATCTGCGACGTCCTCGGCTCGGGATATTCCTATATTCCCAACACCGAGACCTGCCTGCGCATCGGCGGCTATGTCCGTTACGATATCGGCCTGGGTGACGTCCGATCGTATGACAGCGCAAGAACCTCGGACGTGAGAACTGGCGAGGACCAAGGCACTTGGCGAAACAGCACACGCTTCACGTTCAAAACTTGGACCGGCCAGCAGACCGAGCTCGGCGCGTTGACGACCTATACCGAAACCCACGTGAATTTTGGCAACAGCGCTAACTCGCATGACAGTCCTCAGAACTATGATTTCAACAGCGGCCTCGCACTGGCTTCTGCCTGGGTCGAGCTGGGAGGCCTGCGAGTTGGCAAGGAGGGGTCGGCCTTCGATACGTTTGTAAGCTACGCTGGCAACGTTCTCGATAGTATGCTCGTTCCGTCGGCCGGCTTCGACACCAACGTGGCTCAGTACCACTTCGACGCCGGCAAGGGCATTTCGACTGTGATTTCGCTCGAACAAGGATCGGGCTCAGCCGGTACTATCGACAGCTATATTCCGCACGTTGTCGCCGGCTTGAAATACACGCAAGGCTGGGGCTCGATCACCGGCGTCGCGGCTTATGACAGCAATTACGAAGCTTTTGCCGGCAAGATCCGCGTCGACGTCGCTGTCACAAACCAGCTGTCGCTGTTTGGACTCTTCGGCTACGGTTCCAATGCCAGTCTCAACGAGGACTCAAACGGCGCAATTGCCAATCATGGGCGCGGCTCGTACAAAATCTGGAACGGCCAGTGGGCTTTCTGGGCGGGCGCCACTTACGAGTTTGACGAGAAAACTTCGTTCAACCTTCAGGTCTCGGGTGATCAGCTCAAGGATTCTGGTGTGGCTGCAAACGTCGCCTACATGGTCGTTCCCGGCTTCACGGTCACAGCCGAGGTCGATTACGACCACTACGGCAACTCTGGCCTCGGCCCTGCCGAGCCTACCGCCGTCAAGGGCACGAGCAAGCCGAACAGCGTCGGCGGCATTCTCCGCTTACAAGGCTCATTTTGAAATCTCTCCAGTCGCGAGCATGGCAAAGGCACTTGCCTCGACAACGCACGCATGGAGAGCTTCGTTCGCCATCTTGAAGTCTGCATCAACCGTCCACGGCCCATCGTACCAACTTGAAACTGAAAGGGATGAGCCCTGTGTACTACAGCCTAGCCCTTGACCTGCCCGATGAACCGGCCAGGGGCCGTCAGTTCAAATTCGGGGCCGTTTAGAGGGCAGTGTGAGGCCGTGTTAGGTAAGCGCCACTGCAATGTCGAGGCCGCGACACGCCTGTCGCTTTGGACGGCTGGAATTGCCCTTCGCGGCGCCATTCATTCTCTCAACATTTACGTGATAATGCACGCTGAGTCCGAGCCGCGTGGCAGCACCCATCCCAGGTCACTATCGGGGGGCCTTAAACCTGAACAGCTCCATCGTCGCGGCTGCTGCGGAAGCAGGAGCTATCACTGGGACCCGTACTGGTGCTTGTCAGCCGCTGAGCCGCTACTTCGTCTTGGGAAGAGCATTGTCCTTGCCAAAAGCCGGCCAGTATTTCGAGATTGCCAGTGTGGCGCCGGCTGAAGAGAAATGACCATAGTCGAAATATAAAAACTCTCCTCTATCGGAATAGGCGCAGCGTCCTGCGCTGCACAGGAATTTCAGCGGATCGATGAATGTGGCGCCTTTGGTAAATGAGCGCACACGTTCGTTGATGTCGGGGTCCATCGCGATCGGCCAGGACGTATCGTCCAGATTTTGGCGCTTGGCGAAGAACGCAATTTTCCGGACGTCAGTTGGGAACTGCGGAGACTGGCCGATGACAAACACGCGCACGCCCAGGGCACGAATCGTAGCGATTGTTTGCTGAAGACCGTCGAAACCTCTGACCTCATAGTCACTCCATCTACCGCTGAGGATAACCGTCTTGATGTCCGCTTCCAAGATGACGTCCAAGGCCTTGCGATTGAACCGGACACAATCAAGACGATCGTAAGGGTAGTAATAGAGTATCGGCGCGCAGCTGGCGTACGTATATTCAACGATGTTCGCCTGCAATCGATTTATGTTAGCACCCAAGCCGGAAACATAGTGCGCGGCGAAGGAGTCGCCCCACAAAAAAACCGTTGTTGGAAAACCGCTGGTGCGCGTGCAATCCTCCATATTCCAGCTTTCGATCCGGCTGGTGCCCTCGTTGAAACAGATGCCATTCCTCCAGTCCCCGACGGAAATGCGCCGCTGGACATAGTCCGGAAACCGTTGCGGAAAGCCGTTGCCGAGCGCCCCCGCCGCTCCGCCGGCACAAAGGACAACGATCGCGAGCGCTGAAAAGGCGAAGATAGGCCCCGGGGAGGTGAAGGCCCTCTTCTGTCGAAACGGCTGCTCTACAAACTTCCAGGAGAATGCAGCCAATGCGAGGCTTGCCACCAACATCGCACCGGTCATCAACGGATCGAGTTTTTGGAACGAAAGATAGTGCGCGAACGCATTGAGAGGCCAGTGAACAAGATACAACGAATACGAGATGAGCCCAATCCAGACCAGCGGCCGGACTTCGAGCATGCGGGTGGCGACCGTCGAGGGGGTATTTTGGCCAACATAGATCAGAAGGGCCGTTCCGATGCATGGATACAAGGCGTTGTAGCCTGGGAACGGATCACTCGCCGAAATCGCGAAGAACCCGATGGCGAGAAGGCCAAATCCGGCCACCCCCACCGACTCCATCAGGAATCGGTTGCCCAGCGGCGAGGGGCATTTGAGCATGAGCAGGGCGCCCAACATGAGTTCCCAGATTCGGGTCGGCAGCAGATAGAATCCGGCGGTGGGTGCCAGCGATGTCGCCATCACCGCCACTACGAAGCTGCAGAGAATTATCGGAAGAAGTGTCGTCAGCCAGCGCTTCCCGATGTAGCGATAGATTAGGAACATCAGGATTGGTGCGAAGATGTAGTACTGCTCCGCTACGGAAAGCGGCCAAGTGTGCAACAGTGGTAGAAGCGCGGCATCGATAGAGAAGTAACTTGACGTTTTCCAGAAGAAAACGTTCGACCAGAAGGTCGAGGTAGCTATGATGCTAAGACTGAATCCGCGCAGATCCGGTGGCAGAAGAATGAACAATGCCGCAATGCAGGTGAGAAGCATCACAAAGACGAGCGCCGGCAGAATGCGCCGGGCACGGCGCCAGTAGAAGTTGACGATGGAAAATTGGCCGCGTTCAAGGTCATCCAGGAGGCTTCCGCTGGTTAGGTAGCCGGAGATGACGAAGAAGATATCGACCCCGCTAAAGCCACCCGGGATCGCCGAAATTCCGAAATGAAAGAGTACGACCGGAAGTACAGCAACGGCCCTAAGGCCCTCGATATAGCGCCTATATTGCATCCAGCGGTTCCTTTTATTTTAATCAGGACGCGATTGGAAGCTTTCAATCTCCGGTAGGAGTGCTGCCGAGATAAGGGCGGTATCAGCCACCTTTATCCGTCCCGAATGCTCTGTAAGTTGCAACTGGTACAGAAGCACGATCGCCATCGCCGGCCTTGACGGCCTGATTGTCGAGCAGATCGCGCGGATCGTTGACCATCACGGCCAGGTTATGTCCTGTCGAACAACCAAGCGGCTGTTTGAAGGATTCTTCATTGGGTAAGGCACCATATGAGGGACAGACCGGCGGACGGGCGTGATAGACAATCGCCTCAATTCGCACTGAGCCGGCGTCGTGTTGATCGCGCAATTGAATGTTGTCTTCTTCGATTGCCAACTGCCTGGCCTGATGGGCTACCCCTGTGCTGAGCTGGGGCGAACCGCTGATGAGGAGGTGGATGGCATCGAACCGGCCGCGACTGGCCTTGTCTAGGAAAACACGCAAACGCTGCCGTTCGGAAGCGCGCAGGCTTTGCAACCTCAGGACGGTGGTCTCCTCTCGGACAAGCATTGGTGCCGATGGTTCGACATCAACTGGCGTAGTGCTTGTGCAGCCACTTACGCTTGGTGCCAGAGCGACAAAGAGGATTATAAAACGCAACATCTTTGGATGACACTATTCGATGATGAAGCCGAGACCGCCCTGGGCGCTTGGCGCGCCCGCACGGATAGCAGCGCGGTCTCGCGGGGGACTTGTCACGGAATTCGTCGGAGCGCCCCCTCCGTTCAAAGCCGGTGCCGCCCGCTCGGTCGGTGCGCTCATCTGGTTTGGGTTGGAGCCTGGTCTTACAATGTAAGGCGTAACTAGAATGACCAGTTCTGACTCCTCTTTTTGAAACGAGGTCGAGCGAAAAAGCGGTCCCAGGATCGGCAGTTCTCCGAGCCAGGGAAAGGCCCTGACATCATTGTTGACGTTCCGCCTGATTAGACCGCCGATTGCGAAGCTCTGGCCGCTGGCGAGTTCGACGACCGTATCGGCTCGGCGCGTGGAAACTGCCGGCACGGAAATTCCGTTGATTTGCACGGCACCTTGCGTCGACAGTTCACTGACTTCGGGCGTTACGTGAATGTTGATTTGATTGTTGCTGAGAACTGTCGGCACAAATTCCAGACTGACGCCGAAGTGACGGAATTCAACCGATACCTGCCTGTTTTCCTGCAGGACAGGAATGGGAAATTCGCCGCCCGCGAGAAAGCTGGCCTTTTCACCCGACATAGCGGTGAGGTTCGGCTCAGCCAGGACGGAAGCTATATGCTCCTTGGCGAGCGCGTCGAGAACCGCGCTGACGTTGACGGCACCGTTGTCGAATCCGATTTCTGCTGTACCGCCACCCTGGGTTGAACCAGACCCAGCGCTTGCAGCGCTTCCGCTTAGAACGCCCACTTTGAAATTGCCGATTTGACCGAAGGCGGACAAGTTGACGCCGAGTGACTTCATGGCGCTGCGTGAGACTTCGGCTACGCGCACGCTGAGGTTAACTTGCAGGGATCCAGCGACCTTGATGTTGTTGACGACTTGCGCTCCGTCGCCCAGATATTGCTCAGTGACTCTTTTTGCGGTGTCGGCGACCTCTGCGTCGGGCGCCGTCCCGCTAAGGATTGCGCCGCGCGGCGTATAGTTGACGCGGATGGGATAGTCGCCGACCTGCTCCCGCAACATGGCGCGTAAATCCCCGATCGGTTGCGTGACAACGATACGCAATTCGGCGAGAGGCTCGCCATTGCCATCCAAGGCGAATAGGCTGGTCCGCCCCGATTTCTTGCCAAAGACGAAGATTGTTTTGCTCGATGGCGCCTGAAAATCCGCGATCGTGGGGTCAGCAACAAAGATGGTCGTGGCTGGCGCGGGCAGATGAACGGTCTCCCCGAGCGAAGAGGAAAGGGTCAGCGTGGCGTTGATGCTATTCGAAGCCGCATGCGGCGGGCCTTTGTCCGGCTTGTTTTGCGCCGCGACACCAAGTGGGAAAGTCACAATAAGCGCGCAGAGGAGATGGCCCAGGTAACGGGGCACTGCAGGTCTTGTAACCTTGTTGGCGATCGCCCGCCAATTGGGCGCAGGGCAAGGATGTTGAAGGATCAGCAAAATAGATCTTCTTTCGATTCGACAAACTATGCGGACGAGGCGTCAGTCAATTCTAGGATGTAACCAATGCCTCGGATGGTCTTGATCCGTGGCGTTGCACCTGATCTGGTCAGATGTCCCCGTAAACGATAAATTCCGACTTCAAGCGCGTTGGCAGACACGTCGTCGTTGAATGAATAGAGGTGATCTTCCAATTGCGCACGGGGCACGATGCGGCCTGCCCGGTTAAGCAGGTGCTCTAGAATACAGAGTTCGCGACGTGCGATCATCATTGGGTGCCCATCAACGAAAACCTGGCGGGCGACCGGATCAAAGTCGAGATTGCCAAATACGAGCCTCAGGTCGGTCATCTGTGTCGCCCGGCGCAGAATGGCTCTCATTCTGGCAATAAGCTCATCGGTAGAGATGGGTTTGAGCAGAAAGTCGTCCGCACCTCCGTTGAAGATCGCAATTCGCTTATCGAGATCGTTAAGGCTGCTCATAATGACGGCAGGAACTGAATGCCCGTGGGTCCTCAACTGCCTCAGCCAACCCAAGCCATCGCCATCTGGCAGAGCCAATTCCAGCAGGAGAATTTCATAGCTGGCGCAAGAAAATGCACTCGAAGCCAGTTCCAGAGTACCAACGACATCAACGACGAAGCCGCCATCCCCGAGCGCAAGTCGCATGGCGCGCGCAAGATCCGCATGATGATCCACGAGCAGCGTTCGCATTTCATCTCCTCTCGAAGAGGGACGGCCCATCGAACGCGTCACCGGCGGCCATCTGATCGGAGCACACGGCGCGCAACTCGTCGCAGCTCTCGGAACTGGTCCGAGTCGGAGGGACATGCAAGTCGCTCGGTGGCAATAGGCGCGGGTGAGGACCAACTGACGGGCTCAAATACGCCGGTCGGCGAACCCACGAGGCCAGCAACCCGCGTGCGATTTCTCGTTGCATCATCTCTCCTACGTGCAGCCCCT
This sequence comes from Mesorhizobium sp. M7A.F.Ca.MR.245.00.0.0, assembly GCF_003997415.1. Taxonomy (NCBI): domain Bacteria; kingdom Pseudomonadati; phylum Pseudomonadota; class Alphaproteobacteria; order Hyphomicrobiales; family Phyllobacteriaceae; genus Mesorhizobium; species Mesorhizobium sp. M7A.F.Ca.MR.245.00.0.0. The sequence goes on along the minus strand of NZ_RZTE01000033.1, from coordinate 37,691 downwards.
GCGCTCGCAAGGCAGCGTCGCGGCTCAGAGCCCGATTCCCACAGAGGGTAGGGTTAGCTTTCGAGAAACTGATTGAACAAATCGATTATTTGGATCGAATGCATCCACGGGATGGATGCAGCGCACCATCTTCAACGACTGCGGCGTCCTGATGCACTGTTGTGTCTGTCGTGCTCTGCTTTTTTCGCTGTCCTTCAAGGCTGGCGAGCCTGGTGGAACCTGCGCGTCATTGGCTTGGTAGCTTGAATGCTTAACAACGGAGCGCCCTGCGCAAAGCCGCTCTCATTTCCAAAAAGCCTTGCAATTGGTTGGAGCACTTCGCGCTCGACACCAAAATAGGCGAGGAAAACTGACGTCTGACAGGGATGTACATGCAACAGCCGATTTGCGGCACCAGCAAACGACCGCGTTCAGGCTGAAGATCGACGACCAACGGCTCCTCGATTTCCGCACTGACCGCTTTTACAAGCTCTTCCTGTGCGGGCGGATGCCGGCAAACAGCAGCACAGGGTCAGCGAAACCGGGAGCGGGCCTGCTTGATCGCCATGATCACATTGCCGCTGTCGCGCGTGCGGAGCGGAATGCAATCGGTCCAGCCGGCGGCAATCCGGTCAGCACCATCGTCTGCACGAAGCTCCCTGACGAAGACGTGCCCGAATGCGCTCAACAAAGCCGGGCGGCGGATCTTTCCAATCGCCGAAGGTGCGGGCTGGCACCGAGCGGCGAACTGCGAACTCATTCCTGCCCGGCGGCGCTGGCCGCCGCGAGCGTCGATGCGGACCCAGCCGCTCCGAATCCTCCCACAACACGATGAGCGCGTCGCGGACATCGCTGCCGTAACAGCGGCTGCGGCTCTTGCCCGCAGACGGCCTCTGCTCACGACGGTTCATAAGACGGATCGCGCGCTTGCGAATAATAGCCGGTTACCGCCTCGAACTCATCCAGAATGCGCCGCTTGTCAACGCCGCAATAAAGCTCCACGATCGCCGCTTCACCGTGTCGCCATGCTGAGCCGCGCCATCCTTCCCCCGAACCGGAATGGCACGACCTGTCCATCCCCTTTGGAACAGGACACTATTGGTAACATTTTGCTTGAGGCAATGCGGCTCGTTGCCTTCCTTTTCGCTGACCGGAAGGGTACCGGAAGTCGTCTATCGCATCTTACCCGCTGAAAGCGGCAACACCTCGACCTCAATCGCAGATCATAGGAAATAGACGATCGCGTCGGGGCCTCAGCATCGGTTCACCGGGTTTCCGTCATCGACTGAAGCGAATTGCCCCATCGACCGTCACCGGGTGGGCCGCGATACGTCGCCGTGTATGATTAGCGAGCGCACGTAGCGGAGCCATAGCTCTCCACCCAGCCATGTTCCCCTAGTTGGAAAATGTCCGGCGGACCAGAGGTGCTGTCGTCAGCTTTTCCTGAATAGCGGCCAAGGCAATCCCTACCAGTCCATCACCACCTTGCCGGAACTGCCGCTCTTCATCGCATCGAAACCGATCTGAAAATCGTCGATGCCGATGCGGTGGGTGATCAGGCCGGAGACATCCAGCGGACCCTGCACAAGCGCGATCATCTTGTACCAGGTTTCGAACATCTCGCGGCCGTAGATGCCCTTGAGATGCAGCATCTTGAAGATGACCTTGTTCCAGTCGATCTCGAAGCCGGTCGGCGCGATGCCCAGAATGGCGATCTTGCCGCCATTGTTCATGGTGTCGATCATGTCGCGGAAAGCGGGGGCGGCGCCCGACATTTCGAGGCCGACGTCGAACCCCTCGGTCATGCCGAGCACCGGCATGACGTCGCGCAGCTTTTCCTTCGAGGCGTCAACGACATGCTGGACGCCGAGCTTTTTCGCCAGCGCCAGCCGCAGCGGGTTGATGTCGGTGATGACCACTTTGCGCGCGCCGACGCATTGCGCGACGAGCGCGCCCATGATGCCGATCGGCCCGGCGCCGGTCACCAGCACATCTTCGCCAACCAGATCGAAGGAGAGTGCGGTGTGGACGGCATTGCCCAGCGGGTCGAAGATCGCGGCGATCTCGTCGGGCACATCATCGGGGATCGGCACGACATTGTGCTGCGGGATCGCCAGATACTCGCCGAAGGCGCCAGGACGGTTGACGCCGACGCCGAGCGTGTTGCGGCACAGATGCCCTCGCCCGGCGCGACAGTTGCGGCAATGACCGCAGACGATGTGGCCCTCGCCCGACACGCGCTGGCCGACCTTGTATTCGGTGACCGCTGCGCCGAAATCGGCAACGGTGCCGACGAATTCATGGCCCGTCACCATCGGCACCGGCACCGTCTTTTGCGCCCACTGGTCCCAATTGTAGATGTGCACGTCGGTGCCGCAGATCGCCGTCTTCTTGATCTTGATCAGCACGTCGTTGGGGCCGATCTCCGGTACCGGCACCTCTTCCATCCAGATGCCTGGTTCGGCCTTGGCCTTCACCAGCGCCTTCATCATGTTCGACATGCTTTTGTCCCTTGAATCTCTTGATCCGGAATCGCTTTTCGATTCCAGCCTTTCAGGAAATGACCCCGAGTTCGCGCCCGACGGCGGCAAACGCCTCGACCGCCCTGTCAATATCCGCACTGGAATGCGCCGCCGACATCTGCGTGCGGATGCGCGCCTGGCCTTTCGGCACCACCGGGAAGGAAAAGCCGATGACATAAATGCCGCGCTTCAGCATGCGCGCCGCCATCTCCTGCGCCAGGCTGGCATCACCCAGCATCACCGGTATGATCGGATGATCGGCTCCGGCCAGCGTGAAGCCGAGCTTGCCCATCTGCGACCGGAAGCGCGCCGCATTGTCGTAGAGTTTGTCGCGCAGCCCATCGCCGTCCTTGATCAGTTCGAACACCTTGATCGAAGCGCCGGCGATCGCCGGCATCAGCGTGTTGGAGAAGAGATACGGCCGTGAGCGCTGGCGCAGCCAGTCGACCATCTGGCCTTTGCCCGAGGTGTAGCCACCGGAGGCCCCGCCAAGCGCCTTGCCGAGCGTCCCGGTGACGATGTCGACCCTGCCCTCGACGCCGCAATGTTCGGCCGAGCCGCGGCCGTTTCGGCCGACGAAGCCGACGGCATGGCTGTCGTCGACCATCACCATGGCGTCGTATTTCTCGGCGAGGTCGCAGACACCCCTGAGATTGGCGATGATGCCATCCATCGAAAACACGCCGTCGGTGGCGATCAACCGGAAGCGGCAGTCCCGGGCTTCCTTCAGTCGCGCCTCGAGATCGGCCATGTCGTTGTTGGCGTAGCGGAAACGTTTGGCCTTCGACAGCCGCACGCCATCGATGATCGAGGCATGATTCAAGGCATCCGAGACAATGGCGTCTTCCTCGCCCAGCAGCGTCTCGAACAGGCCGCCATTGGCATCGAAGCAGGAGCCGTAGAGGATAGTGTCTTCCATGCCGAGGAAAGAGGAAATCGTGGATTCGAGCTGCTTGTGCTCTTCCTGGGTGCCGCAGATAAAGCGCACCGATGCCATGCCGTAGCCATAGCGGTCGAGCGCCTGCTTGGCAGCATTGCGCAAATCGGCGCTATCGGCGAGGCCGAGATAGTTGTTGGCACAGAAATTCAGCACCTTGTCGCCGCCAACCTCGATCTCGGCCGACTGCGTTGAAGTGATCACCCGCTCCGACTTGTAGAGGCCTGCCGATTTGAGCCCCGCGAGCTCGCTGTCGATGTGGGAGAGGAATGGCGGTCATGGTCGGCCTCGTTTGATGTGGGCTGACTGTCGTCTCGTCCGCGTGAAAAATCCATCGCAAAAACGACCGGATCGGTGGCAAGCAGCACGATGCCGCCCCGATGTCGATCATCATGCGGCGGCGGAAACGACGCCGCGACAAGGGTTCTGGCCGATGACCGCTCAAATGCCGGTACGGCGCTAAACGAGCCGATAACCATTTCGCGATCTTTCGACAGCCGCCCCTCGCCGGGCAGCCGTCGATTTCCGGTCCTGTTAACGTTTGCAGTTCAATGGTGCTCATACAAGAATCTTTAGGCAAGAATCCGTAGGCGAGAGGGCCGCCCCCGAAAATGTCGCAGCAGCCGGTGCAAACCGTTTCAGGCAAGCTCATACTGCTGATCAAGGCCGGCTATTGGCTGGCCCTGCTGATCATTGCGGCCATGGTGATCGCCTCCTTCATCCTGCTGCAGCAGATGATGGCCACCCAACAGCACAATCACACCTTGCTCGACATCGTCAGCACACAAAAGACGCTGTCGCAGCGCATCGTCTTCCTTGCCGGTGCAACGGGCGCCGGCTCACGCGACAAGCAACCGGCGCTGGTCAGCGCGCTCAAGCAGGCAACGGCGGAGTTCGAGACGAACTACGACCTGCTGCTCGATCAGACGGGAGCCGATCCGCAATCGCCGGCCAAGCTTGACCCGAAGTCGATCGAAAGCGTCCTTTTCGCCAAGCCCTTCCACCTCGACTATTTCTCGGTCGGGCTGATCGCCAATGGCGACCGCCTGATCTCGGCCTATGAATCGCAATTCAGCGGCAATGGCGGTTACAAAGGCGGCGACGAACGCGTCAATCTCGACGCCTCCGTCGCCAATGCGACCTTGTCGGGCTACGCCGCGCTTGGCCAGCGCATCACTGCCGACGCCGACGACCGCTCCGAGAAGCTGCTCGCTCTCCATCGCACTCTGTTCTACGCCACAATCGGCGTCATCATACTGGTGGCGCTCTTCATCTTCAGGCCGATGTCGAACGCCATCCTGCGCAAGACGCATGAATTGATCGACGCGCGCAATTCCATGGCCTTCATCGCGGTGCATGACGGCCTTACCGGCCTGCACAACCGCACGTTCCTGACCGATCATTTCGACACGCTGATCAAGGGCACGCACCGGCGTCGCGAACGCCTTGCCGTCGTCCAGCTCGATCTCGACCGATTCAAGCAGATCAACGATACGCTCGGCCACGCCGCCGGCGACTATGTGCTGGTCGTCACGGCACAGCGCATGCGCGACTCCTGCCGGGCGTCGGATCTGTGCGTGCGCCTGGGCGGCGACGAGTTCGTCATGATTCTCGGCGGCGCCGGCGGCACCGAAGACATCAATATGCTGGCGCGACGCATCCTGGCACATATCAACGAGCCGATCGTCTTCCAGGGCACGACCATTCTCCCAGGCGCCAGCGCAGGCATCGCTGTCTATCCGATCGACGCCGACAATGCCGGGGATTTGCTGGTCCACGCCGATCTGGCGCTTTACTCCGCCAAGAAGCTTGGCGGCGGCAACTTCTCCTTCTTTTCCGAGGAGCTGCGCCGCGAACTCGACTATCGCAAGCAGCTCGAGCACGACATCAAGGTCGCCATCGCCGAGCGGGCGTTCCAGGTCTATTTCCAGCCGCAGGTCTCACTGACCCACGGCACGATCAGCGGCATCGAGGCGCTGGTGCGCTGGAACCATGCGGAGCGCGGCATGATCCCGCCCGGTGAATTCATTCCGGTCGCCGAGAAATGCGGCTTCATGCCCGAGATCGGCCGCATCGTCATCACCAAGGCGATCAACGAGGCGGCCGAATGGAACCGCGCCGGCATTGCCTTCGGACGGCTTGCCGTCAATGTTTCCGGCACCGAGCTGCGCGAGCACGATTTCGATGCGTTCTTGTTCGAGACGCTGGAAAAGGCCGGGCTGCCGCCGCAGAAACTGTCGCTGGAAATCGTCGAATCCGTCATCCTCGATGACGAAAAGACGGGTATCGCGGCCAAGCTGCGGCACATCCGGGCAGCCGGCGTCCATCTCGAACTCGATGATTTCGGCACCGGCTATGCTTCGCTCAGCCATGTCAACCCGAACGAGATCGACCGGCTGAAGATCGATCGCCGCTTCGTCCAGAACATCCATGAGAATGGCGACAACTCGAAGATCGTCCGCGCCATCACCGAGCTGGCGCGTGGCCTTGGCATCTCGATCGTCGCAGAGGGCGCCGAAACCGAGGCCGAGCTCAATTCGCTGATGGCGATCGGCTGCGACCAGGTGCAGGGCTACTCCATCGCCTTCCCGATGCCGCACGACAAGGCGCTGGAATGGCTGACCGCCCGCATGCCCAAGAAGGCCAAGCTGACGGTGCTGCAAGGAAGCCTGGCATAGGTTTGCCTTTTTGTTTGCGCATGTCGTTATCCCAAAACCGCTGCGCACTTTTGGGCGACATGCACCGGCTCGCCTTGACAAGCCGTTGTGGACATGGCGGCCTTGTCGTGATCGCAACCGGATATCGGGGCTGATGACACCGTTTCGGTTTGTGCTGGCGGCGGTTTTGATTTTTGCGGTTCCCGCCCAAGGGGCCGATCGCATAATATATCTTACCTTCGACGATGGGCCGCTGAACGGCACAAGCAACATCCTCGATGTGCTGGAAGCCGAACAGGTTCCTGCAACCCTATTCATGGTCGGCATGCACGCACAGGCTAGCGCCGCCAACAGAGCGCTCGTCCAGCGCGCCAGGCAGCTTCCTCTGGTGACGCTCGGCAACCACAGCTACAGCCATGCCTACAATCACTACCGGCATTTCTACGGCGACACCGAAGGTGTCGTCGCCGACATGGTAAGGGCAAACGCGGTGCTCGGGTTGAAGCCCGTGGTGCATGCAAGGCTGCCGGGGCGCGACGTGTTCAGGCTGCCCTCCATGTCGAAGAACGACACCTCGCTTGGGCTCGCCCAGGAGGGGCGTGAAGAGCCCGACTACGAGTTTGTCGCGGCCTCAGGCTTCTATCTCTACGGCTGGGACCATGAATGGGTGCACAAGGACAACGGCGAGCCGGTGCAGAGCGTCGATCATCTGGTCAGCGAGATCGATCACCTGTTCGGCTATGGCCGCTTCGTCAAGCCCGGCAAGCTGATCCTGCTGATGCATGACGAAATGTTCCAGGACGGTTTCGACGGCAAGACGAAGCTGACCAATTTGATCACCGCGCTGAAGCTGCGCCGTTACAGCTTTGGGGCAATCCAGGGCTATGACGACTGAGCCGGCAAGGACGGCCAGTTCTCAGCGGATTGCGCATCGCGGGATCAGCAAGGTGTCAAAGCACCTCGACTGATTCGCCGCGTAACTTGTGGCGACGCAATTTGATGTATGTGCGTAAATTTGGCGTAATCTGAAAGCCAATCAGCTTCGTCTCCTGGAGGGGAGCAGCCCACGCCATCGTCTCGTAGCGGGCACCGTAACCTTCGATGGTGACGGCAAGATTTTCGCGGCCCAGATACCTCGCCAGAGTGGCACAGGCAGCAACCCTCGATCGTATGGACTGACCGTATTTGGGCGCAAACGCCAATCCTCCGTCCGCCAGGTCATCCACCTCATGGGCAAGCACTAGGAACAAGATGTCCTCGTCGCCGGCCGGCACACCGGCATCCACAAGGCGCTCGGGGTCTCCGGTATCGAATTTCAGTCCGACTAGGCGGGCGACAAGACCTTCAACCCGGGGACCGATTGTTTGCTCCAGCCATCTGCGGTGTGCATCGGTGCGCCTGCTGGACTTTCCGTCCGGATAGTGGCCGCTGTCGTAGGCAGCGTGAAACATCGCGGCCAAGACAAGATCGACGCTTTTATCGAAATGCGCGGCCGATGACGCAGCCCCCACCGCATGGCAGATGAACGGCCGTCCTGTCTTGCGGTAGCGGCCGTTGAACATCGCGCAACACACACGATACGCCTTTTGCACCCGGGCGATATCGGCAACCGAATATCCATTCTCGTATAGCTGCATGTAGAGCGCCGTATTGGTCTGGCGCGGAACGAACGGATCTTTCTTGGTCAACTTGTCCCCCCGGACTTTGTTAGGTTTTCGTCAACTTTTCTCGGCAGAAGACGCACTGCTTCGCGATTTCCCTGCAGACTTGCAGTAGAATGAAACTGATCCCAAGCGTTTGGATCACCCTAGATCGTTACAAGTACGACAGGGAAAGTCCAGTCTAGGGGCTCTTGCAGGAAGCTTCGGCCGCGCGCTACGATCCTGGCGATAGCTAATTTCAGATCCGCAAGCCGAACCTGATGCCGTCATAGATGGCGGCATGAATGTTGCGCGAGGCGACCGCGTCGCCGATGCGGAACAGAACAAAGCCGCCTTCTGGATTGCGCTTGGGAAAGATGTCGCCACCGCTCACCAGACGCTCGTAGTCGACCGCGCCGCCATTCTTCGACAGCGGCTTCAGCAAGAGGTATAGATCGTCGAGCGGTAGCGTACCGTGCTCGACCACCACCTGGTCGACCCTGCGCTCGCCGCGCCAGCCATCGGCGAAATCCGAAGCCAGCTCTGCGATCAGCTGGTTGCCCTCACGCCGCACCGAACGCAGCCGCGTGTTGATGGTGATGGTGACGCCCTTTTCCTGGAAGGCCCTGATATAGGGCACATGGTTCATGCCGCCCATTTCCGGGGCAAAGAAACGCTCCGGCGATACAAGCTCGAGTTTCGAGCCGGCATTGGCGATCAGTTCGGCGGCGCCCATGCCCTGATGGCCGCCATTGTCGTCATAGAGCAGCACATTTTCGGCCGGCTTGACGCTGCCGGCCATGATGTCCCAACTCGAGGTGACAAGGTTGTCGCCTGATGTCAGCGGCGGGTTCTGCGGCAGGCCGCCGGTAGCGACCACCACCACATCGGGCGACAGCGCCAGGACATCGTCTTTTTCCGCCCAGGTGTCGTAGCGGATCTCGACGCCGAGCCGGTCGAGTTCGGCCAGCCGCCAGTCGATGATGCCGATCAGCTCCTTGCGGCGCGGGTTCTGCGTCGCCAATCGCACCTGGCCGCCGGCCTGGCTCGATGCTTCAAGCACCATCACCTTGTGGCCGCGCTCAGCCGCGACCCGCGCAATCTCCAGTCCGCCGGCGCCGGCTCCGACGACCACGATTTTCTGCTTCGGTCCTTCGGTCTTGACGATCATATGCGGGATTTCGGCCTCGCGGCCGGTCGCGGCATTGTGGACGCAAAGCGCTTCACCGCCCTCATAGATGCGGTCGAGACAATAGGTGGCGCCCACACAGGGGCGGATCTCATGCTCGCGCCCCTCCATCACCTTTTTGATGATGTGCGGATCAGCGATATGGGCGCGGGTCATGCCGACCATGTCGAGCTTGCCGGTGGCGATGGCGTGGCGTGCAGTGGCCACGTCGGATATGCGCGCCGCGTGGAAGGTCGGGAATTTCGTCGCCGCCCTCACCTCTCCGGCGAAATCGAGATGCGGCGAAGAACGCATGCCGGTTACCGGGATGACCTTGGTCAGCGCCGCATCGCTCTCGATCGAGCCACGGATGATGTTGAGGAAATCGACCTTGCCGGAGCCCGCCAGCCGCCTGGCGATTTCGATCCCCTCCGCCTTCGACAGGCCTTTTTCGAAATCTTCGTCGGCGACCATGCGGATGCCGACGACGAATTTGTCGCCGACAGCTGCCCGCACGGCATCGAGCACCATGTTGGTGAAGCGCAGGCGATTGTCCAGCGAGCCGCCGAATTCGTCGTCGCGATGATTGGTGGCGGGCGACCAGAAGCCGTCCATCAGATGGCCGTAGGATTCGAACTCGATGCCGTCGAGGCCGGCGGCCTCGCAGCGCTGGGCGGCTGAAGCATAGTCGGCGACGATGCGCTCCATGTCCCAGTCCTCGATCGTCTTCGGGAATGCGCGATGCGCCGGCTCACGCACCGGCGAGGCCGAGAGCACCGGCAGCCAGTCGGCCTTGTTCCAGCCAGTACGGCGGCCGAGATGGGTGATCTGGATCATCACCTTGCAGTCGTGCTCGTGGCAGGCGTCAGCGAGCTCGGCCAGCCATGGCACGATCCTGTCGTCATAGACATGCAGATTGCCGAAAGCGGCCGGGCTGTCGCGCGAGACGATCGCCGAGCCGGCGGTCATGGTCAGCGCCATGCCGCCCTTGGCCTTCTCGGCATGGTAGAGCCGGTATCGCTGTTTCGGCATGCCGTCCTCGGAATAGGCCGGCTCATGGCTGGTCGACATGACCCGGTTCTTCAGCGTCAGGTGTTTGAGCTGGTAGGGCTGGAGAAGCGGATCGTTGCTGGTCATCGTCTTCCTGCGGTTTCAAATTGTGCTAATGAGCGGCAAAATTCGTTTTCAAGCATGTCGTCCCGCACGCACTCCGGGCGCATGCGACAAGGATAGCGCCCATGATCGACACCAAAACCCTCACCCAGCTCGGCGCGCACGTCGAGACGCCACAAAGCCCCGAAGCAGCGGTCCTGGAGACCGTACCGTTTTCGCGCGGCGACGGCCCGCCGGCGATCGTGCGCTTTACCTGCCCGGAATTCACCTCGCTGTGCCCAGTCACCGGCCAGCCGGACTTCGCCCATATCGTCATCGAATACGCACCGGATGCGGCTCTGGTGGAATCGAAGTCGCTCAAGCTGTTCATGACCTCGTTTCGCAACCATGGCGCCTTCCATGAAGACTGCACCGTCATGATCGGCCGCCGCATCGTGGCGGCAACCAAGCCGCTGTGGTTGCGCATAGGCGGCTATTGGTATCCACGCGGCGGCATTCCGATCGATGTGTTCTGGCAAACCGGCGCTCCGCCCGAAGGCGCATGGCTGCCGGACACCGGGGTAGCGCCTTATCGCGGGCGGGGTTGAGCGAACGTCAACCATGGATGGCACCCGTCCGGCAGAGCTTTGTTGCAAGAAAGGAAAAGATAGCATCGCTGTAGCGCAGTTGGTCGTAGAGGAGCAGATCGACATGGCCTGCGCCTCCAAACCAGACGAGTTGTGAACCAACGGCAGCATTCTGCAGCGCCAGCACCTGTCCATGATCGATGAAAGGGTCGTTGCTGCCTGCAAGCAGCATCAGCGGCTTGCCGATAGCAGCAAGATGGTCGACCGGCTTGACATCATCGGCGCTCAACCCGAGACGAAGCGGCATCTGTGCCAAAAGGACATCGGCTTGGAAACCGCGCCAGAAGTGGAAAGGCATTCGCCACGCTGTGGTTTCGCGCAAGGTTGCGTAGAGCTGCTCCAGCACATAGGCATCGGCAGGCGCTTGCGGCGCGGCAAAGACAAGTGCGGCGGCGCCAAGCGACGAGCCGATGGCGCCAAGCTTCTGGCCTGGAAAGCGTTGCCGAGCAAAGGTAATAATACGGGCGGCGTCCGGGCCTTCCGAATACCCGAAGCCCTGAACGGCGCCACCGCTCTCTCCATGACCGGAGAGGTCGAACAAGACAACGGAATAGCCAGCGTCGAACAAGAGCTTCGCCCTTTGAACCAAGGCCAGCCTGTTGGCGCCGCGCCCATGTAGCAGCACAATCGCACCGCAACTGCCCTTTCGATCGGCTACCCAGCCGACAAGCTCGGGCGCATCCGCCTGGTCGAGTACGACGCGCTCGACGGAGAAGTCGCAAGGCGCTGCCAGAGCTTGCCGCGGCTGGCGAGCGACCAGTATCGTGCCGATGTGCCAGTCGAACACGCCCCCGGCAACGCCGAGTCCGACCAGCACGATGGCAAGCGAAAAGCAAAGCTTCATCGCCGGTTCATTCGCACTGATACTGGCTGAGTGCCCATTCGCCGGTCACCGACAATAGGTCCGATATCTTCCAGTCGCCGTCGACCCTCTTGAATTTCCATTCCAGCCGGTGCGGGTTGCCCGATATGACGAAGGCGACGATGACCTTGGCCTGGTCGCCGTTAATCGCCTCGAGCGTCTTCAGGCTCTTGTCGATCTCGGCCTTGTCGTAATCGGCATTGTCGAGCGCCATGTTGGGGTCGAGGCACTCGCCCTGCCCGGATTTGCGCAACGCGTCGCTCTTGTCGAGCACGGTTTTGGCCGGGTCGATGAAATGGCTTCGCTCGGCCGGATCGATCTCCAGTCCGACCTGATCGTAAAACGGCCGCACCACGGCGGTCGGCGAGCCCGGCTGGATCGGTGCGGCGGGCGCGGCTTCGGCTGGCGACCATCCCACCGGCGGCGTGGCCGGTTCCGCCGCTCCGCCCGGCGCATTTGCGGGCGGTGCCCCGCTGTCGCCCGGCTGGGTGCCGGCCGGGGCGTTTGCCGGCGGCGCACCCAACAAGCCTTGCGCGGCGGCGCCGCTCAGAGCCGCCAGCAGGCACACACCCGACAGCGCCAGGAACCGGCGATGGGCCATCGCTTCACTCCGGCGTCTGGCCGGCCATGCATTCCAGCGCGCTGAGCGTCCAGTCGCTGGTCTTGGAAGCGATGTCCGATATCTTCCACTTGCCGTCGATCTTCTTGAGCGACCAGAGCATTTCACGTTTGGAATCATCGCCCTCGGAGAACAGGCTGAAGGATGCCGTGACCTGTGCGTTATCGCCATCCAGCTTCTCAGACAGTTTCAGCGTTTTCGAGACGGTTTTCTGATCGAAATCCTGGGCGTCGAGACCAGGATCGAAATCGATGCAGGCGACCTGGTCCGGGTTCGTCTTCGTTGCCTGGTCGTTCAGCTCGAACAGTTTCGTCACCGGTTCGGTGAACCGATCCCGATATTGTTCGTCGGCCTCGAACTTGACCGCCGGGACATAGAAGAACTTCACCGCGTCGGACGCCGGTCCGGCGACGGCGGCGCCCGGCAGGGCTATCGAAAGGGCGGCAACGAGCACTGTCAGTCTCATGCAGAATCTCCGGCTTTTGATGGCTTGAGCCTATCAATACCACGCATCCTGCATATCGGCTTTTTTGCGGCTCATGAAGTCCTGCCGCGCCTTGTTTCAGCCGTCCAGCCAGACGTTCTGAAGGTCCATCTCGAATGTCTGGTGGACACCATAGTTCTTCACCTTCTTGTTCTGGTGGCTGTAGAGCTTCTGCCAGAACGGCTGAATAATGACGCCCGAATCCTGCAGGATCTGCTCGACATCCTTCATGACCTCGCGTCGTTTCTCCACGTCGATGAGCGATAGCGCCTGCTTGAGCTTGGCGTCGAAATCGGGGTTGGAATATGCCGATTCATTCCAGGCCTCGCCGGTGCGATAGCCGAGCGCCAGCACCTGGACGCCAAGCGGGCGCATGTACCAGATCGTCATCGAATAGGGATATTTCGTCCAGTCGTTCCAGAAGGTCGAACCCGGCAGCACCGTGCGCTTCACCTTGATTCCGGCATCGCGCAGCTGGCCGGCAATGGCGTCGCCGGTATTCTTCTGCCAATCGTCCTCGATGGTGATCAGCTCATGCTCGAAGTCAGCCTGTCCGGCTTCCGCCATCAGCTTCTTGGCGCCGGCGGCGTCGCGTGTCTTCTTGGGCAGCGGATAGTATTCCGGATGGATCGGGGCAACGTGGTGGTTTTCGCCAGGGGTGCCTCGCCCGGCATAACCAAGTTGGAGGACCGCATTGTTGTCGACGGCCATTTGCAAGGCGTTGCGCACCCGCTTGTCGTCATAAGGCTTGTGGGTGATGTTGGTGCAGGCAACCAGCGTCGTCGCCGTCGCCACCTCCGATTTCACCAGATCCATCTTGTCGAGAATGTCGATGAAGTCGGCGGGCGACTCGAAATTGAGGTCGATCTCACCGGATTCGAACGCGTTCACGGTGGCGTTGAAATCGGTGCCGTAGTCGATGAACTCGACGCTGTCGAGCGGCGCTTCACCACCCCACCATTTGCCATTCTCGCGACGCTTGACGACCGCCTTCTGGCCGACATCCCAGTTCGAACGGTCCCGTGCCGATCGGCTTCTTGATCGGATCGGGACCGTCGGCATCGAAGTTGCGATGCACGACGAGCGCCGGATAGTCGGTGAAATTCGGGATCAGTGAAATGTCTGGTTCGCTGAGCTTCAGCTTGACCGTGTTGTCGTCGACCTTGGTGATCGCGCCATCCCTGGCCTTGCCGGTCTTTGCGTCGATCAGCGCGCCGACACGGGCGGCCATGGAATTGCCGGCGACATTCTTCTCGCACCAGCGCGTCAGATTGTGAGCGACGTCATCGGCGTTGAAGGCATCGCCGTTGTTCCATGTGATGCCCTTGCGCACATGCAGCACGTATTCGGTGGCGTCGTCATTGATATCCCAACTTTCGAGCAGAACCGGCTCGAAGGTGAACTGCCTAGTATAGCGGACAAGCGGCTCCAGCCAGCAGCGCGAAATGTTCGCCAGCTCAACCCAGTCGTAGGTGCGCGGATCCTTCTGCCCCTTCACCGACATCGAGACGCGCAGCGTTCCGCCTTTCTTCGGCTCTTCGGCCAAGGCCCGATCCGGCACGGCAAGGCCGATCATGGCGTAGGCAAGCGCCGTCGATGCGCCGAAGGCGCTTGCCAGCGCCAGGAACTCGCGCCGATCGACACGACCCGCGCGTGCTTCGACCGCCATTGCCTCGATAGCGCTCGGCACGCGATCGCCACTGCTTCTGAAGAATGCCATTTTTTCCTCCCGTCTGGTTCCCTTTGATCTTGGTTCTTCGCGTCAACTGACGCTGTCCGGCAGCCTCTCCTCGCGCCGCGCGATGAAATCCATCAGGCCATCGGCGATGCCTTCGTCGAGCTTCGGCTCCTCGTAATCCGCCAGCATGTTGCGCGCCTTCTCGCGACCGCGCGTGTCGTGGTCCTTCGCCCCTTCTGCCTTCCACTGTTCGTACGAATTGAAGTCCATGATCGAGGGTATGAAGAAGGCCGACTCGAAATGTTCGAGCGTGTGTTTGGTGCCGAGGAAATGGCCCTGCGGCCCGACTTCGCGAACCGCTGCCATCGCTTCCTTGAAATCGTCGAACGGAAGGCCGCCTGCATATTTGTACCAGCCAACCAGCTGTTCGCAGTCCGTAGCGAACTTCGAATAGCCGCAGCTCAGGCCGGCCTCCAGCCACCCGGCGGAGTGCCAGATGTAGTTGGCGCCGGCGAGGATGGCGGCATGCATCAGCATGTTGGCCTCGTAGCCCGCCTGGGCGTCGTTGAGCTTCGATCCGACATGGAAGCCTGAGGTGCGCCACGGCAGTTTGTATTTCCGCGCCAGCGCGCCCATCAGGTACATCATCTGGGCCGCCTCCGGCGTGCCGCCCATCGGAGCGCCGGTCTTCATGTCCACGGTGACCATGAACTGTCCGTAGATCTGTGGCGACCCTGGGCGCAGCAGTTGCGTGAAGGCGACGCCCGCCAGCGCTTCCGCATTGACCTGCGCGACTGCCCCGACGGCCGACGCCGAAGTCGAGGCGCCGCACAGTGCGAAGGGTGCGAGGATCAGCGGCTGGTTGCTTCGGGCATAGACCTTCATCGCGTCCAGCATGGTGGCGTCCCACACCAGCGGCGAATTGCAGTTGGTGATCGACACCAGGACCGGATTGTCGCGGACGTAATCCTCGCCGAACACGATGCCTGCCATCGCCATCGTGTCTTCCGCCCGCTCCTTGGACGTGACGATGCCCATGAACGGCTTGTCGGAATGCTTAAGCGCGGAATGGATGATGTGGAGGTGACGCTTCGGTACCGCGATTTCCATCGGCTCGCAAATGACCGAACTCGATGAATGCAGCGCCGGCGCCATGTAGGCGAGCTTGTGGAAATTGTTGAGGTCCGCGAGCGTGCCGTAGCGCCTGTTGTTGTCGAGGTCACGCACATAGGGCGCGCCATACATCGGCACGAAGATGGTATTGTTGCCGCCCACCCGCACCGTACGCTGCGGATTCCTCGCATTGAGCGTGAACTCCGACGGGACCTTCGATACCAGTTCCATCAGCAGGGCCCGGTCGATCCGCACACGAGTTTCCGAGACATCCGCGCCCGCCGCCTTCCACAGTGCGATAGCCTCGTCGTCGCGGAATTCGCATCCCACCTCTTCGAGGATCAAGAGCGACTCCTCGTGGATCAGCTCGACCGCCTCATCGGGGACCATCTGGTAGACGGGGATCTGGCGGACCAGGGTCGGAAACGACGTTACCGGAGCTCCGCGCAGGGCCTTGCGTCCCAGGCGGCCGCCACTGCGGCGGTTGGCATGTTCGGTCACTTCAGGGGCCGGTGCGTTCATGGCAACTCCATTCCACTCATGAAGGAGCCTAACGCGACAAAATGGTGATGTGACGCTGGAAAATCCTGATCTCTTGTATAAGCTCAGCTTATGCGAAGCCTGCGCCACCTCCTGCCCTCGGCCGGCAGCCTGATCGTCTTCGAGGCGGCCGGGCGGCTGTCGAGCTTCACCGCCGCCGGGCGCGAGCTCGGCATGACGCAGGCCGCCGTCTCCTATGCCGTGCGCGGGCTGGAAGAACGGCTTGGCGCCAAGCTGTTCCAGCGCCGCCACCGCCAGGTTCTCCTGACCGAGGCCGGCGAGCGCTTCCATGCCGATGTCTCGCTCGGCCTTTCGCATATTCGCAAATCGGCGGAGGATCTGCGCCTGCAGGCAACCGGCGGTCATGTCACGCTGGCTGCCTCGACCGCGTTCGGCTCGTTCTGGATGATGCCTCGCCTGCAGCAGTTCCGCGACGAACTGCCGGGCATCGACCTGCGTATCCAGACCGCCGACCGTGACCTCGACATCATCGCGGAAGGCATTCCGCTCGGCGTGCGCGGCGGCGCGCCGCGGGACTGGCCGGACTATCACTCGTTGCCGCTGGCCGACGAGGAGATATTTCCCGTCGCCGGCACCGTTTATGCGGCAAAGTTCGGCCTGCCCCAATCCGCTGCCGAACTGGCCACGCACCGCCTCATCCATCTGGAGGAGCCGTATCGCGAGGCGGCCAGCTGGGACGAATGGTTCCAGTCGGCGGGCGCCAATTTCAGCGATACCGCGCGCGGCCTGCGCATCAACGACTACGGCCTGGTGATCCAGGGCGTCATGGAAGGCCAGGGCATCGCGCTCGGCTGGCGGCACCTCGCCGAGCGGCTGCTGGCGTCGGGCTTGCTGGTGCCGGTGACGGATCATGTGCTGAAGACCGGCAAGGCGTTCTATGTCGTCTGGCCGAAGAACCGGGAACTCAGCGACAACGCCCGCAAGGTGCGAGACTGGCTGGCGGAGCAAGCGTGAGGGGCAGCGCCTCCCAGTCCCTTGGAAGTCGGCGGGACAGCACCTCCCTGCGGCCTGCCAGAGGGAGGCTGCTGTCCCGCCAGCCTATCCACTGTTCCGCAACACCGAATCCTTCCGCATCCGTCTCGAATCCGCCTATAGTGCTGCCATGCCCATCCGCCAGCTTTCCGAAACGATGATCAACCAGATCGCCGCCGGCGAAGTCATCGAGCGTCCGGCGAGCGTCGTCAAGGAACTGGTCGAGAATGCGCTCGATGCCGGCGCTTCGCGCGTCGAGATCGTCACAGCCGGCGGCGGGCTGAACCTGATCCGCGTCACCGATGACGGCTCTGGCATTCCCGAACGGGAGCTGGCGCTGGCGATCGCACGTCATTGCACCTCCAAGCTCACCGAGGATATCAACGACATCCGCTCGCTGGGCTTCCGCGGCGAAGCGCTGCCGTCGATCGGCTCGGTGTCGCGACTGTCGATCCGCTCGCGCACGGCAGCAAGTGACAGCGCCGCCGAGATCGGCATCGAGGGTGGCCGCGTTCTGCCTGTCAGGCCGGCGGCGGCCAATCGCGGCACCACGATCGAGGTGCGCGACCTGTTCTTCGCAACGCCGGCCCGGTTAAAGTTCATGAAGGGCGAACGCGCCGAAAGCTCGGCCACCAGCGATGTGGTCAAGCGCATCGCCATCGCCTTCCCCGCCGTGCGCTTCACGCTGGCCGGCTCGGACCGCTCTATGCTGGAATTGCCGGCGGCGGATGACAGTGCGGAAGGCAGCCTGCGCCGTGTCGCCCAGGTGATGGGCGCCGACTTTCCCGACAATTCGATTGCCATCGATGCGATGCGCGAAGGCGTGCATCTGACCGGCCACGTGTCGATCCCCTCCTTCACCCGCGCCAACGCGCTGCAGCAATATGCGTATGTGAACGGCCGCCCGGTGCGCGACAAGCTGATCGCCGGCGCCATACGCGGTGCCTATGCCGACGTCCTGCCGCGTGACCGCCATGCGGTGACGGTGCTGTTCCTGACGCTCGACCCGGCCATCGTCGACGTCAATGTCCATCCAGCCAAGGCCGATGTGCGCTTCCGCGATCCCGGCCTTGTGCGCGGATTGATCGTCGGGGCAATTCGACAGGCACTGGCCGATGCCGGCGTCCGCGCCGCCACTACGGGTGCCGCCGGCATGATGGCGGCGTTCCGGCCGGGGGCCGCATCCTACGGCCACGGCGGACCGGCAAACGGCCACCGCAGCTACGACGCGGCCTACCGCGCGTCGGGCCCGTCCGGCTTCGATCCCGTCCGGTCGTCGCAGCGGCCGCTCGATATGGGTTTCGAGGGTGCGGGCTTCGAGCAGCGCGGCTTGCGTGAAAACGAGCAAGCGGCTTTCGATGCCGGTCCGCTTGCCAGCGCCGATGCACGCGCAGGGCAGGATGAAGCGGCCGAGACCCTGCTCGGCGCGGTGCTGGGCGCGGCGCGCGCCCAGGTGCATGAGAACTACATCGTCGCCCAGACCAGGGATTCGCTCATCATCGTCGACCAGCATGCGGCGCATGAACGGCTGGTCTACGAGGCGCTGAAGAATGCGCTGCACTCGCGCCCGGTGCCCTCCCAGATGCTGCTTCTGCCCGAAATCATCGACCTGCCGGAGGAGGACGCCGAGCGGCTTGCGGTGCATTCGGAAACGCTGGCCCGCTTCGGTCTCGGCATCGAGCGCTTCGGCCCCGGCGCCGTCGCGGTGCGCGAGACGCCGTCGATGCTGGGCGAGACCAATGTCGGGCAATTGGTGCGCGACCTCGCCGACGAGATCGCCGACAACGACACGGTCGACACGCTGAAGGAGCGGCTGGACAAAATAGCCGCGACCATGGCCTGCCACGGCTCTGTGCGCTCCGGCCGCCTGCTCAAGGCCGAGGAGATGAATGCCCTGCTGCGGCAGATGGAGGCGACGCCCGGTTCGGGCACCTGCAACCACGGCCGCCCAACCTATATCGAACTCAAGCTGGCGGACATCGAACGGCTTTTCGGGCGGCGATAGCTGCGGGACGGATTGCGGGCCATCGCGTCACCGCTCGAGGCCGGCAGGCCAAGGAGGTCGCCGACAATGCGGTCACCTGCGATTTTCGCCTGGCGGTCTGAGTAGCGCGATCGCAGCCGCCGCCAGCAGGAGGATCGCACCGGCGATTTCAGCCCAGCCGACCGCCTCGCCGAAAAGCCAAGCTCCTGCCGCCAAAGCGACGATCGGCGAAACGAAGGCATAGAGCCCGGCACGCACGGTACCCCAGTCACGCATCAGCACGAGATAGAGCGTATAGGCGACGATCGTGCCAAACAGCGACAGGAACAGCAGACTGCGGATGGCGGCCGGCGTGAGCAGCGCCTTGAGCGTCTCACCCGAGATCGGCTCCAGCGCGAGCGACAGCGCAAGCAGTGCCACACCGCCGATCGCAGCCTGGACCATTGTCAGCGCCAGCGGTTTGACTGCGCTCACCAGCGGGCGCGAAACCACGCTGCCGACGCAATAACAGGCGGTCGCAACGACGATCGCGGCGAGCCCGATGCCGCTCGAACCGCTTCCCGCGCCAAGCCGCGTCCAGAACAGCCCAACCAGCCCGATGCTGCCGATAGCGAGCGCGGAAGCGTGGCGCCAGGTCGGCCGCTCCTCGCCGGTGAATGCGGCAATCGCGAACAGCAGGATCGGAATCAGCGCCAGGTTGACCAGCCCCGACAATCCCGAGGGCACGTGCTGCATTCCCCAGAAAAGCAGACCGTAGGTGCTGGTGTTGACCAGCAATGCCGAGATTATCGTCCGCCCCGTTCGCCCGTGGGCGAACGCCGCGCCGGCTCCACGCACCGCTGTTGCCAGAAGCGCGGCGGTCAGCAAATAGCGTGCCGCCGCCAGCAGGAGCGGAGGCACGTCATCGAGACCGAGCTTGATCGCCGCCCAGGTCAGACCCCAGATCAGCGACATCACCGCGAAGAAGGCGAGATTGCGAACCACCAAATTCGCCGTTCAGCGCAGTCCCTGGCGATCGACGAGTATCCGGTGGATGTCGATCCGCTCCGGCAGTTCGATCAGGAACTCGGCATCGCGGTCCAGATGATGGACTTTGGTCGGTTCGCCTTTGGTAAAGGCGGTCATCGCCTGCATGTCGGCCCAATACGAGATGGTTGTGAACCACGTCTCGGCATCGCGGTCCTCGCGCAGCAATTGGACGCCAAGCGCTGTCTTCTCGAGGGGCGGAATACCCTCGGCACGCAGGTATGGCTCATAGGCGTCGGCAACGTCGCGGCGGGTGCGGCCGCGCCAGATGCGCGCGATCGTCGGTTTGGTCGGCATGAGGTTCTCCTTCAGTCAGGCGGACAGCAAACCGGGCATAGCGGACGCCGGGTGAGATCAGCCGTGAACACGAGCCAGGAAATCGCGGACCAGCGGCAGCGCGTCGTCGAAATGTGTCTCGAGCAGCCAGTGACCCGCCCCCTCGATCAGATGCAGTTCCGCATCGGGCAGATCGCGATGATAGGCCCGTGCCGACGCCGCGGGCATATAGCCATCCTCTGGGCCCCAAAGGACCAGCGTGGGCGGATGGTGTTCACGCAAATAAGCCTGGTAGCGCGGAAACCAGGTGAGATTGGCTTCCAGCTTCTCCATCAGACCGACGGCGATCTGCCGACGAACCGGCGTGTTCATCAATGGCCAGTGGAGGCTCCAGAGATCGGGCGGCACGCGCGTGGCGACGTCGTCAGACACTTCCCCGATGAACTCGGCCCGGAACCCGTCCTCACTTACCGCGGCCTCGAGCGGACGGTGCTTGTCGGGCGTCTTGTCGGTCCACCAAGCCTTGATCGTGGCGTATTTGGAGCCAAGCACGTCCTCGTAGATGTCGCCGTTCTGGATGATCAGGGCGCTGATCCGCTCCGGGTGCGAGATCGCATGCCGGAGTCCTATCTGCGAGCCGTAATCATGCAGCCACAAGGCGTAGCGTTCGAGACCGAATTCATCGGCAAATTTGGAAAGCACGTCGCAATAGGCGTCGAAATCATAGCCAAAGGCGGCCGGATCTGGTGTGCCACTGTATCCGAAGCCCGGCCAGTCGAATGCAATCGTTCGCCAGCGGTCGGCGAGCGCCGGCATCAGTCGGCGGAATTGGAACGAAGAACAGGGATAGCCGTGCGGCAACAGCAAGACAGGTGCTTCTGGCGGCCCTGCCTCGCGATAGAAAATGGATAGATCACCCAGTTGCATGCGTCGGTGCGTCGTTGCACCCGGCATTCGGACCTCCGTCGAATAAACACCGGCTAAACGCGTTTGACCGAGGCATCGTTCCCGAATGAGGGAAGCGGACGGCCGGCAATATTCATCTCTTCAAGTTCACCACGATGACACCGCCCAGCGCCAGCGCGCCGCCGATTATGCCGAGCAGCGTGGGGACTTCGCCCAGCCAGAAGAAGCCGATCAGCGCGGACATCGGCGAGACCAGATAGAGGAAGTTGGAGGCACGTGCGGCGGGCAGACGCGACAGTGCGGTCGCCCAGGCGGCATAGGCGATCAGGCTGGGCACGATGCCAAGAAAGATGACGGCGCCGAGGCCTGCTGCGTCGGCAACCGCCGCTTGCGAAAAGGCCGACGGCAGGAAGGGTGCCAGGCATAGTGCGCCGAGCACCATGTTCGAAGCGGAGATGGTCAACGGATGATGGCGGGCAAACAGCGGCTTCTGGACGATGGTGTTGACGGCCGAGCACAAGGCCGAACCAAGCACCAGAAGAGCACCGCTGTTAAAAGACAGTCCATTCCCGTCGGCCATGGCGATGACGCCAATGCCGGCGAAGGAAATCACCGTGCCGGCCCAGGCCATGCCCGAAAAGCGCTCGCCCAGCAGGACCATCGCCATGATGGCGGTGAAGATCGGGCTGACATTGATGATGAAGCCGGCGGCACCGGCAGAGACGGTCAGTTCGCCGAAATTGAGCATGACGGTGTAGAGCGCGACGAAGATGGCGCCGCCAAAGACCAGGCGCCACACTTCGTCGAGCCTTGGCAGCGCCGGGCGCTTGATGGCCAGGAAGATCGCCGCCGGCACCGCGGCGATGGCAAAGCGCAACGCGCCGAGTTCCAGCGGTCCGAAGGCAGCGAGACCGGCGCGGATCGCCGGAAAGGCGGAGGCCCAACCAACCACCGTCAGCGCGACAGCAATGGCTGCCGTGGTGTCCATCCGCTGTGTCGAATTCAACGTGCCCGTCATTGCGTTCATCTCACTGCCCTCGCATTCTTCCGTCCTGAAAGGCAGAAAACGCCATTTCAGGCCAGTTGACAAACGACCAAATCGAGGATCACCTGTGACTATGGATCACAGCTCGGACACAATGGTACCGCTCGAAACACTGCGCGCCTTCGATGCGGCGGCGCGAACAGGCAGCTTTTCGGCGGCCGCCGAAAAGCTCAACATCACCCATGGCGCCGTCAGCCGGCAGATCGCCAAGCTCGAGGACTGGCTGGGATTGAAAGTCTTCGACCGTGGGGCGCGCGGCGTCTCGCTGACGATCGAGGGCAACCGGCTGCATCTGCGCACGGCGGAAGCCTTTGCGCTGATATCGACCCATTCCGACCGCTGGGTCGAGCCGCGTGGCACGGCGGTGGTGCGGCTGACCTCGATCCCCTCGGTCAGCGGGCTGTGGCTGATGCCGCGCATGGCGGCTCTGGAGAACAATCCCTCGAAGCTGCGCATCGTGCTCGATGTCGATATCCGCCAGGCCGACCTTGCCGATGAGGGCATCGATCTCTCCATCCGCTGTGGACGCGGCGGCATTCCGGGCCGCGTCTCGGTGCAGCTTTTCGAGGAACATGTCTTCCCCGTCGCGTCACCCGAGCTTGCCTGCGAGATCGGCCGCGGCGACCCTGCCCGGCTGCTCAAATATCCGCTGATCAACGATTCCGACGCGTCTGCCTGGCGCGCCTGGTTTGCCGCGCAAGGCATGGATTATCGCCCGCGCCCGCAGGACCGTCGCTTCGAGGACTACAATCTGGTGCTCGACGCCGCCGCCTATGGGCTCGGCATCGCGCTGGCACGCCCACCCCTGACCGGGCATCAATTGCAATCGGGCCGCATCACGCCCGTCGATGAGCGCACCGCGCTCAATCCGGTGTCCTACTGGCTCGACCGGCCGATCGGG
>NZ_RZTE01000033.1:0-14615 GCF_003997415.1 Mesorhizobium sp. M7A.F.Ca.MR.245.00.0.0 | reverse complement strand
CCGCCCGCCGCATCGCGGCGGAGGCCGGGCTGGCGCCGGAAAAGATCGAGGCGTTCATCGAAGCCGAGCGGTAGGCCTTCCGCCGGGCATATATCGAGAGCCGATTCGAAGCTCAGCGAAGCAACAACAGAACGAACCCAAGGATCACGATTCCCAGCAAACCGGCCACTATCGAAACAAAGCCGACCTTCACCAGCAAGTGCTCAGGGTTCGGCGCCGCACCATGGGATTGATTGGCCGGCCTGTGCCTGCCCGCCAATGCACCCAAAGCGGCAGCGTTGCGCGGGACTGGAGCCTGCGGCGGGATAAGCGACAGCAATGACAGCCCCGCAACCCTGGCAGGAGCATTATCATTGGCCGTTGTCGAAGGCGGCAAGAAGGCTCGCGGCGTTTCGGCTTCGGGTTTTGCCTTTCTCGCCGCGATCGTTGCCAACGCCGCCTCTTCGCCCGTTTCAAGTTGGGCAAGATAGGCATCGACGATGCCAGCCGATGCGATCTGCTGCGATTTGACGGCCATTGGCGCGGCCGGCAAAGTCAACAGCGCTGGCGCTGTCTGTTGTGCGAGCAGAGACGGCGCCGGCGGTTGGACCAGCGCCTTGACCAGTGCCGTCATGACTGGATCAGCCTGCCCCGAGGGCACGGCCTGCGGCGTCATCACTTCCCTGAGCAAGGCGGGAAGACGAGTGGAGGAAATGTCCATTGCGGCCCACCAACACCATTTTTCCGCCTCACAATAAGCGTTCAGCATTGTCTCAGGCTTGTCGCATGCTTGACCTCGCCGGGAATTTATGGCGATGAAATCCTCATGAACCCTGGCGTCCCCGCATGATGAACCGTTTCGAAGGCCCCGGCGGCAAGGAAGCCCGCATCCGCTATCTGGATGGCGACTTCCAGGTTACCAGTCCCGGCGCGTTCGTGCGTTGCGCGGTGACAGGCGAAAGCATTCCGCTCGACGAGTTGAAATACTGGAGCGTCGCCAGGCAGGAGCCCTACATCAGCGCCACCGCCTCGCTGCGCCGCGAAATCGAGATGCATCCGGAGCTGCGTAAACGCGGTTAACCCTTCAGCTTGCGCTGGCGCCAGGCATCGAGCGTCTCGTCGATGATGCGCTCGGGAACGTGATCGAGTTCGAAGACAGTGTCGATCTCCAGCACCTCGAGCCGGTCGAGAAAGTCCTGTGAGGCGCCGTGGCGCAGTCGGGCGGCGTCCTTGGCGGTGGTGATGAGCACCAGCCCTTCGGCGCGTGCGGTCGCCGCCAACTCGGCAAGTTCGTCCTCGGCATAGAAATGATGGTCCGGAAACGGCCGCGTCAACGCCAGTTCGCCGCCGGCTTCGCGCACCGTGTCGAAGAATTTCTCGGGATGGCCGATACCGGCGAAGGCGAGGAACCGCTTGCCGGCAAGCCCTGCCGTGCCGCTTGGCTCTGTATGGGCCTCGAAGATCGGCCGGCCGGCGCGTGCCGCCTGGCGGACCACTGCGTCGGCGGCGGTGCCCTCGCCCATTTTCAACAGCCCGCTGGTGAAGACCAGCTGGTCGACGATTTTGGCCCTGAGCGGCCCTCCCGGAATGACGCGGCCATTGCCAATTCCGTAGCGCGCATCGACGACGACCAGCGCATAATCGATGTGGATGCGGGCGCTCTGGAAGCCATCATCCATGATCAGGAAATCGCAGCCATGCCGTTCCAGCAGCAGCCGGGCGCCGGCGGCGCGGTTCGGCGTCACCGCCACCGGCGCGTGTTCGGCGAGCAGCAGCGGTTCGTCACCGACATGCCTGGCACTGTCATGGTCGATATCGACCACGTGAGGCTCGGCGAACGAGCCGCCATGGCCGCGCGACAGGAAGGCTGGTTTCAGATGCATTCGCTTCGCCTGCTCGGCGAGCGCGATGGCCACCGGTGTCTTGCCGGTGCCGCCAACCGTGAAATTGCCGATGCACAGAACGGGTGCTTCGATCTTCTCGCGCTTGGCCCGCCGCATGCCGCGGCCGGCGGCGGCGGCATAGATGGCCGATAGCGGCGACAGTGCCAGGACCCGCCAGTCCGGCTCTTCCCACCAGAATGGTGGTGCTTCAGAGGCCACGCTAGCGACCGTTCGCGCCCTTCAGGCGCGACTTGACGACCAGCGGCTGGATATAGGGCTCAAGCGATTTCAGCGTGCGCGCCAGCGCGCCACGCATCTCGTCGACGGTCGCCACACCCGCCGCCATCATCTCGTGGCGCGCCACTTCGTTGGTCAGGAGGAAATTGACGGCGCCGGCCAGCATGTCGCGATCGCGCACCAGCTTGGCGCCGCCGCTGTCGAGGAGACGCTGGTAGGCCTCGCGAAAATTCTGAACATTGCGCCCGGCGAGAACCGCGGTGTCGAGCATGGCCGGTTCCAGCGGGTTCTGGCCACCCTCGGAGGTCAGCGAGCGGCCGACGAAGGCGATTTCGGTCAGCCGGAGATAGAGTCCCATCTCGCCGATCGTGTCGCCGAGCAATATATCCGTGTCGGCGGCTATCCTGTCGCCCTTGCTTCGCCGCGCGACCTTCAGGCCCATGCCGGAAATCTGCGCCGCAAGCGCCTCGCCGCGATCGGGATGACGCGGAACGACGATCGTCAGAAGACCATGGTGGCGTTTGTGCAGCGTCGCGTGGACTTCAGCCGCGACCACTTCCTCGCCGTCATGGGTCGAGATCGCCGCCCAGGTCGGGCGCGTGCCTATCTGCCGCCGCAGCGTCGCCAGCGCCCGTTCGTCGACGGGCGGCGGCGAGGTATCGACCTTGAGATTGCCCGACACGGTGACCGGCCGGGCGCCGAGCGCCAGAAACCGCTCGCCATCGACATCCGACTGCGCCACGACGTGAGCCAGGTTCTCGAACAACGCCTCGGCGATGTTGGCCCGTTTCTTCCACGACTTGAACGAGCGGTCGGAGAGCCTGCCATTGACCAGCACCTGCGGCACGCGGCGCGCGCCAAGCTCGAGGATGGTCATCGGCCAGATTTCGGATTCGGCGATGATCGCCAGATCCGGCTGCCAGTGATCGAGGAACCGGCTGACCGCCGGCTTGAGATCGAGCGGTACGTATTGGTGGATGATCCGGTCACCGAGACGCTCATCGGCGACCTGCGCCGAGGTGACCGTGCCGGTCGTCAGCACGATGTTGACGCCGTAGTCGAGAATGCTTTCGACCAGCGGCACGACGGCGATGGTCTCGCCGACGCTCGCCGCGTGGATCCAGATCACCGGCCCGTCGGGGCGCGCGCGGCCGGCGACGCCGTAGCGCTCGCGGCGGCGGTAGCGGTCTTCCTTGCCGCGCGAGGTGCGCCAGGCCACATAGGGCCCGACCAGCGGATAGGCGGCCGCACCTGCGAAACGGTATGCCGACAGCATGGCTCGCGCCCAGCGGCCGCTCATCGCGGAGCATCCACGAGACGGTAGGCCTCGGCGGTCGCGGCATTGAGCGCGGTCGTCACTTCCTGGCGCTTGCGCTCCATTTCGGCGTCATCGGCGCCGGCCGCCACGAAGATCGGCTGGCCGATGACGATCGACGAACGGCCGAACGGCAGGTTGATGGTGGTCTTGTCCCAGCTCTTCTCCAGCACCTTGCGACGGCTGGTGGTGATGGCGACAGGCACAAGCGGCCGGCCCGAGAGGCGAGCCAGGAGAACGATACCAAGCCCTGCGTCTCGTGGCGTGCCGTGCGGAATATCTGCGATCATGGCGACGTTCTTGCCGACGGCGAGCGACTTTTTCAGGGCGATAAGCGCTTTTGCCCCGCCCTTGTCGAGATGCCTGGCATTTTCCCGCCCGCCCGAGCCGCGCACCGCCTCGATGCCGAATTTTTCCAGCATCAAAGCGTTGAGCTCTGCATCGGCGCTGCGCGAAACCATGGCGACCAGCGGCTTGCGCTTGGGGTAATAGGCCGGCGTCAGCAGATGCTGGCCGTGCCACAAGGCGATGATGCCAGGCTCGAACTCGGTATAGGCACCGCCCGAAAACCGTGCCGATCCCTCGACGACGCGATTGGTAAGGCGCACGAAGCGCACGAACTGAGCGAACAGGCTGGCGATGGCGTTCTTGACGAATCGCGACTGCGCCAGCGGTTGGCGAATCTTGCGCCAGAACGCCTTGGTCGTGCGGCTGCGTCCCCTGCCCGTGGGCGCGGCATCGCTTGCTGGCCCTTTCGCCAGGTCATGCTCCATCGAAGTCAACCGGCAGCCTTGTTGTCGGGGTCCAGCAGCCGGTGCAGATGAACGACGAAGTAACGCATGTGGGCGTTGTCCACGCTGGCTTGCGCCTTGGCTTTCCATGCCGTGTGCGCGGATTGATAGTCGGGATAGATGCCGACGATATCGAGCCCCTCGAGATCGCGGAATTCGGTGCCGCCAAGCTTCTTCAGTTCGCCACCGAACACCAGATGCAAAAGCTGTTTCTTTCCGTCTTCCGCGGCCATGTCGGTCCTTCACATATCGTGAGTTTGTGACAGGTCTAGACCAAAGCCGCCGACTTTGGAACCTTTAGGGCGAGATGAATTCATCTCGCCCGGGAAAACGCTTTCACGCGTCCAGACCGGCGATGACGCCGGCGAGCACGGCCAGCAATTCACCGCTGCCGGCAGCAAGGGCGCCGTGGCGGGTCATCTCGCCGGCATAAAGTGGAGCACGGCCATGCTGGTCGAGCAGCTGGCCGCCGGCCTCGCGCAGGATGAGGTCGGCCGCCGCGATATCCCAGTCATGCGCGTTCGGCTTGACGAAAGTGGCATCCAGCGAGCCATTGGCGATCATGGCCAGCCGATAGGCAAGCGAAGGGCTGTAGGGCGCCCGCTTCAGCCGCGCCTGCCATTCGGCCGGCATCAGGTCGGTCAACTGCTTCAGCCCGGAAATCTCGGCCGTGTCCGCCAGCTTGCGAACCGCAATGCGCTTGCCGTTGCGGAAGGCACCCTGGCCGGGCAGCGCCCAATAGGTTTCCTCCATCGCCGGGCATTCCAGCACGCCGGCCAGCGTACGGCCACGCTCGACGACGGCGACGCTGACGCACCAGGTGCGCTGGCCTTCCAGAAAACCGCGCGTGCCGTCGATTGGGTCGACGACGAAGGTGCGGCGTGCCGAAAGCCGGACCGGATCGTCAACCGTCTCTTCCGACAGCCAGCCATAATCGGGCCGCGCCGCCAGCAATGTTTCGCGCAGATAGGCGTCGGCGGCGTGGTCGGCCTCGCTGACCGGCGATGTGCCGCCCTTCATCCAGACTTGCGGGCTGTTGCCGAAGTAGCGCATGGCGATGAGCCCCGCCTCGCGGGCAGCATCGCGCAGCAGCGGCAAGTCCCCAGAGGCGCCGGAGATGGCCCCGGCTATGGTCAGGTCATGCTCCGGCAAGGGTCATGCCTTCGATCAGGAGCGTCGGCGCCGCGGTGCCGAAATTGCGGTCGAGGTCATCGGCCGGCACCATGTTGAGGAACATCGTCTTCAGGTTCGACGCGATGGTGACCTCGGCGACCGGATAGGCCAGTTCACCGTTCTCGATCCAGAAACCCGAGGCGCCACGGCTGTATTCGCCGGTGACCATGTCGACGCCCTGACCGAACACTTCGGTGACGTAGAAGCCGGTCCTGAGCGATTTGATCAGCTCTTCCGGCGACCGCTCGCCCGGTTCGATGGCGAGATTGGTGGAGGATGGCGTCACGGAGGAGCCGCCGCGCGCGCCGCGGCCGTTGGTGACGAGGCCCAGTTCCCTTGCAGCCGAGGTCGACAGGAACCAGTGGTTGAGCACGCCCTTCTCGACCATCAACAGCTTTTCGCCTTCGACGCCTTCGCCATCGAACGGACGCGAGGCCTGGCCACGCCGCCTAAGCGGCTCGTCGGTGACGGTGATGGCGGAGGCGGCCACCTGCTTGCCCATCATGTCACGCAGGAACGAGGTCTTGCGCGCGACCGAGGCGCCGTTGATGGCGCCGGCCAGATGGCCGGCGATGCCGCGCGCGACGCGTGGGTCCAACACCACGTCGACCGGCCCGGTCGCTGCCTTGCGCGCGCCGATGCGGCGCACCGCGCGTTCTCCGGCCTTGCGGCCGATGTCCTCGGGCGAATCGAGATCGGCAAAGTGCTGGCGCGATGAGAATTCATAGTCGCGCTCCATGCCGGTGCCCTCGCCGGCGATGACGCTGGCCGAGCGCGAGAACCGCGAGCCGACATAGTGGCCGAGGAAGCCGTGCGAGGTGGCCAGCACCAGGCCGCCGAGGCCGGCACCGGCGCTGGCGCCGGCCGAATTGGTCACGCCCTTGACGCCAAGCGCTGCCGCCTCCGCCGCCAATGCGGCTTCCTTCAACTGGTCGGCGGACACCTCGGTGGCGTCGAACAGATCGAGATCGCGTGTCTGTTTGGCCAGCAATGCCGGGTCGGCCAACCCCTGATAGGGATCCTCAGGCGAGACTCTCGCCATGGAAACAGCGCGTTCGGCCAGCGTTTTCGGGTCGGACGCCGCTGTCGCCGAGACACTCGCCACGCGGCCGCCGACGAAAACACGCAGCGCGACATCCTCGCTCTCGGAGGCTTCGGTAGCCTCGACTTTGCCGAGACGCACCGACACGCCGGTCGAGCGGCCGCGCACGGCCACGGCGTCGGCGGCATCGGCGCCGGCCTTCTTGGCAGCCTCGACCAAGGCCGCGACGCGGTCGGTCAATTTTGCTGCGTCTGATATATCGGTCATGCCTGAAATCCTGCTGGTGCGGCCGGTGTGCGGCCGTTGCCCACCCATCTATTGTTCCGGTCCGGCTTGTGCAATGGCATAGGCTTCAATCAAAATGCAGGGTGGGCGGTTCAAAACCGCGAACCCTGTGACGCAAAATCGGTTCGCAGCTTGCACGGAGCATTTCGATGACACCTTTCCATCTCGCCTTCCCGGTCCGTGATCTCGATGAAACCCGCGTTTTCTATGGCGAGGTGCTGGGCTGTGCGATCGGCCGTTCATCGGCGACCTGGGTCGATTTCGACCTTTACGGCCACCAGATGTCGGCGCATCTGCGTCCGCAGGCCGCACAGGCCCCCAGTGACGGCAAGGTCGACGGCATTGTCGTGCCGATCCCGCATTTCGGCGCCGTGCTCTTGATGGACGACTGGCAGCGCCTGGCGACGCGGCTGGAGGCGCGCGACGACATCGACTGGCTGGAACGGCCGATGGTGCGTTTCAAGGGCGAGCCCGGCGAACAGGCAACGCTTTTCATCCGCGACCCCTCGGGCAATGCCCTGGAATTCAAGGGTTTTCGCTCGCTGGAGCAGGTTTTCGCGCACTAACTCAGATCGAGGGCATCGGTCGATCAACGGCCGAAACGGCCCGCCGCGAAAGGTGCGAGCCGAGCCGGATCGCCGCGTCCGCCGATCAAGTCGGCGACCAGCCGCGCGGTGATCGGAGCCAGCGTCAGGCCGAGATGGCCGTGCCCGAAAGCATGAATTACGCGGGAGCTGCCGCGCGAAGCGCCGATGACCGGCCTGGAATCCGGCAGGGACGGCCGGAAGCCGAGCCATTGCGAGGCAGGCGAGCCGAGCCTGGGAAAAATTTGCCTGGCGCCACGGTCAAGCAGCGCCAGCCGGCGCGGATTTGGCGGCGCGACCAGGCCGCCGAGTTCGACGGTGCCGGCGACCCGCAAGCGGCCAGCCATCGGCGTCAGGTAGAATCCAAGATCGACGGGACAGACAGGTCGGTTGAGCAGCGGCGCGTCGGTCTGGAATTCCAGATGATAGCCGCGCTCGGTCTCGAGCGGAATCCTGTCGCCGGCCTGCGCGGCCAGTGCGCGCGACCGTGCACCGGCGGCGATCACCACCGTGCCAGCCTTGATGCGAACGCCGGGTCCGCTGAGCTGGACACCGTCAGCCTCGACCTGCAGTCCGGTGATCTCAGCCTGCTTCACCGATGCACCACGGGCACTCACCGCGCCCAGCAACCGCCGCATCACCATTGCCGGATCGGTGACATTGATCGAATCGGGAAAATACACGCCATGCGCTGCTGTCGCCGGCAGGCCCGGCTCAAGCGCCGCCACCTCTTCGGGAGTCAGCACCTCTTGGCGGATGCCAAACCCAGCGCGCATTGCCCGGCCGCCGGCGCCAGCGGCAAAATCGCTCTCGCGGCGATAGAGGTAAAGACAGCCATTGTGGCGCAGCTGGTCCTCCAGCCCGGCCTCCCCGGCCATGTCTTCCCAGGCCGGGAGGGCGTCGGCCAGCAGTCCGGCGAGCGCCAGCGCATTGGCCCGGGTGGCCGCCGGCAGCGATTGCCGCATGAACCGAACGAGCCATGGCGCCAGCTGCAGCAGCGCCGGCCAGCGCAGCGAAAACGGGCTGTCGGGATCAAGCAGCAGCTTTGGCAACGCCCGCAGCACCGCAGGAGTGCCGACCGGCATGCAGGCATATTCGGCGATCGTTCCGGCATTGCCTGATGACGCGCCGGAGCCCGGCTCGTTCGGATCGATGAGCAGGACTTCGCGGCCGTCCGCGACAAGGCGAAGTGCCGTCGCCAGCCCGACAACTCCGGCGCCGACAATGGCGATTTCGACCGTTTCAGAAGCAGCCACTGTAGATCTTCCCGATTGACCTTGAAATCCAGTACCGATCATGTGGTCTCTTGGTTCGGGGTCACGGTCCAGTCTTGATCCCTGGAATCGAATAGGCCAGATCTTTCCGCGCCTCAGGCAACAGGCGTCCAGATCACGTCCTCGATTTTTTGCGCGCCGGTGGCCAGCATCGCCAGCCGGTCGAAGCCGAGCGCGATGCCGCTGGCCGGCGGCATGATGGCCAGCGCGGCGAGGAAATCCTCGTCGAGCGGATAGCGCTCGCCATAGATGCGCTGTTTCTCATCCATCTCGATGATGAAGCGCCGGCGCTGCTCCTTGGCGTCGGTCAGTTCGCCAAAGCCGTTGGCGAGCTCGACGCCGCAGCAATAGAGCTCGAAGCGGTCCGCCACGCGTGGGTCATTCGGGCTCGGCCGCGCCAGTGCCGCCTCGGCCACCGGATATTCGCACAGGATGGTCGCTCGCCCTTGCCCGAGCAACGGCTCGATCTTTTCCACCATCACCCGGCTGAACAGGTCCGCCCAGCTGTCGTCGGGCGCGGTGCGCAGGCCGGCCTGGGTCAAGGCGGCGTATAGCGCGTCGCGATCGGTGCTTCCGTCGGCGGCGACCGTGGCCAGCAGGTCGATGCCGGAATAGTGGGTGAAGGCGTCCGCCACGCTCAGCCGTACCGGCTCGGCAAACGGATCGCAGTCGCGGCCCCGAAAGGAGAAAAGAGTAGCCCCTGCCCTTGTCGCGGAGAGCGCCAGGAACGCGGCGCAATCCAGCATCAGGCTCTCATAGGCTTCGCCGACCCGATACCATTCGAGCATGGTGAATTCGGGATGGTGCAAGGGGCCGCGCTCGCGGTTGCGATAGACCGGACCGAAGCTGAAAATGCGCTGCTCGCCGGCGGCGAGCAACTTCTTGCAGGCAAACTCCGGCGAGGTGTGGAGATAAAGCGGCGCCCTTGCGCCGTCCGGCCCGATCGCATCGGTGGCGAAAGCCGCCAGATGCGCCTCGTTGCCGGGCGAGACCTGCAGGGCGGCTGTCTCAACCTCGACGAAATCATGGGCAGCGAACCAGTCGCGCAGGCTGGCGGCGATGCCGTTGCGCAGCATCAGCCGCGGGCGGCGGTCGGCGTGAACGTCAGGCGTCCACCAGGGCGAAGCTTCGGTCATGCGGCTCGGAACATGGTGGAAGGGGGCTGGCGGCGGCGGCCAAGATGCGGTAGGCCCCCATCCAGCGCCGCACTAGCCGGCAAACGCCAGTCAACTCTTCTTGCAGGATTTAAAACCGTGGTGAAAGTCATCGCCAGTTCGCTCCGCAAAGGCAATGTCGTCGACAAGGACGGCAAGCTTTATGTGATCCTCTTTGCCGAAAACATCCACCCAGGCAAGGGCACGCCGGTAACGCAGCTCGACATGCGCCGCATCGGCGACGGGGTGAAGGTTTCGGAACGCTACCGCACCACCGAACAGGTGGAGCGCGCCTATGTGGAAGAGCGCGAACACACCTTCCTGTACCGTGATGGCGAAGGCTTTCATTTCATGAACCCGGAAAGCTACGATCAGGTCGCGGTATCCGAAGCCGTGGTCGGCGACATGGCGCCTTACCTGCTGGAAGGCATGGCCGTGCAGGTGTCGCAGTTCAACGGCATCGCCATTTCCCTGGTGCTGCCGCAGCGCGCCACCTTCGAAGTGGTGGAAACCGAGCCGACGACCAAGGGCCAGACGGCCTCGTCATCCTACAAGCCGGCCGTGCTGTCCAACGGCGTGCGCACCCTGGTCCCCCCGCACATCGCGCCGGGCACCCGCGTGGTGGTGATGACGGCTGATGGCGCTTATGTGGAGCGGGCTAAGGACTGAGGGGGGCGGCTTTAGCTTCAGGGGTAAGCGGGCGAAGACGGTTATTCCTCCGCGATCGCTTCGGGCCATGAGCGACCCATTAGGGACAAGGCATCGAATAGCCGCCGTGGGGCCGGATGCGGACCGCCAGCTCCTAGCAGCAAGATCTGTAAAAGCTGACATTCAGTTCTGCGCGAGCAACGTTCTGATCTGACCCAGTCGGCAATCGGTGGCGAGAAGCGGTCATTCACTAAGGACCTGTTTGTCGGATATTTTTGCATGAACAGCTAGTGTCAGTTTGCTGGGTTCCCCAGCCCTTCCACTAGTGTGCTCAAAGCCGCATCCAAGGGGGCCGATCCGACTTTTTCGGGCACCAGGAGCCCATCGATCGCGAGCATGGTCATACCGTGGATGAGCCCCCACCAGGCTGCCGCCTGACCTTCTATCGGCCGCTTGCGAATGCTCCCCGCGGTCTGGCCGCGCCGGAGGATTTCGAGCGCCACGTCGAAGACCGCGAGCGCCCGCTCATTGAGATGCATCCCTGCGGCTTTCTCCTCCCCTGCGCTGAACATCAGGCGGTAGAGAGCCGGGTTGTCCGCGCCGAACGCGACGTAGGCATTAGCTATCGGAGTGATTTCGTCGCGCAGAGATTTGGGCGTCTTGGGCTTCGCGGCCGACAGGGACTCGCGCAGCCGGTCGAACCCAATCATAGCGAGCTCTGTAAGCAGAGCGGCCTTATCGGGGAAGTGCTTGTAGGGTGCCGCGTGGCTGACGCCAGCCCGGCGGGCGACTTCCCGCAGCGTGAACTGCCAGCCCTTCTCCTCTCGAAGCATATCCAACGCCGTCTCGATAACCGCACGACGGAGATCACCGTGGTGATAGGGGCGGTTGGGTGCGTCCTGCATGGTACCTCAAAGTTTCTCGTGTTTACATTGTTGACAGTGGCTACTTAAGCGCCTATGTCAAGAGCATAAGTTTCTCTTGTCTACATCGGAGTGGACCATGAACGCCATAGCAAAAATCACCGACGCTGATCGGCTAGGCAGTCTCCTCGCTAGCCAGCGTGCTGCCTTCCGGCGTGACGGAGCGCCTTCGCTGGCGCAGAGACGCGCCGATCTGACCAAGTTCCGATCCGCGATCATCGGGCATCGCAAGGCGATCGAAGACGCCATCGATGCCGATTTCGGGCATCGCTCGAGGTATGAGACGGCGATCATGGAGGTTGGAGGGGTCGCAGAGGGCACGAAGTATCTGATCCGCAACCTACGCAAATTCATGGCGCCGACCCGCCGACACGTTGCGCTGCACATGCAGGCCGGCAAGGCCCGCGTCGAGTATCAGCCGCTCGGCGTCGTCGGCGTGATGTCGCCGTGGAACTACCCGGTGAACCTGTCGCTGATGCCAGTCGTCACAGCCATCGCCGCCGGAAACCGGGTGATGCTGAAACCCTCGGAGTTCACACCCGTCACCAATGCGCTGCTCGCGAAGATGCTGGGCGAGATCTTCCCCGAAGATCAGTTCGCGATCGTCACCGGCGATGCGGCCGTAGGATCGGCGTTCTCGGCCTTGCCGTTCGACCATTTGGTCTTCACCGGGAGCATCGCAGTAGGGCGATCGGTCATGAAGGCCGCAAGCGACAACCTGGTTCCGGTCACCCTCGAACTCGGAGGCAAGTCACCTAGCATCGTCGCCAAGGGCCACGCCCTCGGCCAAGCGGCGGCGTCAATTGCATACGGAAAGCTGCTCAGCGCAGGACAAACCTGCATCGCCCCGGACTACGCACTGGTCCACGACAGCGAGGTTGATGAATTCGTCAAGGCGTATGACCGGAAGGTGGCGTCCTTTTATACTGACGGTCCGACGAGTGAACACTACACCTCGATCGTCAACGAGCGGCACTATGCCCGGCTTCAGAGCCTGATCGACGACGCCCGCTCCAAAGGAGCGCGGATCATCGAGGTCGGCAATCGACCCGGCGAGGCGTCCCGACGCCCCAACACGCTGGCGCCGACCGTGGTGCTTGGCGTCACGGACGACATGCGCATCGCTCATGAGGAGATCTTCGGCCCAGTCCTGCCGATTTTTCCCTACCGCGACGTCGAAGAAGTGATCGCCTATGTGAACGCCCGGCCCCGGCCTCTCGCGCTCTACTACTTCGGCGCCGATGACGAGGACCGACGCAAGGTGCTGAGCCGAACGACCTCCGGCAACGTCACCATCAACGGCACGATCATGCACATCGCTCAGGATGACTTGCCTTTCGGCGGTGTCGGTCCCAGCGGCATGGGCGCATACCATGGCATCGAAGGCTTCCGTACCCTCAGCCATGCCAAAGGGATCTATGAGCAGGGCCGCTGGAACCTCTCCAACCTTCTGCGCGCGCCCTTCAGACAGCCGATCGATACCATCCTCAACATGATGCTCCGGTGATCAGCATGCCGTCATCAAATCCAGCTCAGGAGCATCAGCACATGACCACTGACACGTCGTTGCCGCTACGCGGCTCCTGCGAATGCGGCGCTTGCCCGTTCGAGGTGCACACTGCGCCAAAGGGCAGATTCCGGTGCCACTGCCTGATCTGCCAGGCGTTCAACGGCAAACCGTTCGCGGATGTGGTCGCCATTCGCGCCAAGGATGTCGTGCTGAAAAATGCCGGCAACATCTCATTCAAGAAATACCGTCCGCCGCCGAACTTCAACCG
The DNA here is from genome assembly GCF_003997415.1 of Mesorhizobium sp. M7A.F.Ca.MR.245.00.0.0. Classification (NCBI taxonomy): domain Bacteria; kingdom Pseudomonadati; phylum Pseudomonadota; class Alphaproteobacteria; order Hyphomicrobiales; family Phyllobacteriaceae; genus Mesorhizobium; species Mesorhizobium sp. M7A.F.Ca.MR.245.00.0.0. The sequence goes on along the minus strand of NZ_RZTE01000033.1, from coordinate 1,549 downwards.
CGGGGTCTGCCGGACCTGTGGCAAGCCGGTTGTGGAGGTTGCCGGCTTTGGGCCTTTCAAAGTGATGTTCATCCCGGCCAGCACTTTCGAGCCCGAGGCCCGGCTGCCGCCGGTTCGGTTCGACATGTTCTATCACCGTCGAGTGCTGGACATGCCCGATAGCGTGCCCAAATACAGCGGCTATTTCGCGAGCGAGTTGGCGGTCGGGAAACTGATCATGAGTGGTTTGTGAAATGGCGAGTCGATCTATTTGGCGAAGCATGATCCGATTGCTCCCTAAGGTAGCGGGAGCAATGCTCGGCGGCAGATTAGGGTCGGTTCACGACTGCGCAGCAGTCTGCGCGAGTGTCAAGAATTGGCGCAACAGCGAACACTATTAGGGTCCCAAGGATGTCCGCTTTCAGGAAGCGCCGAAGCTGATCTCAACGACCGACATGGGGCGCTTAGCCGCCATTTGGCCGTGAACTCGCCTATATCCGCATCGGGTCAAATGCGACCGCTCCCGCCTTTTGCTCGCTTAAGCCAGTTCGGGAAGCAGAATAGGCGTCATGCCTCAGCGGCACGCCACCACCCTCACGCGCCAACACGCTTCCCGCGCTTGCCTCTCCCACCCCTCGCCTCAACCACCTTCTCCACCTGCCGCTTCAGTTCGTCCTTGATATCCACCGTCTCGTTCATCAAAGCATCGATCTTCAGGAAATCCAGGACGCGGTATCTCGACACTGCCGGGCGGACCAGGATGTCGGGGCGGCATTGTTTCAGCTTGTTGGCGATGATCGACTGCATCATCAGTTGTGTCGCGCCGAACATCAGGTCGACGGAGGTCGGCTGTTTGCGGTCGGCCTCTTCCGGCGCGCCGACGACGTCGACGCCGATGATGATGTCGGCATCGTTCTCGATCAGGTCGAACGGCACCGGGTTGTAGATGCCGCCGTCGATCAGCAGCCTGCCGTCGCGCGTCACCGGGCGGAACACGGCGGGTATGGCCGCCGAGGCCGCCAGTGCGGAGTGCAGGTCGCCGTCCTCGAAGACGGCGAGCTTGTGGCCAAAATAGTCGGTCGCCGTCACCTTGAGCGGGATTTTCAGTTCGGCGAAGGTTTCGGGAATGGCTTCGGGCAGAAAGGCTTTCAGGATGCGCTCGACGTTGAACTGGCTGACGCGGATGCCGTTCTGCATGGCTTCGGCGATGGTGCCCGGCCGCGCCCGCCACATGCGGCTCGCCACTTGGGCGCGGCGGCCGAGGATCGAGCGGGCATAGTCGTGGATGTCCTTGCCGGTCATGCCCGATGCCATGCCGGCGCCCATGATGGCGCCGATCGACGAGCCGGCAATCGCCACCGGCTTGATGCCCAGTTCGTCCAGCGCCTCGATGACATGGATATGCGCCAGCCCGCGCGCGCCGCCGCCGCCGAAGGCGATGCCGAAGCTAGGCGCCATGGTGCGCGGCTCCAGCCTCGTTTCTGGCGGGCGATGGAGACCGCCAATTGTTGAAGTTGGCGCCGCCCCTCACCTGCCTGCCGGCATCCTCTCCCCGTATAGTGACGGGGAG
>NZ_RZTE01000032.1:7031-67338 GCF_003997415.1 Mesorhizobium sp. M7A.F.Ca.MR.245.00.0.0 | reverse complement strand
GTTGCGGGATTTCCATCGCAGTTTGAGCACTGATTCGATAGCCGACCACGCCCTTTCCCGATAACTTGGTCCTCTCCCCGGAAAAGCACAATCTCATATAGCTGGAAGACATGCTGCCCGACGACTATGCAGAGTGGGTCAAACCACGTCCACCTCCTCCCCATCTGAGAGCAAACCGACCGGCGCTTTCCTCAAGCTGATCAAATGCAGGCGCGCCGAATCATCGCACCGCGCGGGCGCAAAGCGGCTGGAATGCTTGGACCGCTTCAAATGCCCGCACTCAATCGCTTTTCCGGACCTTCGCGTAACGACAGTTCGGTTCGAGCCATGATAGGCTTTGCGCCTCGAGAATGGTGGCGTCATCGCGCGGCGAACGGCCTTCTTGCGTATCCGGCGAAGGGTGACAAAGTGGGCAGTCGAACTTTTTGAGAGGGTGACGATGGCGTGAGGGGCGCTGATGGCAAGCGCAGGCGCTTTGCTCGACACAACACGGCCGCCCCTCAGGCGATGTATCTTAGTGCCAGCGGGGTAGTTGGAGCGTTAGCATGCCTGGTCATCGGGCAAGTTTCCGTTCACTTGAACCCGGCGGGTGCTCCCGCAATAGCGGGTTGGCGATGCATATTCTCGCCATCGTGATTGTGTTCGCTGTGCGCGAACCGTTCCGTTTGCCATCTTGCAGCACTTCTCGCCCGCTCGCCAAGATGATTGCCGTTGGCTGCGTCCTCATTCTCGCAGCCGCTCTTTATGTCATCGCGCTGGCAGACTTCCCCCACAGGGTTGATGGAGATGCAGCGGCGCAGGCGAACAACGCAATGGAATTTTTGGGCGCTTCGCCGCCACCCATTGTGGGTGTGGGCTGGTTTGGCCGCGCGAATCTCTACTACTTCCTTGTCTCGATAGCATTGGCCATGTTCGGCCCCACGCTGTTCGGCATGCGCATTTTCGGCGCAATCGGAGGTTATCCTCGCGGTACTTTTTTCCTTTCTATTTGCGCGATCAGTGATTGGCTTCCGCTACGCAATCCTCGCGTCGGGTCGAAATCTTGGAGGTGGCGTGGCCAGGCCATTGTGCACCGCTTTCACACGACAGCTGCTTAGAGTCTCGGATCACCGCTCCAGGCAGATCGCCACGCCTTGGCCGCCGCCGATGCAAAGTGAGGCCAGGCCTTTGCGGGCCTTGCGCCTCGTCATCTCGTGGAGCAGCGTCACTACGATGCGGCAGCCGGACCCGGCCAACGGATGGCCGAGCGCGATGGCGCCGCCGCTGATGTTGATGATCTCCTCGTTCCAGCCCATCTCGCGATTGACCGCGATGGCCTGTGCGGCGAAGGCTTCGTTGATCTCCATGGCCTCGAGGTCGGCCGCCTGCCAGCCGGCCTTCTCCAGCGCAAGGCGTGAGGCAGCGACTGGTCCCAACCCCATGTCCATCGGCTCGACCCCCGCCGAAGCATAGGACGCGATGCGGGCGAGGGGCTTTAGCCCGAGTTCGTCCATCCGTGTTTCCGACATCACAAGTACGGCTGCCGCACCATCGTTGAGGCCGGAGGCGTTACCGGCCGTGATCGTCCCCGCCGGATCGAAGACCGGCTTCAGCCGGCCAAGTCCTTCGAGGGTGGTCGAGGGGTTTGGATGCTCGTCACGGTCGATGACGACATCACCCTGCCTTGTCTTTACCGAGACAGGGACAATCTCATCGTCGAACCTTCCCGAGCGGATAGCGGCGTCGGCCTTCTCCTGCGAACGCAACGCGAAACGGTCCTGCTCATCGCGCGTGATCTGGCAACGCTGCGCCAGGGACTCGACCGTGACGCCCATATGGACCTGATGGAAGGCGTCCCACAGCCCGTCGGTGATCATCGAATCCTTGACGATCTGGTCGCCCATGCGCACGCCGCCGCGAATGCCTGGAATAAAATGCGGCGCGGACGTCATCGAATCCTGGCCGCCGGCGATGATGCAATCGGCGTCGCCGCAGCGAATGGCCTGCGCGGCAAGATGAATCGATTTCTGGCCAGCGCCGCACACCTTGTTGATCGTCATCGCGGGTACGCTGACCGGCAGGCCGGCCCTGAGCGATGCCTGTCTTGCCGGGTTCTGCCCGGCGCCGCCGGTCAGCACCTGGCCCATGATCACCTCGCTGACGGCTTCAGGCGCAAGCCCGGTTTCGGCCAGCATCGCTTGAATCAGCCGCCCACCCAGTTCCGCGGCGGAGAGGCCGGCGAGCGCGCCGTTGAGCTTGCCGATCGGCGTGCGTTTGGCGGCGACGATGTACACTGCATCCTGCAATTTCCTGTCCTCCATTGGTGCGGCACAGAGGGCGTGTTCGCCGCTTGACATTCTGGTTATAACCAATAATCTGAAAGTGACTTGCAGACAAGATGACGGCTTCGCGCCGGCCTGCATTCCGGGAGGAAATTCATGTCATCCGTGCTTTGGACGCCGGCGCCGGCCGCGTTCCAATTCTCGAATCTTGCGCGCTTCGCGACAGCCAACGGCTTCAGCCCGCATGACTACGAGACGATGCATCGCTGGTCGATCAGTGACCTTGGCGCGTTCTGGCGGGCGGTGTGGGACTTTGCCGGTGTGACCGGCGATCCGGGCACGCGATCTTTCCTGCGCGACGACCAGGCGCCGATGACGCGGAGCCAATTCTTTCCCGACGCATCGCTTAATCTCGCGGAGAATCTGTCGCGGGGCGACGATGATCGGGTCGCGGTCATCGAGGCCGACGAGAGCGGCCATTTCCGCACCGTCACCCTCTGTGAGTTGCGCGGGCGCGTCGCCAGGATAGCGCATGGCCTGCGCGCGGCCGGCGTGGCGAGGGGCGACAGCGTCGGTGGTATCCTGCCCAATCGTGTCGAAGGTCTCGTGGCGCTTCTGGCGACGCTTTCGGTCGGCGCCGTCTGGTCGTCTTGCTCGCCGGATTTCGGCGCTGCGGCGATCGTCGACCGCCTCGGCCAGATCGGCGTGAAGGTGTTGTTTGCAACACCGCGCTACCGCTATGCGGGCAAGAAGCACGACATCTCCGATCGGTTGGCCGAGATCGTTGCGGCGATGCCGACGGTGACCACGCTGGTGCTGACCGACGAGCCGCGCGCAGAGGCGGACTGCGCGGCGACCTGTCTCGCCTTCGACGATTTCGGCAGCGACGGTGCGCTGAAGTTCGAACGCGTGCCCTTCGATCATCCGGCCTATGTGCTCTACACCTCGGGCACCACGGGCGCGCCAAAGGCGATCGTCCATCGCACCGGGGGCGTGCTGCTCCAACATCTGAAGGAGCATCTGCTGCATGGCGACGTCCGCCCCGGCGACGTGATGAGCTGGTACACCAACACGGCCTGGATGATGTACCATTGGTTGATCTCGGGCCTCGCCTGCGGCGCGGCTGTTGTGCTCTATGACGGCGCGCCGATCCTGAAGACCGCTGATGGCCTCGACGCCAGCCCGCTGTGGACAATGGCGGAGCGCGCACGCGTCACCCATTTCGGCACCAGCCCGAAATATCTGGCGACACTTGCCGCCGAAGGCTACGCGCCTGGGCGCTTGCACGACCTGTCATCGCTGCGCTCGCTGCTTTCGGCCGGCGCGCCGGTCTCTCCCGGCCAGTTCGACTGGGTCTACGAGAATGTGAAGCACGACATGATCTTCGCCTCGATCTCGGGCGGCACCGAGATCATCGGCTGTTTCCTGCTCGGTTCGCCGCTCCACGCCGTTCGCCGTGGCGAACTGACGGTGAAGGGGCTTGGCCTTGCGGTGGCGGTGATGGACGAGCGTAACGCGCCGGTCATCGGCCGGCAGGGCGATCTCGTCTGCACCGAACCGTTCCCGTCCATGCCGCTGACCTTCTGGGGCAAGGACGGCGACGCGCGCTACCACGCCACCTATTTCGCCGCACGCCGGGAAATCTGGACGCATGGCGATGTCGCCGAGGTGAGCCTGCATGGCTCGGGGATCATCCATGGCCGCTCGGACACGACGTTGAAGCCCGGCGGCGTGCGCATCGGCACGGCCGAAATCTACGCCGTCTGCGAAACCTTTGCCGAGATCGAGGATTGCCTGGTGTTCGGCGCGCCGGTCGAAGGCGATGAGGAGATCGTGCTTTGCGTCAAGCTCAGCGACGGTTTTGAGCTGACGCCTGAGTTCGCTGGGCAGATCCGCCGCGCCATTCGTGCGGGCGCATCGCCGCGCCACGTGCCGCACCGCATCCATGCGGTGCAGGCCGTGCCCTACACGCTCAACGGCAAGAGGGTGGAAGGGGCCGCCCGCACCACACTCGAGGGCAAGCCGGTGAAGAATATGGCTTCGCTCGCCAATCCCGCATGCCTCGAGGAATACCGCGCGCTCGACCGGAGCAAGGCGGCATGATCCGGGCCAAGGGAGCGATCGTCGGCATCGGCGAATTGAAACCGCAACGCCTGACCAGCGGCGTGGCGACGCTGGAGATGATCGCCGAGGTCTCCCGTCTGGCCGTGCTCGATGCCGGGCTGGAGCCGGCGGCGATCGATGGGCTGCTGGTCGGGCCGCAGGTCGGCGAGACGCCGCAGCATGTTCCGGCGACCGTCGCTGAGTATCTCGGGCTGGCGCCGGCCATGGCCAATGTCGTCGACCTCGGCGGCGCTTCGGGTGCCGGCATGGTCTGGCGCGCAGCGGCGGCGATCGAGGCCGGCATGTGCGAGACAGTGCTGTGCGTCCTCGCCAACAACCGCGAAGAGGTTGCACCGCGATCGCCCAACCGCAATCCGATCCGCGAGTTCGACGTGCCGTTCGGCGCTTCGGGCGCCAATATCTCCTACGCGCTGCTGATGCAGGCGCATATGGCGGCGCATGGCTCGACCGCCAGGGATTTCGCGCTGATTGCCGCGGCGGCACGGGCCAACGCACAGCTCAACCCAGACGCGATCTTCTTCGGCAAGCCGGCGGATGTGGAGATGGTGCTGGCCTCGCCGATGATCTCTTCGCCGCTGCATCTCTATGAAATCGTCATGCCAGTCGCCGGCGGCGAGGCAGTTGTCGTCACCTCGGCCGAGCGCGCGCGTTCGCTGCGCAAGCGTCCCGTGCATTTGCTGGGGGCCGGCGAGAAGGTCACGCATCGCGCGGTCAGCCAGGCGCCCTGCCTCACCTCCGGTCCGCTGAAGAGCGCCATGGCGCGGGCCTTCGCGCAGTCCGGCACCAGGGCCGATGACATGGATCTCCTGTCGCTCTACGACTGCTACACGATCATGGTCGCCACGACGATCGAGGACGCCGGTCTCTGTGCGCCGGGCCAGTTTGGCGCGTGGCTGCGCGACCACGATCTTTCGCACCAAGGCGACAAGCCGCTCAACACGCATGGCGGCCAGCTCGGCTTCGGCCAGCCCGACCTTGCCGGCGGCATGACGCATGTCGTCGAGGCGGTGCGTCAACTGCGCGGCGAGGCGGGCGAACGCCAGATCGGCAAGGCCGAGCTCGCGCTGGTCACCGGCAATGGCGCGACGATGAGCGAGGCGACCGCGCTCGTGCTGGGAGCCGCCTGATGTCCGTCGATCTCAGTGCACTCAAGACCCCCGGTCCGACGATCACCACGCTGACCCAGCCGTTCTGGGACGCGGCGGCGCAAGGGCAGCTTAAAATCCAGCACTGCGAGGACTGCGGCAAGGCCGTGTTCTATCCGCGCCCGATGTGCCCGCATTGCTGGGGCAAGCGCCTGGTCTGGAAAGAGGCGTCGGGCAAGGGCCGACTGAAATCCTTTTCGCAAGTGGGCAAGCCGGGCCATCCCGGCTGGCTGCCGGCCGCTCCCTATGTGGTCGGGCTGGTCGAATTGGCCGAAGGCCCGACCATGCTGAGCTTCATCCTGACCGGCGCGCAGCCACCACACGTCGGAGACGCGCTGCTGCTCGCACCGACAGCCATCGGCGGTCGCGTGCTGCCAGCCTTCAAATCAGTGGAAACCGCAACAGAGGAGAAGCCGCAATGAGCACCGAGACGAAAGATGGCTGGGTAGGTGTGGTCAAGGGTCGTCCGGAAGTCGGCGCCTTGGCCGAGCGCACGCGCCGCACGCGCGCCAGCGATATCGAGGCCTTCACCGACATCACCGGCGACCGCAATCCGCTGCACTATGACCGCGCGCTGGCCGAGAAATCGGTGTTCGGCAAATTGATCGTCCAGGGCGGCGTCACCTCAGGCATCCTCAATGCGCTGGTCGCCGAAGACCTGCCTGGACCAGGGACCGTGTTCCTTGAAGTCGCCTGGAAGTTCGTCAAGGCCGTAGGCGTTGACGAGGAGATCACCGGACGCGTCGAGGTCAAAGAGGTGCGCCCTGACAAGCCGATCTGCAAGATCGAGACATCAGTGCGCAACGGCCAGGGCGAGCTTTGTCTCACCGGCACGGCCACGGTGTTCACCGTTCCGCTGCTAGGCGCGTGAGTGCGGTGGACGACAGCCGTCCTGGCATGGCGGCCGACAGCGAACGCTGGCGCGTGCTGTCGCTGCTTTGCCTGGCTGTCGTTCTGTCGCTGACCACCTGGTTTTCGGCGACCGCCATCCTGCCCGAGCTGAAGCAGGAACTGGCTATCGGTTCTGGCGCCGAGGCGTGGCTGACCAACGGCGTCCAGGTCGGCTTCGTGATCGGCGCGCTGGCGGCGAGCCTGGTCAACCTTCCCGACCTGGTGCGGCTCAGCCGCCTTATGGCCGCCGCAGCTTTTGTTGCCGCGCTCGCCAATGCCAGTTTGCTGTTTCATCCCGACCCGGGCGGTGCCATCGCCGCGCGCATCGTCACCGGCGCAGCACTTGCCGGGGTCTATCCGCCGGCGTTGAAGCTGGTCGCAACCTGGTTCACGCGCGACAGGGGGCTGGCGCTCGGCGCGGTCATTGGCGCGCTGACCATTGGCTCGGCACTGCCACATCTCTTCCGCGCCGCCTTGAGCGCGCTCGACTGGCGGCCGGTGGTCGCCGCAGCCAGCCTGGCGACGGCGATCGGCGCACTGCTGTTCCTGCAGTTCGCCAGGGAAGGGCCTTATCCCTTCGGCAAGGCGGTGTTCGAGCCGTCGCGCATCGGCCAGGTGTTTCGCGAAAAGCCGCTGCTGCTCGCCAATCTCGGCTATCTCGGACACATGTGGGAACTCTATGCCATGTGGGCGTGGCTGCTTGCCTATACGCGTGCCGCCTTCGAGGCGCAGGCCGTTGGGACGACGGCAGCCGCGTCGCTATCGACCTTCTTCATCATTGCGTCCGGAATTCTCGGCTGCCTGCTCGGAGGCTATCTGTCGGACCGGATCGGCCGAACGGCGACCACAGCCGGCATGATGATCGTCTCGGGAAGCTGCGCACTGCTCATGGGCTTCCTGTTCACAGGGCCGCTCTGGCTGTTCATGCTGGTTGCCATCGTCTGGGGCATTTCGGTGGTCGGCGATTCCGCGCAGTTTTCAGCTGCCGTCACCGAGCTTGCCGACCGCCGCTTCGTCGGCACGGCGCTGTCGGTGCAGCTCGGCGCCGGCTTCGCGCTGACGGTGCTGGCCATCTGGTTGACGCCGCGCTTCGCCGACCTTGTCGGCGGCTGGCGCTGGGCCTTCCTGCTGCTGGTTCCCGGGCCGCTTCTTGGAGCCGTGGCCATGCTGTGGTTGCGAAACTTGCCGGAGAGCGTGAATATGGCTGGCGGGCTCCGTTAGGGAGGACGCTGCCGCTTCTTGAGTCGCGGCAAATCATTTTGCGGCGGGAGCGAAATGGAACAAACGACCAGAATGCGTGGGCGTCCTCGCTACGACCAGGAAGATGCCGGAGCGGCCGAGGCGTTCCGCTCGATCGGCTCCAAGGTCGAGCTCAACCGCGACGAGGCGGCACCGCTGTGGGTGCAATTGCGCAACCAGGTCGAGGAAGCCATCAACACCGGTCTGCTGGCGGCCAATTCGCGCATCCCTTCCGAGCAGGCGCTGTGCGACTTCTTCGGCGTCTCGCGTCCGGTCGTGCGTGCCGCGATCGGCTCGCTGTCCAGCGAAGGCCGCATCATCAAGATGCCGCGCAAGGGCATGTTCGTCGCCGCACCGCGCGAGCATGTCGACTTCATGACCGCCAATCTCGGCGTGTTCGACGACCTGACGGCGAAGGGCCACAAGGTCTCGACGCGCACGCTCGAAATCTACCGGTGCCCGCCGAGCGAGAAAGAGTCCAAAGTCTTCGGCATTCCCGCCAATGGCAGCGTGGTCCGCATCAGCCGCGTCTACATGACCGACGGCGCGCCGATCACCATGACACGCATCAGCCTGCCGGGGCACAGGGTGCCGGGGCTTGAAAACATCCTTTCGGAAAACCAGTCGATTTTCGGCACCATCCGCGCGGTGTTCGGCCTGACGGTGAAGCGCGCCGACCGTTGGCTGCGCGCGGCATTGCCCACCAAGGAAGAGGCCGAGGAGATGGGCGTCGCCGCCAACACACCGCTGATCGAAATCGAGTCGATCGCCTATGATGCCGACGGTGCGGCGCTCGAATATTACGAGGCCTTCTACAACTCTTCCGTCGCCCGCATCCACATGGCGGTCGAGCAGCCGTCGGCGACAGTGAACGGCGTCGATCGCACCTGAATATGATCCGTCAAAACATTCTGTTTTCTGGTTATAACCAGATTGACGAACCCGGGAAGCTTCTGTAACGTCCTTGCCATGGGTCGGGAGGAGCCTGACCCCTAACGCATTATCAGGATCGATCGGCTTGCGACGCCACGTTGGTGTCGAGGGGAAGGTTTTGCCCGCGTTCAAGCCTCGCCTGATGGAGGATTAGCATGGACTACCGGTCGCAATTCGACCTGACGGGCGAGGTTGCCGTCGTCACCGGCGGTGCCAGCGGCATCGGTCTGGAGGCCGCCAAGGCGCTCGGCACCTGCGGCGCGCGCATCGTCCTGCTCGACATGAATATGCAAGGCCTGGATGCAGCCGCCGAGGCGCTTAAGGGGGCCGGTGTCGCCAGCGTCGATGGCCGCGTGCTCGACGTCACCGATCCACGTGCCGTCGAGGCGATAGCCGCCCGGATCGTCAGCGATTTCGGCCAGGTCGACATACTGGTCAACAGCGCCGGCATCGCCCGCCTCAACACCGCGCTCGACACATCCGACGAGGAATGGCGCCAGGTGATGGATGTCAACGTCAACGGCGTCTACTGGGCCTCGCGTGCCTTCGGCCGCTCCATGGTCGCCCGCAAGAAGGGCTCGATCGTCAATCTCGGCTCGATGTCGGGCCTGATCATCAACCGTCCGCAGACCGCGCCCTCCTACATGGTGAGCAAGGGCGCCGTGCACATGATGACCAAGGCGCTTGCCGTCGAATGGGCAAAATCAGGTGTGCGCGTCAACGCGCTCGCGCCAGGTTATGTCGGGACGGAGATGACGCTGAAAATGCGCGAGCGCCCCGAACTCTTCAACACCTGGATCGACATGACGCCGATGGGCCGGCTCGGCGAGCCGCACGAGATCGCTTCGGCGATCCTGTTTCTCGCCTCGCCGGCGTCGAGCTACGTCACCGGCGCGATCCTGTCGATCGATGGCGGCTACACGGCCTGGTGACGGGCCGAGCAAGGATTGGAATATCGCATGATCGTTTCGGACCTAGAGGCACGCCAGGCAATCATCGACGCCTGCCTCGAGATGAATGCGCTGGGCATCAATCAGGGTACGTCAGGCAATGTCAGCCGGCGCCATGGCGAAGGCATGCTGATCTCGCCGACCAGCACGCCTTACGAGACACTGGTGCCCGAGGACATCGTCTTCATGGCCTGGGACGGCGAGGTCGACGGGCGCCTGCCGCCCTCGAGCGAATGGCGCTTCCATCTCGACATCATGAAGGCGCGGCCCGAGGTCAACGCGGTCGTCCACGCGCATCCGACCTACTGCACGACCATCGCCATCATGGGCCGGAAGATACCGGCGATCCACTACATGGTCGCGGTCGCCGGCGGCAGCGACATTCGCTGTGCGCCCTACGCCACCTTCGGCACGGCGGAGCTCTCGGCGCATGCGGTGGAGGCGCTGCGCGACCGCAAGGCCTGCCTGCTTGCACAGCACGGCATGATTTCGGTCGGCTCCAGCCTCAGCCAGGCGATGTGGCTGGCGGTCGAGGTGGAAACGCTGGCGCGCCAGTATCACGGCGCCCTTCAGATCGGCGAGCCGCCGATCCTGTCCGAGGAAGAGATCGAAAACGTCATCAGCCGCATGGCCAGCTACGGCCTGCGCGACAAGGAGGCTGCTGCCTGAGCGGCGGTCATCTGACAGAATCCTCCGGGAAGGTCCGGAGCGATCAACAAGGGAGGAAATGAAATGACCGGATCAATGAAAGGCCTCGTCAAAGCGCTCGCTTTGGGGTTGGCGGCGGCTTGCAGCCTGGCTGCCATCTCGAGCGTGAGTGCCGAGGAACTGTCGCTGAAGGGCAAGCGCATCGGCGTTTCCGCCATCGGCACGGACCATTACTGGGACCTGATGGCGTTTCGCGGCATCCAGGACCGCGTGAAGGAGCTCGGCGGCGAAGTCATCGCGCTCGATGCCGGCCGCAAGGACCAGCAGCAAATCGCGCAGCTGCAGACGCTGATCGCGCAGAAGCCCGACGCCATCATCGAGCAGCTCGGCAACCTCGAAGTGCTGAACCCGTGGCTGCAGAAGATCCGCGACGCCGGCATCCCGCTGTTCACCGTCGACACCGCGACGCCGCACGCGATCAACAACACCACGTCCAACAACTACAATATCGGCGCCGAGATCGCTCTGCAGATGGTCGCCGACATGGGCGGAAAGGGCAATGTGCTGGTCTTCAACGGCTTCTACAGCGTGCCGGTCTGCAAGATCCGCTACGACCAGCTGAAATATGTGCTGACCTCGTTCCCCGATGTGAAGATCGTCGAGCCGGAACTGCGCGACGTCATCCCGAACACCGTGCAGAGCGCCTATTCCAACGTCACCGACATGCTGACCAAATCGCCCGAGAAGGGCTCGATCGGCGCGGTCTGGGCCTGCTGGGACGTGCCGCAGATCGGCGCCACGCAGGCGGTCGAAGCCGCCGGCCGCAACGAGGTCAAGACCTACGGCATCGACGGCAGCCCGGAAGTCATCAAGATGGTGATGGATCCGAAGTCGTCCGCCGGTGCCGTGGCAGCGCAGCAGCCCTATGAAATCGGCAAGACATCGGTCGACAATGCCGCCAGATATCTTGCCGGCCAGAAGGTCGCGCCCTTCACCTTCGTGCCCGCGGTGCTGATCAACAAGGAAAATGCCGCCGAAAAGGGAAAGCCGTTCCTCGACGCGGCCGAGAAGGCTGGCGTTAAATAGGCTGAGCGAAACGGCGGGCGGGCATCCAGCGAAATGGCTGCCCGCCACCATCAACCAGGATTGACGGCCATGCAGACAGCAAAGCGTGAAATTGCTGTATCGATGAGCAATATATCGAAGCGGTTCGGTCCGGTGCGAGCGCTGGAGAACGCGAACCTCGAGATCGTGCGCGGTTCGATCCTCGGCCTTGTCGGCCAGAACGGCGCCGGCAAGTCGACGATCATCAAGGTGCTGGCCGGTATCATCAAACCGGACAGCGGCACTATTGTCATCAATGGCGAGACCGTTACCGCCCTTTCGCCGGCATCGGTCGAAAAACTCGGCGTGCATTTCATCCATCAGGACAGGCTGCTGGTGCCGACCGCAACCGTCGGCGAGGCGGTGTTCCTCGGCCACGAAATCGGCTTCGGCCCCTTCGTCAGCCGCCGCGCCATGGAGCGCAAGGCAGCCGATCTGTTGCAGCGGTTCTTCGGCATGGAATTGCCGGCGGGAACCCTGGTCAAGGACCTGACGACGGCACAGCAAAAAGTGGTGCAGATCACGCGGGCGCTGGCGCAGAAAGCCTCGGTGCTGGTGCTCGACGAACCGACGGCGGCCCTGGTCAAGCGCGAGGTGGACAGCCTGTTCGACGTGCTGCGGCGGCTGCGCGACGACGGCATCGCGGTGGTCTTCATTTCCCACTACATGCAGGAAATCGAGAAGCTCTGCGACCGCGTCACCGTGATGCGCAATGGCACCGACGTCGGCATGGTCGACCCGCGCGAGACATCGATCGATGAGATCATCTCGATGATGATCGCCCGCGATGTCGGCGAGATGTTTCCCAAGCGTTCCGTCGTCTTGGGCGCGCCGGTGCTCGAAGTCGCCAATCTGCGTCTCGGCGGCGGTTTCGAAAACATCGGCTTCAACATTCGCGCCGGCGAGATCGTCGGCCTCACCGGCCTGCTCGGATCCGGCGCCAAGGAAATCGTGCAGTGCCTGTTCGGCCTCAAGACCGCCGAGGGCGGCTCGATCAAGGTCGAGGGCAAGGCGCTGTCGCTGTCGACGCCGGTCAAGGCGGTGCGCAGCGGCATCGCCATGCTGCCCGAGGATCGCCGCGCCCATGGCGTGGCGCTCGGCCTGTCGGTTCGCGAGAATGTTTCGCTGGCCAGCCTGCGCCGCTATTCGAGAAACGGTCTGGTCAGCCGCGGCAACGAGAACCAGGCGGTCGATGGGCTGATCAAGGAGCTGTCGATCAAGACGCCGCATCGCGATGCGCTGGTGCGCGAACTCTCCGGGGGCAACCAGCAGAAGGTGGCGATCGCCAAGTGGCTCAGCTGTCAGTCGCGGGTCTATGTGCTGGACGAGCCGACGGTGGCCGTCGATGTCGGCGCCAAGGTCGAGATTTACAATCTGTTGAGCCGGCTGGCGGGCGAGGGTGCGGCGATCCTGCTTCTATCGTCCGACCTGCTCGAGCTGGTCGGCGTCTGCGACCGCGTGCTGGTCGTCTATCGCGGCCGGCTTGCCGGCACCTTCTCCGGCCCGTCAATGAACAGCGACGCGCTGCTCGCGGCCTCGTCAGGCGCCCGCTCGAATGCTGATGGGTTGGCGGCATGAGCGCGACAACTCTCCACACCGAGGCCGGCGCGTCCGACGAAACCCGCGCCACCGGCAAAAGTGCTGGCCGGCGCTTCGCCACCATCGTCGTGCGTCTCGGCGCGATTGCCGCCTTTGCTGCGATCATGGCCTATTTCGTCGTCTTCGCGCCGGGCTTCACCTCGACCTTCAACCTCATCAACGTGGTCGAGCAGTCGGCGATCCTGGGCGTACTCGCCTATGGCATGACGACCGTCATCATCGGCGGCGGCTCCGATGTCACCGAAGGCGGTATCGACCTGTCGATCGCCGCCAATATGGGGCTGTGCGCCGCCGTCTACGCGACGCTGTTGTCGATGGGCTATGGCGACTTCCTGTCGGTCCTCGCGGCCATCGCCGTCGGCATGGCCGTCGGGGCGCTGAACGCCCTTGCCGTGGTCGGTCTCGGCATCCTGCCGCTGCTGGCGACGCTTGCCGTGCTCAACGTCGCCGCCGGCATGGAACTCACGCTTACCCAGAACACTGTCGTCGGCGCATCCTCCCCGCTGCTCGGCTTCCTGGTCTCGGGGAGCTTCCTCGGCATCTCGGCGCTCGCCTGGGCGCTGATCGTGTTCTCCGCGATCATCATCGCAATCATCCATGTCACGGCATTCGGGCTGCGGCTCTACGCGGTCGGCGGGCACCCCGAGGCTGCACGAGCGGCCGGTCTCAGCGTGCCGTTCTACGTGTCCTTCACCTATGTGCTGAGCGGCTTCTGCGCGGCGGTGGCGAGCATACTCACCGTTTCGCGGCTCTCGGCCAGCACGCCCGGCTCCGGCGAACTGCTTTTGTCGGTGCTGGCGGCCGCCCTGCTCGGCACTGTCTTCTCCCGCCGCTTCGTGCCGACCATGGGCGGCACGCTGCTCAGCGTGTTGTTCATCGGCCTGCTCGCCAACGGCTTCCAACTGCTCAACGTTTCAAGTTACTGGGTAAACGGCGTGCAGGGCGCGCTGATCCTGCTGGTGGTGGCCATCACATCCTTTGCCCGCGGCTCGGAGGGTTCACGATGAGCAACTCGGCCAATGACCGCGCCAAGATGGGCCTGCGCGCCTTCCTTGCCAAATACAGCATGCTCATCGCTTTCGCGGCGATCGTCATCTTCTTCGCGGTGGCGAGCCCGACCTTTCTGACGCCGGCGAACCTCTTCAACGTGCTGGTCAACAACGTCGTCATGCTGGCGATCGTGGCGCTCGGGCTCACCATTGTCATCTCGTCCGGCGGCATCGATCTGTCCATCGGCGTGTCCGTCGACATGGCAAGCATGGTCTTCGTCATGCTGCTCGCCGCCGGCTATGGCGGGGTGGTCGGCGTCGGCGGCGGGCTGGGTGCCGCGCTGGTCGTCGGCATCCTCAACGCAATTCTCATCACCAGGCTCAACATCAGCCCGTTCCTGGCGACGCTTGGCGTGCTGTTCATCGGCCAGAGCACGCAGCAGCTTGCCACCAGCGGCGGCCAGCCGATCTACCTCACCAGCGGCTATGCCGGCGACCAGTTCAACGCCATCGCCCGCACCGCTCTGTTCGGCGTGCCGACACCGGTGATCGTGCTGATCTTATCAGCCATCGCGGTCCACGTGCTGCTGCACCGCTCCGTTTTCGGCCGCTATGTGCAGGCGATGGGCGCGCAGCCCGGCGTCGCCTGGTATTCCGGCATCCGCGTGCCGCGCGAATTGTCGATGGTGCATGTGCTTTGTGCGCTGCTGGCGGGCGTGACCGGCATCCTGCTGTCGGCGACGGTGAAGTCCTACGTGCCCCTGTCGGGCAACGCCTTCCTGCTCGACGCCATCGGCGCCACCTTCATAGGCACGACGCTCAGCCGCGAGCGCAAGCCCTCGGTGGTCGGCACGCTGCTCGGCGTGCTGTTGCTTGCCATCGTCAAGAACGGGCTGCTGCTCGTCGGCTGGAATTTTTACTGGCAGTAGGTCGGCATCGGCGTGCTGGTCTTCCTGGTGCTGGCCGTGAGCTTCGGCCTGCGCCGCGCCACCCATTGAGTTCGAAAGGTCAAGTCAGCCATGCCACAATTCGACATCAGCTCGATCGGCTTCTATGTCCTCGACATTCTGGGACGCCCGGTTTCGCGCATCCCCGAAGGTGGCCGCGCCGACTATATCGAGGAGATCCGCATGACCGTCGCCGGCACGGCCGGTGCGACCGGCATGGACTGCGCCATCCTTGGCCTGAAGACGCGGGCCGTCACCACGCTCGGCACCGACGACATGGGCGACTGGTTCCTCGCCAAGCTCAAGGAATATGGCCTCGAGTGCGGCCTGGTACGCCGCGACGGCAGCCTCCAGACGTCCTCCACCATCCTGCCAGTGCGGCCGAATGGCGAGCGGCCGGCATTGCATGTGCCGGGCACAGCCACTTTGTTCGAGGTCGCCGATGCCGATCTTGATGCCGCACTCGACGCCACCGTCGTCCATGTCGGCGGCACCGGCCTGCTGAAGCGCTTCGACGGCGAGCCCACCGTCAGGCTGCTGAGGCGGGCCAAGGAGCTTGGCCGCGTCACCACCTTCGATCTCATCCAGGCGACGCCGGAAACGTGGCGGCTGGTCGAACCGTGCCTGCCCTATATCGACTATTTCGTGCCGAGCATCGACGAGGCCGGCGAGATGGCGCATGACCGCGATCCGGCCCGCGTCGCAGCCTTCTTCAAGGCCAGGGGCGTGAAGAACTGCATCCTCACGCTTGGCGCCGACGGCGTCCATGTCTCGCCCGAGCATGGCGAGGATTTTCATCTGCCGGCCTTCGAGGTCGAGGTCTTCGACACCACGGGCTGCGGCGACTCCTTCACCGCGGGCATCATCGTCGGCATCGTCAAGGGTTGGGACCTCAAGCAATCCGCGCGTTTTGCGAGCGCCGTCGCCGCCAAGGTGGCGATGGGACTCGGTTCCGACGGCAAACTCGTTTCATTCGACGACACGGTGGCGGCGATGAACTCGCTCCCCGTCAAGACATCAAAGGTGGAAGCAGCATGACCATTCTTCCTGAGGCCAAGGGCAAGACGGCCCTCGTCACCGGCGCGAGCCGCGGTATCGGCAGAGCGCTCGCGAAGGGGCTCTCCGAAGCGGGTTTCGATGTTGCCATCACCGATTTGCCGTCGCAGGCGGCGGAACTCGACGTGACCAGGGGCGAGATCGAGGCGGCCGGCCGCAAGGCCTATGTCTACACGATGGATGTCAGCAAGAAAAAGGAGATCGAAGCGACGGCGCAGGCGTTGCTTAAGGCCGCTGGCAGCATCGACGTGCTGGTCAACAATGCCGGCATCCTGAAGCCCAGCCTGCTCCAGGACCTCGACGAGGCCAACTGGGACGCGCATTTCGATATCAACGCCAAGGGCGTGCTGATGATGTGCCAAGCGGTGCTGCCGCATATGCGCGCCAAGAAATCGGGCCGGGTGATCAACATCGCCTCGATCGCCGGCCGCCAAGGCGTGCCGACGCAGGGCCACTACGCGGCGACTAAGGCGGTGGTGATTACGCTCACCCGCGTGCTCGCACAGGAAGTCGGCATGGACGGCGTCACCGTCAATGCGATTTGCCCTGGCATCATCCTGACCGAGATGGGCAAGAACAATCTGGGCAGCGAGGCCGCGATCCGCCACTGGGAAGAGGTCGCGGCGCTGAAGCGTCTTGGCGCGCCAGAGGATGTCGTCGGGCCGGTACTGTTCTTCGCTTCGGACCTGTCGGCGTTCGTCACCGGACAATCGCTCAATGTCGACGGTGGCATCTACTACCACTGATCCTCGCAGGGCTGGCCTACGTGGTCGCCATGCCGGCCCTGGCGTGACGCCAACGAGACTATGTTGATGTAAGGTCGGTTTTCTGCCCAGATCATCCTGGAAGCTGCCAGTCCGCTCCACGGCCCAAAGGCGTCGGACCGCAATGCGCCTCATTGCAGCCGTTCCGCTGATCCGCGCCATCCTCCAAAAGCGGACGTCGATTGTTTCAATGCACGGACAAGTGTGGAAACTTGTTCATACGAGATCTCTTGGTTGTCCAAAATCTGTGGGATGTGCCGCAGAGACCTCTTGCCACGGCAACGCGTCAGCCTTTGGGTCGGTTTAACGCAACAATGTCCTCTACATCCTGGCGGCTACGCGCGAAGCGCTTCAGCACTAGCGGGTCGTGTCCAGGAACAATGTGAGCGGGGGAACTGGCGAGTTGTTTCATACGCTCGACCCCGAAGATCACATCGCTCAGCCGGTCGAAGACGGGAAAAGGCTTTTCGCGTTCCATGTTGGCGTAGAAATGGGCCGCGTCGGACGCGATCACGACCGCGCCATTGTCGGTTTCCACCCGCACCACCTGCAATCCGCGCGAGTGGCCGCCAACCTTGTGGAGCGTTATGCCGGGCGCGATCTGCGACTCCGGGTCATGAAAGCAGATCTTCCCCGCATACAGTCGCCGCACCATGGTGGTGACGTCTTCGGCCTCGAAGGGATGACGCATCGCATGGTGGCACATGCAGCGGCCGGTCGCGAATTCCATTTCGGCGTCCTGAAGGTGGAAGGTCGCGTTCGGGAACAGGCGATGGTTCCCGCAATGGTCGTAATGCATGTGGGAGATGATGACGTCGCTGACATCCGCATGATTGATGCCGATTGCCGCCAGGCCGTCATCGACGGGTCTGACGACGCTGCGGCCCCGTCTGTCGCCGGTCGGCTTGTCGAAGCCGGTGTCGACGATGAAGGTGCGCTTCTGCCCGACGATCGCCCAGACGAAGTAGTCCAGCGGCATGGGAACGTCATGCGTATCGCCGCCTAGGAAATTCTCGCCCGAGCGGCGCTCGAAATGACCGTAGCGAACGGCATGGATTTCATAACGTTCGGAGTCACCCATGATCAGCTCGCTTTGGCGACATCTGGGGTCTGGGCTGAGCCGACCTCCACATGCGCCCATGTCTCAACCGTTTTGACCATACAGGTAAAATCGGAGTCCGGCCCGTAGAGCTGGTTCGTTACGCTCAGCAACTGGCGCACGGCACTGCCCACCACCATGGGTACGCCCATTGCCTCCGCCTCGTCCACGCACAGCCGGACATCCTTGAAGGACAGGCCTGTGGCGAAACCGAAATCGAAGGTGCGCGGCAGGACGGATTTTGGGAACTTGTCCTCGGTGGCGCTGTTGCGGCCGCTCGAGGCGTTGATGACGTCGATCATCACCTTGGGATCGAGGCCTGCCTTGACGCCCATTACGACCGCTTCGGAGGAGATCGCAAGTGCCGCCGCTGCAAGCAGGTTGTTGGCAAGCTTCATGGTCTGGGCGGAGCCCTGAACCTCGCCCATGAAGAATATCCGGCCGAAATTCTCGATCACCGGGCTCGCCGTTTCAAACGCAGCCTTCGGCCCCGACACCATGACGGCGAGCGTGCCGTTGCGCGCGCCCTTCAATCCACCACTGACGGGCGCGTCGATCATGGCGATGCTCCTGGCTGAAAGGCCTTCGGCAACCTTGGCGGCCATTCGCGGACCCGTCGTCGAGATATCGACGAAGATGCGAACCGCCTTGCCCTCGGCGATACCGCCTTCGCCGAGCACGACCTTTTCCAGGATCTGCGGGCTGGGCAGGCTGGCAAAAACGATCTCCGCAATATCGGCGACATCGCGCGCGCCGGCGGCGGCTTTCGCGCCCGCGTTAGTCAATTCCGCCACGGCTTTGCTGTCGACGTCGTAGACCGTCACTTCGTAACCAGCCTTGATGAGACGGGTCGCCATCGGCGTGCCCATTTTTCCGATGCCAACAAAGCCGATTTTCAGGGTCGACATGATCGCTCTCTCCTCTTTCAGGGCCGATGCCCATGCAATGGTGTTTGGTCTCGATCTCCTGGATCGCATTCTGTCAGGTCGTTTCCACCGTGGGTATTTCGAGCGCCTGGCTTGTACGCGGCACAAGAAGTTCCGCTATGTCCACGGCCTTCAATCTGTCGGCCACGCCGAGCGCATCGATCGCGGCGGTGTACATCACCTTGTCCTTCGGGCAGGCGACGACGAAGTACGCGACGTCGCCCAGGCTCAGCGCTTCACGGATACGATTCTCACTCGGACGCTCGGTCACGCCGTCGTCGCCCTGCCAGATGCGGCCGCCGCCGGCGCCGCAGCAAAAGGAATTCTCGCGGCAGCGCGGCATGTCATGAAGCGTGTAGCCGGCGGCGCGGATCAGATCGCGCGGCGCATCGAAGCCACCATTGTAGCGTCCAAGATAGCAGGGATCATGATAGGTGACCCTGGCGCCATCGGCGACATGCAGGTCGAGTTTTCCCGCCCCGATGAGTTCCGCCAGCAGCGCCGTATAATGCAGCACCTCGAACGCCGCGCCGAAATGCTGATAGTCGTTCTTCAGCGCATTCAGGCTATGCGGATCGGTGGTCATGATTCGGTTGAAGCTGCACGCCTTGATCTCATCGATGTTGGACTGCGCGAGCGTTTCGAACAGACCTTCTTCGCCGGCACGCCGCACATCATTGCCGCTGTTGCGCTCGGCATCGAAAAGAATGCCGAAGTCGACCCCGGCTGCGGTCAGCAGTTCGGCAACCTTGCGGGTGATTTCCTGAACGCGCGGATCGTAGGAGGCGTAGTCCCCGACGAACCATAGAACGTCGACGGGTTCCTCGCGTGCATCCTTGACCGGAAAGCCGAGCTCCCTGGTCCAGCGGGCTCGCATCTTGGAAGGCTTGCCCATGGAATTGCCGAGACGGGTCAGGTTCGATAACGCCTCCTGCAGACCGGGGCCGACACGGCCTTCGTCGACCAGATGACGGCGCATGTCGATGATCTTGGGTAGATGCTCGATCTCGACCGGGCATGCCTCCATGCAGGCACGGCAGGTGGTGCAAGCCCACAGCGTCTCC
The DNA here is from genome assembly GCF_003997415.1 of Mesorhizobium sp. M7A.F.Ca.MR.245.00.0.0. NCBI lineage: Bacteria > Pseudomonadati > Pseudomonadota > Alphaproteobacteria > Hyphomicrobiales > Phyllobacteriaceae > Mesorhizobium > Mesorhizobium sp. M7A.F.Ca.MR.245.00.0.0. The sequence goes on along the minus strand of NZ_RZTE01000032.1, from coordinate 47,599 downwards.
TCGGAAATCACACCGCCGACCAGCGGGGCCGCCGAAGATCCCGCGGCAAGCGCGTCGCGCATGTCGGTGATCAGCAACTTCGGGCTGAGCGGCAGACCGGCCGCATAGGCTGGGCAGACCGCCTGGCAACGGCCGCATTCGGTGCAGGACAGAAGGTCGAGCTGCTGTTTCCAGTCGAACTGTCCCAGGCTGTCGATGCCCGGAGCCTCGCGTGCTTCCGGGACCGCGGGCGCCAGGCCGCGCGGTTCGAGGCTGCGGAAGTAGATATTGGGCGCGGCAAGAAACATGTGCCGGTGTTTCGAACCGGGGATATAGACAAGGAACGCCAGAATGGCGCCGACGTGAGCCCAGTAGAACAGCTCTTCGCCCTGATGTGCCGGTATGCCGGCACGATTGAGCAATCCAGCCAGCGCCGATGCGACCGGCCGCCACGAGCCGTCTGCGCCACCGGCTATGCGTGCCGCCGCCTCAAGCAACAGGGACGCCACGATCAGGACGATCAACACATAGATGATTGCCGCATCACTGCCGCTCGAGCCGTCGAAGCGGGCAGGCCGCAGCACGTAACGCTGATAGAGCGCAAGTCCGACGCCGACCAGCATCAGCACCGAAAAGATATCCTGCAGAGCGGCAATCCAGGTTTGGCCACCGATGGGCGCAAGTGAGAACCCTGGAAACAGCCGCGAGCCGAAGGCATCGATCGTGGCGGTGAACAGCACGAAGAACGAAATGAAGATGATTGCGTGAAGCACGCCGGAAAGCGGCTTGCGGAGCATTTTCCGGTGCATGCCGATGGCGACCATCACGCCCTGGAGGCGCAGCATCGGGCGGTCGAAGCGGGCCGCTGCCGGTGCATTGGCAAGAGCAAACGCGTAACGGCGCGAGCGCCAAGCCGTCAACGCGAGTGCTGTGATGACCAGGGTCCAGAGTGGCAGGGTCGATGCCATCTCAACGGCCAGAGCCGGCCCGCAGCCTGTCGCTCAGATTGGCGACGAGATCGAACAGGTCACAGGTCGCACCGTAATGCGCGACATTGAAGATAGGGGCCTTTGGATCAGTGTTGACGGCAATGATGAGGTCGGCCTGCGACATGCCCTCGAGATGTTCGGGCGCACCGGACACGCCGAGCGCCAGATAGAGCTTCGGCTTCACCTTCTGGCCGGATTTGCCGACCTGGCGCAGCTTCGGCAGCCAGCCATTGTCGACGACAGGACGGCTGCCGGCGATCTCCGCCCCCAGCATCGTCGCCAGATTGCGCGCAAGGTCGATGCTTGCCTCGTCGCCGATACCGCGGCCCACGCACACGATCCTCTCGGCTGTCGTCAGGTCGACGTCGGCATAATCCGGCACGTCGATGGCCACCATTCTCACCTTGCCGCTGGCGAGCGTGGGTTCGGCATCGATCGTCTGCACGCTCGCGGCGGCGATCGGGCCCGGCGCTGCCTCCGCGAAGGCGCCTGGGTTGATCATCAGAATGGCGGGCAGTTGCACCTCGCAGTCGGCGAGTATCTTGCCGCCATACATCTGCGCGACAACCGTCAGGTTTTCACCGTGCCGCTTGATTTCGTTGACATAGGAGATGAGCGGCCAGCCGGTTCGCGCCGAAATGTCGGCTGCCACGTCCAGCCCGTTTGCCGAATAGGGAACCAGGACCAGGCCGGGGCTCTCGGCGGTGACGACTTCGCGCAGAAGCACCGCATAGGTCTCGGCGGGAATAACATCCGCTTTTGTGGCGCGGGCCACTATCAGGCGATCGGCGGCACCGAAGAGAGAGGATGCGGCTTCCGCTTTACCGCCGGCGAAAAAAGCGACGACCTCGTCGCCGGCCTGGGCGAGTGAACGCGCCGCCGCGATCATTTCGAGGGAGAAGGCTTCGATCTTGCTGGAGTGGCCTTCGGTACAGGCAATCAATTTCATGACTTAATTCCTCGCCAGGCCCTTGGCTGCCAAGATGCCGACCAGCCGATCCGCGACTGTCTCGGCATTGCCGCCAAGGTTCTCGCCGGCGCCGCCCTGGACTGGCAGGCGCAATGTGATGATCTCGGTTGAACGCTCGAAGCCTGACGATTCGGGCGCGGCGCGGCCGATGGGCGTCTTGGATGCTTCGCGAAGCTTGCTGCCGGAGACATAGCGTGGCGCCTTCGACGCTGTCTGAACGCCCAGCACCGCCGGCGTGGCCAACTCATAGGTGACGGCGACACCGGCGCCGCGCTCTTGCGTGACCCGAAGCACGGCGCCGTCCGCAACGATACGGTTGGTTCCCGACACATGCGGCCAGTCGAGCAGCGCGCCGACATAGGGCGCGAGCTGGCCGAAGACATCCTCGCTCGATTGAACGCCGCACAGAACCAGGTCGGCCGACTTTGCCCGCGCCATCGCCGCGATGGAAGCCGCAATCTCACGTGAGGAGATCATGGCACCCTCCTCGGCCTGAAGCGCCACGACTTCGTCGGCGCCGCGTGCGGCAGCCATCTGCAGGACACGGTTGGTGCCTTCGCCGACAGCTACCGCCGTCACCTTCGCGCCGCCGGCTTCCTTGAGCAGGATTGCTTCCTCGAGGGCATGATCGTCGAAATCGTTGAGCTGGAAATCCAGCCATTCCCGATCGATGCTGCGGCCGTCCTCGGCGAGTTGCAGCTCGCCCGCGGAATCCGGGATCATGCGCAAGACAACAAGAATATTCACGGCCTCTCCTCCGACGGAACGCACCTCAAGCGCCCGGCACCGGTTGCTAGATAAGTCGTATTCTTCGCTGCCCCCAATGGTCAAAAAGGTAATAGCAGCTATTACAAGACGGCAGATTGACGATTGTGGGTAATCGACTGCTAATTTGCGCCAAATCGCTTTCAGTCGAATTTTTCTGAATTGGAGGTTGTCAGGAAAATAGTCGTGCGGTTTGCCCGGGATATAGACATCTATTGTTTGTTTATACTGTCTCGCGTGCGAGAATGTCTGAGGAGAATTTAGACGCTCTGTCGAGCGTTCAGGAGGAGGAACCAATGTCAATAAAGACCATATTAGACCACAAGATCTCGCGTAAGAGCTTTATCCGGGGAATGCCAGCCGTGGCGGCAGCCATGGCCGCCGCACCGGCCATCCAGCTCGCCCAGACCAGCGCAGCCGTCGCCGCAGAGCCGGAAACGAAGCCCGGCTACTATGGCGCGCCGCGCACCTGGATGTGGAACCCTAATGCGAACACCATGGTCGACACCTCGAAATGGAAGAAGGCGGGTCCCTATACGATCGGGTTCTCCAATGCTTCGATTTCCAATGCTTGGCGCGTCGCCTTCCAGCATGGCGTGCTCTGGTCCGCCGGCCAGCATCGCGACGAGATCGCCCATCTTCTCGTCACCGACGCCAATGACGACCCCTCCAAGCAGATCGCGGATATCCAGGATCTGATCAGCCAGGGCGTCGACATTTTGCTCATTGCCGCCTCGACCGAGGACGCGCTCGATTCCGTCGTCGGACGCGCAACCGAACAAGGCATCCCCGTTGTCATGGTCGATCGCAAGGTGAAGACGCCGGCCAACTACATCACCTACGTCACGGCATCCGACTGGGCATTGGGCCGTCTCGAGGCGCAGTGGTTGTGCGAGACGCTGGGCGGCAAGGGCAACATCGTTATGCTGCCCGGCATCGCCGGGTCAAGCGTCGCGGAAATCCGCATCAAGGCGAACGAGGAAGTGTTCTCGAAATTTCCCGACATCAAGGTGCTGGAGAAGCAGTATTGCGACTGGAATCCGGCAACAGGCAAGTCGGTGATGGCCGCGCTGATCCAGAAGCACGGCAAGGCCATCAACGGCGTCCTGGCCGACAGTGCGCTTCAGGGCTACGGCGCGATCGAAGCGTTTCTTGACGCCGGTTACAAGGACGGCGAATTTCCACCGATGACCGGCGGCGACGTTGCCCGGATGTATCAGCTGGCCAACCAGCACAACATCAAGATGGTCGGCATCGATTATCCGACGTCGATGGGCATCACCGGCATCGAGACCGCGCTTGACGTGCTCAAGGGCATCTCGGTCCCGGACAAGGTCGAGGTCAGCTTCCAGGTCGTCACGTCGCCGGGTGCGGATACGATCTCGGTCAAGGGCGACAGGCATCTGCTCGACCATGTCAGCATGAGCGATCCGGGCGATCTGTCGCCAAGCAACGGGCTGCCCGCCGGCTATAATCCGAGTACATTCAATCCCGACTATCCGAAGTAAGCTTCCCAAGCGAGCCGGTGCGCGCCCATCCTGGACGCGCACCGGACGTGCATTGAACAGTTCGAGCACCGGATATGTCAGCGTCTGTTATTGAGCTCAGCCAGATCGAGAAGGACTATCCTGGAGTCAAACCCCTGGACAAGGTCGATTTCGCCGTGCAGCCAGGCGAAATTCACGCCCTTCTCGGCGAAAATGGCGCAGGCAAGTCGACGCTGATCCGCGTTATGGGCGGCGTGACCAAACCGAATTCCGGGACCATGACCTATCTCGGCAAGCCGGTTTCCTGGCAGTCGCCGAAGGAAGCACGCGCTGCCGGCATCCACGTGATCCATCAAGAGCTTGCGCTTTTTCCCGAACTTTCGGTCGCCGAGAACATTCTGGTCGATACGCAGCCCCGCGGCAGGTTTGGTCTCATTTCGAACCGCGCCCGCCACGTCCGCGCCGCTGAAATCCTCGCACAACTCGGCGTAGATATTCCAACCCACGCCAGGATTGACGAATTGCCGCTTGCCGATCAGCAAATGGTCGAGATCGCGAAAGCCCTGGTCGGCAGGGTGCGGCTTCTCATCCTGGACGAACCGACAGCGGTCATCGCTGGCCGCGAGGTCGATCTTTTGTTCGAGAACATGCGCAGGCTGCGCAACGAAGGCGTCGGCATCGTCTACGTCTCCCACAGGCTTGAGGAGATATTCGAAATCGCCGACACGGTGACCATACTCAAGGACGGCCAACTCGTCGGCACCAGCTCGGTAAGCGCGCTCACGCGTGAAGAGATGATCACTCGAATGGTTGGCCGCCGGCTCAGCCAGATCTATCCGCCGCGGCGTATGGCACCGGCGGGCGGTCCGGATGTGCTCACAGTTCGCAATCTCAAGGCCGGTCCGCGCGTCCGCGACGTCAGCCTCAACGTCAAGGTTGGCGAAATCGTCGGCGTGGCCGGCATGGTCGGTTCGGGGCGCACAGAGGTTGCCGAGGCTATCTTCGGCACGCGAGCCGTCGAGAGCGGGGTGATCGAATTTGATGGCAAGCCATTTGAGACAATGCTTCCGAAGGGTTCGATAAGGCATGGGCTCGGTTTTCTAACCGAGAGCCGCAAGGACGACGGCCTGTTTCTCGGTCTGCCGATTTCCGCCAATATCGTGGCGCCCGACCTCGACGGCATAACGAAACATGGCCTGATCGACAGGAAGCAGGAACGTGCTGTGGCGATGCAGCAGATCCAGGATTTTTCGGTAGCGACGCCGTCGCCTGACGTGAAGATCGGCAATCTCTCTGGGGGAAACCAGCAGAAGGTGCTGTTCAGCCGCTGGTCGCGGATCGCCAGCAGGCTGCTTATCCTCGACGAACCGACGCGCGGGGTTGATATCGGGGCCAAGGTGGAGATTTACCGCATCGTGCGACGGCTGGCGGATTCTGGCGTCGGTGTGCTGATGATCAGTTCAGAACTGCCCGAAATCGTCGGTCTCTCCGACAGGGTCTTCGTCATGGCGCAAGGCCATGTCGTCGGCGAAATCAAAGGCGATGCACTCGGCGAGGAGGCGATCATGGATCTCGCCGTGCGATCTGTCGGGCACCGCGAGGCGGAAACGGATCAGCGAGCGGAGCCGGTCGGATGAGCGCGATCACGGTGGATCTTCGCCGCAACCGGCTGTTGCTTTCCTATCTGATCGTGGCAGTGCTGCTGGTGCTGCTTGCTGTCGTCGGCGGCTTGTTGTCCGATCGGTTTCTGACCTGGCGCAACATCGGCAATCTGTTCCAGCAGCTCATCGTGCTGGGCATGGTCAGCCTGGGTCAGACGTTCGTCGTGCTGATGGGCGGCATTGATCTGGCGATCGGTTCGCTGGTCGGTGCGCTCACCGTCTTTCTGGCGAACTTCCTCGAATGGCGTCCGGATCTGGTCTGGCTTGCACTGCCGCTGGCATTGCTCGCCGCGACCGCTGTCGGCGCGCTCAACGGATTGCTGACGGTCGTGCTGCGCGTCCATCCCCTGATCGTCACGCTCGGCATGTCCTCGATCATCTTTGGCGCAACGCTGATGTACCGCAAGGAGCCCGGCGGCTCCGTACCGCGCGCCTTCGCGGATATTGCCTATGCAAAGGTCGGCGGTATTCCGTTCAGCGCCATCGTGCTCGTGGTGATTTTCGCGCTCGCCGGGCTTTGGCTGCAGCGCACGCGCACGGGCCGCAGCATCTACTTCGTCGGCGGCGATCGGGAAGCGGCGCGGCTGAATGGGTTGCCGGTCGATCGTATCGTGGTGCTTGCCTACGCGCTGTCGGGCCTGTGCGCCGGCATAGCGGCGATTTTCCTGACCGCCCGCACCGGCGTTGGCGACCCGCGCATCGGCGCCGCGCTGACGCTGCAGTCGGTCACGCCAGTCGTGGTCGGAGGCACCATTCTGGCCGGCGGCAGAGGCGGCGTGCTCGGTACTTTCCTCGGCGTGCTGCTCGTCACCATGCTCAACAGCCTGCTGAACTTCGTCAATGTCTCGTCCTACTATCAGTGGGTCATCCAGGGTCTCATCATCATCATCGCGGTCGGCATCCACACCACAAGGCGGAGATAGTGATGGCGCCTCTTGATACCCCGATGCCGCGATCGCAAGGCATGTCCCTGGCCTCAGTCTTCGAGCGCTACGGGCTGATGATCTTCCTGGCCGTGCTGATGACCGTTGCGGCTCTCGCTTCACCAACCTTTCTGCGGCCGGCCAACCTGGTCAATGTGCTGACGATCGCGGCACCGCTTGGCATGGTCGTCGTCGGCCAGACCTTTGTCATCCTGGTGCGCGGATTGGACCTCTCCGTGGCCTCGCTGATGGCAACGGTGGCCGTGCTGGCGACCGCTTTCAAAGCCACGACCAATGAGGCGATTCCGATGATCTTCATCGCCGCGATCGCCCTGTCGGCCGCGGTGGGTCTGGTGAACGGCTGGCTCGTCGCCAAACGCAATGTCAGCCCGTTTCTCGCAACGCTGGCGATGATGATCATCCTGCAAGGCATTCGTTTCGCCTATACTGGCGGCGCGCCGATCAGCACCTTGCCGCCGGGCATGGGCTTTCTGGCCTCCGGACGGATTTTTGGCGTGCCCGTCAATCTGATCACCCTGGCATTTCTGGCAATTGCGTTCGGCATCGTGCTGCACCGGTCACGCCTCGGCCGTGAGATTTTCATGGTCGGAAGCAATCCGAAGGCCGCGTTCCTCAACGGCGTCGCGCCCGATCGCGTGGTCATCCTCTGCTACGTCATCTGCTCGGTCTGCGCGGGAATAGGCGGACTGTTCCTGCTCGGTTATGTCGGCACCGTTTCGAACTGGGTTGGCCAAGGCTACGAACTGGACTCCATCGTTGCCGCCGTGATGGGCGGGGTCGCGCTTACCGGTGGGCGCGGCAACATCTTTGCGGCGCTGCTTGGCGTGGCCGTTCTGGTGGTGATCAACAATCTCGTGCTGCTGCTCGGATTTCCGATCGAGATGCAGCTCATCATCAAGGGTGTCATCATCATCGGCGCGGCGGCGTTTTACCGGACGCGGCTCGCCTGACCCGATGCTGCCATTGGACCCCAAGGGAGGAAGAAAATGACCGTTGAAGTTCTGGCGGATCGCAATGCACGGGCAAGGCGCGACGAGGAAGTGGATGTCGTGATCGTCGGGGCCGGCCCATCCGGCTCGGTCGCCGCACTTCATCTGGCGCGCGCCGGCATTTCCGTCGTCGTGCTCGAGCAGGGCGAATGGCCGGACTATGCCGCCTATACCGGCGCGCGTCCGGAACACGAGCTTGTCAGCACCAAGCTCTGGCATCCCAATCCCAACGTCCGCGACAATCCCAACGACTATCCCGTCGACACGTCGACGACGGATATCAACCCGTTGATGTTTGCCGGCGTCGGTGGCAGCGCGACCCTCTACGGCGCGCAATGGATGCATTTCCTGCCGTCCGACTTCCGCGTGCGCTCGATGGATGGCGTGGCCGAGGACTGGCCGTTCACCTACGAAGACCTGTTGCCCTACCAGCTCGAGATCGAACGCGAAGTGGGCGTTTCCGGTCTAGCCGGCGATCCGGCCTACCCGCCGCGCGGCGCCTATCCCTTTCCGGCGCTCCCCATGGGCTCCGTCGGCCAGCGCGGTGCGCTGGGTATGGAGAAGATGGGCTGGCACTGGTGGCCCGGCAGCAACGCCATCCCGTCGGAGAAGTTCGGCGAACTCAATCCCTGTGTGCGTCGCGGAACCTGTCTGACGGGCTGTCCGGAGGGCGCGAAATCGACGACCGACCGGTCGCATTGGCCACTGGCCCTGAAGGCCGGCGCGCGGCTCGTCACCCGTGCACGCGTGAAAGAAATCGAGACCAACGACCAGGGGCTGGCGACCGGTGTCGTCTATGTCGATGCAAACGGTCGCGACCGGCGCCAGCGCGCCAAGGTGGTCATCCTGTGCGCCAATGGCGTCGGCACGCCACGGCTGCTGCTGATGTCGGGAGGAGCCGGGAAACCGGACGGCCTTGCCAACTCGTCGGGCATGGTCGGCAAGCGGCTGATGATGCATCCCTTTGCAAGCGTACTGGCCTCTTACCAGGATCCGCTGGATTCCTGGCGCGGTCCCTTCGGCCAGCAGGTCTATTCGCTGGAATTCTACGAGACCGACGAAAGCCGCGGCTTTGTACGCGGCTCGAAATGGAACTGCATGCCGTCGGGCGGACCGGTCGGTGTATCCGGCGCGACCGGGTCCAAGGTCTATGTCGCCGAAAGCGGCCGGTTCCAGGATTTCTGGGGCGCCAACCTGCATGAAAATGTAGCGCGCCGCTTCGGCCACTCGCTGATCTGGGGCATTGTCGGCGAGGATCTTCCGGAGGAGAGCAACCAGGTGGTGCTGTCGAAGGATCTGGTGGATTCCGATGGGCTGCCGGCGCCGCAGATCGTCTACAAGGTCAACGAGAATTCCAACCGGCTGCTGAAGTTCAACATCGACCGCTGCCTGGAATCGGTGCGCGCCGCCGGCGCCATCGAGACGCTGGTTTCGACGCCGGTGCGTGAATCCGGTTGGCATCTCATAGGCACCACCGTCATGGGCGACGACCCGAAGCGCTCGGTCGTCGATCAATGGGGCGCCTGCCACGACGTGCCGAACCTCTATGTCATGGATGCGTCGACCTTCCCGACCTCGGGCGCTACCAACCCGACGGCGACCATCATGGCCGTCGCGCTGCGCAACACGCGCCGCATGATCGCCGAGCGCCGCAACCAGAAGGTGGCCTGACATGTCGAACGAAAACACCTTCTTCGCGCTCGCAGACTTCCTGATCCCCGCGCATGGCAAGATGCCGAAGTTCAGCGACGTCTGCCGCTACGCCGATGTCGAGAAGTCGCTGGATTTTCGTGTTGATCTGAAGCCGGGCTTTGCGCGCGGCATCGCGGTCGGTCCGGCCAACGGCGCCGAGGCTCGTCTGGAAAGCCTCAACAAGGAGGATGGCGAAGCCTTCTCGGCGATCACCACGATTGCCATTGCCACCTACTACATGAGCCCGCGCGTGCGCGAACTGATCGGCTATCCCGGCCAGGAGAACGTCCCCTACGATTCCAAGGCGACGCAGATCTACCTGACCAACGGCTCGCTCGGCCACGTCATCGCGCGGGGCCGCAAATATCGGCCGACACCCGGCCTTTGATCTCCCAAGCAACTGGAAAGGACCATCCAATGGGCAAAGACGTGTTCGACAAGGGTTTTGAAATCCGCAAATCGGTTCTGGGCGCCGAATTCGTCGAGAAATCCTTCGCCAGCGCCGACGATTTCAATCGTCCGCTGCAGGAACTCGTGACGGAATATTGCTGGGGCGCTGTCTGGGGCCGTGACACGCTCGACAAGAAGACCCGCAGCATGCTGAACCTCGCCATGCTTTCCGCGCTCAATCGTCCGCACGAACTGAAGATGCATGTGAAGGGCGCGCTGACCAACGGCGTGACCAAAGACGAGATCCGCGAAGTCCTTCTACAGGTCGTGATCTATGCCGGCGTGCCCGCAGGCGTCGATTCCTTCCGGGTGGCGCGCGAAGCCATGCAGGAAGTCGGAGCATGACAACCCGTCCGCCGCTGGCCACGGAAAAGCTCTCGATGCTGATCGGCGGCCGCGCGGCCGCCGCGCAGTCGGGCGATTTTTTCGAATCCTTCGATCCCTTCACCGGCAAGGCCTGGGCGCTTGTTCCGCGCGCTGGCGTAGCCGATGTCGATGCGGCCGTGCAGGCAGCAGCGGCCGCGTTTCGCGGCGAGTGGCGGACGATGATCCCAAGCGCGCGTGGGCAGATCATGACGCGCTTTGCCGACCTCGTGGCGGAGGAGGCCGAAAACCTGGCCGTTCTCGAAACCCGCGACAACGGCAAGCTGATCAATGAAATGCGGATGCAGTGCAAATACATCCCGCAATGGTTCCGCTTCTTTGGCGGGCTCGCAGACAAGATCGAGGGACGGGTCATCCCGATCGATAAGCCGGGCGTGTTCAACTACACGCGCCGCGAGCCGCTCGGGGTGGTGGCCGCGATCACACCGTGGAACTCACCCTTGATGCTGGCGACGTGGAAGCTTGCTCCAGCGCTCGCGGCCGGCAACACGATCGTCTGGAAGCCGTCGGAATTCTCGTCGGTCTCGGCGTTGTTCTTCGGCCGGCTTTTCGAGAAAGCGGGCTTTCCCAAGGGCGTCGTCAACATCGTCACCGGCTTCGGCCATGAAATCGGTGACCGCCTCGTCACCCATCCAGATGTCGCGAAAGTGGCATTCACCGGTGGTGATGCAACCGGCCGCCGCGTCTATCAGGCTGCCGCCGGCGGCCTCAAGAAGGTCACGCTCGAACTCGGCGGTAAATCCGCCAACATCGTTTTCGCCGACGCCAAGATGGAGGCAGCCATTCCCGGCCTCGTTTCCGGAATCTTTGCCGCGACGGGGCAGACCTGCATTGCAGGTTCTCGCGCGCTTGTGCAGCGCTCCGTCTACGACCAGGTGACGGAAAAGCTGGTCGCCTTCGCAAAGACCGCGAGGATCGGCGATCCGCTCGATCCCGAGACCCAGGTCGGTCCGATCACCACCTTGCCCCAGCGCGCGAAAGTGCTCGACTACATCAGCATCGCCAACGGTGAGGGCGCTGCGCAATTGCTCGGCGGCAAGATACCCGAGGACAAATCGATTGCCGATGGCTGGTTCGTGGAGCCGACGATCTTCGGCAACGTGAAGCAGTCCATGCGCATCGCCCAGGAAGAGGTCTTCGGACCGGTGCTGTCGGTGATTCCCTTCGAGGATGAGGATGAGGCGGTGGCCATCGCCAACGACACCATCTACGGGCTTGCGGCCGGGATGTGGACGCAGGACCTAGGACGTGCAATCCGCTTGCCCGAGCGGCTCGAGGCCGGCAGCGTCTGGGTCAACATGTACCGCGCCACCAGCTATCTCTCGCCTTTCGGCGGCTACAAGCAGTCGGGCATCGGCCGGGAGAACGGCCAGACCGCCATCTACGAATATCTTCAGGAAAAAAGCATCTGGATCGATGCCGGGAATTCCGTTCCCGCGCCGTTCGTCCAGCGCTGATCGAAGAGACCGTTCGGAGGAAGTCATGAACATACGTTTCGATGCCGTGCCACCACTCGATCCCAAGGTGGCGGCGTTCGTCGGCGGCAAGCACGCGATGCTGATCGGCAGCGCATGGCTGCCGGCGGCCTCCGGACGGTCGCTCGACGTCATCGACCCCTCGAATGGCCGGGTCATCGCGCAGGTGCCGGCCGGTGATGGCGCCGATGTCGATCTGGCGGTCAGGGCCGCGCGAACGGCGATCGACGGTCCATGGTCGAAAATGGTGCCGGCCGAGCGCGCCAGGCTGATCTGGAAACTCGCCGATCTGATCGATGCCAATGTCGATATGCTGGCGACGCTCAATTCCTATGAGAGCGGCAAACCGATCGGCGATTCCCGCAATGGCGAGGTGCCGTTCACGGCCGAGACGCTCCGCTACTATGCGGGGTGGGCCACCAAGATCAATGGCGAGACGATGACGGTCAACGCACCGGGCGACTGGCATGCCTACACCCGCCGCGAGCCGGTCGGCGTCGTCGGCCAGATCATCCCGTGGAACTTCCCGCTCAGCATGCTCGCCTGGAAGGTGGGGCCGGCACTGGCGGCCGGCTGCACCATCGTGCTCAAGCCGGCCGAGCAGACGCCGCTCGGAGCGCTCTACTTTGGCAAGCTGGTTCAGGAAGCCGGCTTTCCGGAAGGTGTGGTCAATATCCTGACCGGCTTTGGCGAAACGGTTGGCGCGGCGATGGCGGCCCATCCCGATATCGACAAGGTGGCTTTCACCGGTTCGACCGAAGTCGGTCGGCTGATCGCTCGCGCCGCGACCGGCAATCTCAAGAAGGTCAGCCTTGAGCTTGGTGGCAAGGCGCCGACCATCGTGCTGGGCGACGCCGATATCGACATGGCGGTGGCCGGCGCCTCGAGCGCGGCATTCTTCAATGCCGGGCAGAGCTGCGGCGCGGGAACGCGTTTCTTCGTTCACAAGAAGATCTACGACAAGGTCGTGTCCGGGATCGCGGCGCGCGCCGAAAAGCTGAAGCTCGGCGCCGGGCTTGACCCTGCGACGGAGCTTGGCCCCGTCGTCTCTCAGCAGCAGATGGAACGCATCACCCGACTGATCTCGGAAGGCAGGAGTGACGGCGCCGAGATCGTCACGGGCGGCGGGCGTGCGGGTGACGTCGGCTATTTCGTCAAGCCGACGGTGATTTCCCGGACGCGGCCGGACATGTCGGTGATCCGCGAAGAGATATTCGGACCGGTGGCCTGTGCGATGCCTTTCGACGACGAGGACCTGGACAAACTCGCCAAGGATGCCAACGACACCGAGTATGGCCTTGCCGCATCGATCTGGACCAACAATCTGGGCACCGCGCATCGGCTGGCCGCAAAGATTAAATCCGGCACGGTCTGGGTGAACTGCCACAACTTCAATGACGTCACCATGCCCTTCGGCGGGTTCAAACAATCGGGCTGGGGGCGCGAACTCGGCGAGCAGGCGCTCCAACTCTACACCGAGACCAAGACCGTCGCGATCCGGCTGCCATAGGCGAGGTGGCCGATGTCCTGCTACGAAATGATCGACGCGCGGTTCGGCGACCTGATCGATCCGGTCGCATTCCTCGAAACCATCCATTCGGGAAATCGCTGGGCGGAGGGACCGGTCTATTTCGCCGATCTTCGCTCCCTGATCTGGAGCGATATCCCCAACGACCGCATGCTGCGATGGGACGAGGACACGGGGGCGGTTTCGCTGTTCCGAAGCCATGTCTGCAACCCGAACGGCAGCACACGCGATCGCAACGGAAGGCTGATCACATGCATGCAGGGGGAGCGCCGCGTCGTGCGTACCGAATGGGACGGCTCGATCACCGTGCTGGCCGCCTCTTTCGATGGCAAGCCTTTGAACTCGCCGAACGATGTGGTCGTGAAATCCGACGGCAGCATCTGGTTCACCGATCCTAATTATGGGATCATTTCAGACTATGTCGGGCGCAAGGGCCTACAGGAGCAGGCTGGCTGCCGCGTTTACAGGATCGATCCGCAGTCGGGGATGATCACAGTCGTTGCCGATGATTTCTCCATGCCGAACGGGCTCGCCTTCTCGCCTGACGAGAAGCACCTTTATATTTCGGACTCCGGCTTCCTCACCGACCGCAGCGCTCCACATCACGTCAGGCAGTTTGACGTCGACGGCGACAGATTGGTAAATTCCCGCGTCTTCGCAAACATATCGCCAGGCATTCCAGATGGCTTTCGCGTTGATATCGCGGGTAATCTCTGGATCAGCGCATGGGATGGCGTACAATGCCATACGCCCGAAGGTGAACTCATCGGGAAAATTCAGGTGCCGGAAATGGTTGCGAACCTGGCCTTTGGTGGGCCGCGCAACAATCGGCTGTTCATCACGGCGACAACGTCTGTCTATGCCGTGTTCTTGAATGTCCGAGGCCAGAAGTACCCGTTCGGCATGTGACACGGACGCCGATGGGTCAGCCCGGAGGCTCTGCAGCAGCGGACGGTTGGGGTGAGAGTTGGACACGAAGCAGCTACAGGTATTCATCGCCGTCGGTGCGGCTGGCAGCTTCTCAAAGGCCGCTCTCGACCTCAATGTCACCCAGCCTATGGTCACGCGCCATATTCGCGGGCTTGAGGAGGAGCTCGGCGTTGAGCTGTTTTATCGCAACGGCCGCGGTGTCGTGCTGACCGAGGCGGGCGTGCTTTTGAAGGCTCATGCCGACGAGATCGTCGAGCGGATGCGGCTGGCGCAAAATGCCGTCTCGAACCTCAAATCCTCGCCGAAGGGAAGGTTGGTGCTGGCCGTGCCGCCTTCGGTCGGCACCGTGCTCACGGTGCCGCTGGTCAAGAAGATCAAGAACGAGTTTCCCAATGTCGCGCTGCAAGTCATCGAAGGCTTCAGCGGCCATATCCTGGAATGGCTGATCGCCGGTCGCATCGATGCCGCGGTGCTCTACAATTCGCCGAACCATCCTTCCGTGCTGACCGAACCGCTCGCCGATGACGAACTGTTTCTGATCGGACCGGTCTTGTCCGAGCGCGTGTTGCCGCGCGGGCCAGTCGGCCTCAACATCTTCGCTGAGCTGCCGATGATACTGCCCAGCCGCCCGCACGGGCTGCGGCGGCTCATTGATAATACCCTGGCGGAGCATGGCATCTATCCGCGTGTCGAGATGGAGCTGGAGGCGATGCCTTCAACCTTGCTGCTGGTCGAGGAAGGTACTGGCTATACGGTTCTGCCCTATGCTTCCGTGCATCTCCTTGTCGAGGCTGGCCGCATCGAGGTCTGGCCATTCGACCCGCCGATTACCCGACAGCTGATCCTCGCGACCTCCTCGCAGCGACCAATGTCCTCGAACTTTCGCCCACTCTTCCGCGCGGTACGCACGGAACTGCGAGACATCATTTCCACCCACATCTGGAAACCATTGACGCCATCTTGAAAACCGATGGGCTCGGACTTGCCTGGTGCAGATAGAAGCCTCGGCGGCGACGTTCGGTTATCATTGTTCGTCGATTCGATCGATAAATTCATCCGCCGAAGCGACCGTAGGCGCGGCCAAACAAAGGGCCAATGCGCCCAAGATGAGGGTTTTTATTTCGAATCCCTTAAAAGGAAAAACGCCCTTAGTTGGGTAAACCTTGTTCAACGACTTTCGTTCCGCTGCCATCGTGTCGCGCGCCGGGTCAAGCAGGCTTAAGCGATGCTCGGCGAACGGGGTTGGAATCGCTTCCGCTTCCTCGGCGATCGAGGGACTCAGAGCCCGAGTGTCTGACCCGCTTCGAGGCGAAGGAACGCCGACGAATTCCTGAAAACCGCTTCCTGAAAAGCGTCGACGGCAGAGCCCTGGGTAACATCAACCAGCACGGCGGCCGCACGCTCAACCTTGTCGGCCGCTTCGTCAACCTTGTCGGATCGCATCAGCGTTCGATCATGGAGCATCGACAACCGCGCTGCGTGGTAAAGCACGCTTCGCTTGTGACCGTCCGAGTCCAGTGGTTCGAACAATATCATGGTCTAGACTCCTCAATGGGTGTGATCTTCAGCAGCCGCCGGCGGGCTGCTTGCGCTCGGGCCTGCCCGGCTCTTATGCGGCTGCACAGTGCAAGGCTGATCGCAAGCCCGTGCTTGCCGTCGAGCATCGTCTTCGCCTGATTGAGGGAGAGTTCGGCTCTCTTCGCGCGTTGTCTGGCGACCGCCATTTCCAAATTCAAAAGTTCAACCATTCCTCGGCGTCCTGATTGCCATCCCTCCATTAGCAAACCGTCATTTATCGCTTTGGTTCCGATTCCGGGGAGGGGGGAAGCATGACGGACCCGCTCGGCATCCTCGCCGATCATCTGCAGGGCCTCGCCGATCAGGTAGCTGCTGCTCTACAGCTGCGCCGGCAATGCAGGCTGAACGCAACGAACCTGTCGATTTTCAGCCGCTCAGACATTACCCCGACTTCAGCGACGACCTGACGCGGCTCGTTGACCTTGGCCTGCGGGCCTAAGCCATCCCTCCGACATCGCGCTGTGTCATTCGCCCGCGAAAAAGGGGTGAAGTCCGAACGCGCGAGCTGACTGAGATCGGAATTCCCCGCTGCTATCTCGCCCGCATGTGCGACGGCATGCGACGCTGCCGCGTTGGCTTTGCTGTGCGCCATTGCCGCATATGCCAAGAAACAGAGAGCGCAATAGGTCTGCTAGCCCCCAATTTCGAGCAACTCTGTCGCTTGGCGGCACGGTGCCGCCTATGTCGCACTGCGGCGTTCCCCAAGGGCGTGAATTGATCAGGCTGCCCTATCCATCACTAGGGGGACGCCTGAACTGCAGCCATCTTTGCGATAAGAGTCCAAATCGGCACCCGATCGCTTCGTCACATGGAAAAGCCCGCCCTCCTTGCCAAGTCGTGGACCGATCTCGCCGCGTAGCTGCAAAGTAGCTGCAGAAAAGGCCCGGACCCAAAGGACGGGCCAATCACTACGAGAACACCGGTAAAGCGGTGGCAACTACCGGCTGGCTGGCGGAGCGACGCCGTGGGCCTGTCGTTACCGAGCCACATGACCTGATTTCAGTCACCCATCTTTTTAGCCATCGCGCAGAAATCCGCATGCGACTTGTTAATCGTGGTGTCGCCGCAGGCCGGCTCACCCGTTTGTTGTAGGTGAATGCCTCGTCATCGTTGGACCAAACATTCAACCTCAGGGGCGCCTATCTCGCGCAAGATCTCGATACGCATGTGGCCGTCGACCAGCAGGTACTTTCCCGGCGTGTCTTTGTCCCTTGCGATCACGGGCAGTTCCACAAGTCCGATCTCGACGGACGAGCTGACCTATTGGTATTTGGGAGTTTCCCTGGCGCTTTCGGTGAACAGGTGAAGCGGCTGGATATCTTCAAGCCGAAGGCGAATCGTATCGCGCTCGAAAGCGGATTTTATGTCCGGAATAGTAGGAGTCATGCTTAGGCTCCGATCTACCGGACACTGACGGTCAGGGGCGTCTCCAGCTGATCAGCTACCGATTGCCACCGATCAGCGAAATGGCCGTATGCGGTCTTGATTTGAACACCGACAGGCAGTTCGGGGCATTCATTCTCCCATTGCTGCCCCAGTTCACCCAGCCGGACTGGCGCCGTTGGACGATCTGGAAGGCGCCGGATGGCTGCGACGTCCACCAGACCATGGCGCGGCCGGTAGTCGTGTCGAATTCCACCGTCTTGTCGGCCGGGCCGGGATATCGTTTCGTGCTCGACCGCCGACACGTCGACCGGCCGATCCGTCAGCACCCACTGGCGATCCGTGAGGTCGGCCTTCACATGGCATGCCGCGCGCACGCGGGCCAACCGTTCACGCAGCTCGTCTTCGCCGACTACGCCCTCCCAGTTGCAGAACAGGCGCCAGTAGAGATCCCAATGGGCGGATTCGATGTCGCTGAGGCTGGAACGGAATTCCTCAAATTTCCGGCTCTGGTTGGTCGAATCGGCCACCGTGTCGGCCACCATGGCCACGAGCTCGCCGGCATAAGGGTCCCCCGCGCGGTAGCGCGTCCCGCCATAGGCGGCGAAGCGGTCGAAGACCAGCTTGCCCCTTGCCGCCCTCGAACTCGTCGCCGACGGTGATCTTGTTGGTGACCGAGCAGCCATTGATGACGGTCTGGAAGGGATCGACCTGGTAGCGGCGCTGGAAGAAAGGCGTCCCGTGGGTGAAGATCCAGTCGATCGAAGCGCTTGCCCTTGAGTTCGTCGAGCAGCCCGTCCGGGATCGTGCCGTGCATGCGGTAATGATGGAGAACTGGGCCGCGTTCCAGCGTCTCGATCTCGACGGTCGTGTGCTCGGGAGGGTTGATTAGTCCGTTCTCGGGCGCGAAGAAAGGCCCGTAGAAACCGCCGATGGCATTGTTGCCGGAGGGCAGCAACTCGAAATCGTCTACCAAAGAACGGAAGTGGCGGATACCCCACTTGGAGGAGCCCAGGCCCTGCGCGCTGCCGGAGCAGAGCTCGAGATCGAATGCGCCGGTGTCGAGGCGGACGAAGCAATCAGCCTCCTTGCCTTTTAGGACCTTGATGCCGGGAATGTTGGCTGAATTAGGCTTGCATGGTTCTTCCAGCGCTAGCCGCAACTGGCCGCTGAAACTCACGGTCGCGATGAAACGCATTTCGCCTGCCCTGGTGTCCCGCGTCAGGCGCTGGTAAAGTACCCGGTTGCCGGCCTCGTCGCGCGCCCACCAGAGGGGCTTGCGTAGGTTCGCGGCGACGGAAAAGACGATCGGTTCGCGCTTGCGCTGGCGGGCAAGTGGATCCGTGATGGCGACGGCAAGGGTCATGGAGAATTCTTCCAATTCAAGAGTGTGAGCGGGGAAGGGCAAGGCCGGCCCTGCCAGGCGCGAACGGCGGCGCCTGGACGTTATCGGTCTGATGCGCCGGGAGGTCTGTTCCTGCGGAATTGGAAGAGCCCCGGCCGCTGCTTCAGGCTGTCGATGGCGACGGCTAGGATGATGACCACGCCCTTGATCAGCAACTGGGTGAAGAAGGGCACGTTGAGCAGGATCAGGCCGGTGCCCAGAACGCCGAGGATCACCGATCCGATCAGCGTGCCGACGATCCGGCCGCGGCCGCCGGCGAGGCTGGTGCCGCCGAGCACCACCGCCGCGATCGCGTCGAGCTCGTAACCGGTGCCGGCCGTTGGCTGGGCCGAGATCACGCGGGCGGCGAAAATAACGCCGCAAGTCCGGCACAGGCGCCGGCCAGGACATAGACGGACGTGACGACCCGCTTGACGCGTACGCCGGCGAGCTTGCCGCCTCGGCATTGCCGCCAACGGCATAGACGTGGCGGCCGTAGCGCGTGCGTTCCAGGATGAACCAGACGATCAGGTAGACGACCACCATCACGATGACGGGCACCGGGATGCCCCAGAGGTATCCGTTGCCGATGCCCTTGAAATTCAGGGAGCTGGAGACTATCGGCTGGCCTTCGGTGATGGTGTAGGCGAGGCCACGCAGGAACGTCATCGTGCCGAGTGTGACGATGAACGGCGCGAGCGAAAGATAGGCGGTCAGCACGCCGTTGATAAGGCCGTAGGCCGCGCCGACCGCAAGGCCTATGCAGACGGCGGCGGGCGCCGGCACCCCGGCTATGGCTGCGATGACGGAGACCACGCCGGAAACGGCGACGATCGATCCGACGGAGAGTTCAATGCCACCGGTCAGGATGACAAGCGTCATCCCCGCCGCCAGAATGGCGTTCACCGATATGGAGCGCGCAATGTTGAGGAGGTTATCGACGCGGTTGAAGTTTGGCGCGGTGGCCGACATCAGAATGACCAGCGCGAGCAGCACCATCAGGATGCCGGCGCGATCCCACCAAGTCGAACGGGACGCGTTCGGGAACGGCCGCCTTTGGCTGGGCGATTTCATCTCGAGCGGTGTTCACGGCTGGACTCCTATGTTTCCGCTACGGGCCGCGGTGCCCGTCGCGTAAAGCATCACTTCTTCTTCGGAGGTTTTCTCCGAGATCAGTTCGGACACGATCCTGCCTTGGCGCATGACCAGGAGGCGATCGCTTATGCCGATAGCTTCCGGTAGGTCCACGATATGACGAGGATTGCCTTGCCGGCGCGCGCCAGCTGATCGATCTCCTCGTAGATCTCCCGCTTTGCGCCGATGTCGACGCCGCGGGTGCCCTCAAGGATCAGCACCCTGGAATCGCGAAGCAGCCATCGCGCGAGCGCTGCTTTCTGCTGGTTCCCTCCGGACAGGGCTTTCACCGGCAGCGAGAGAGCGTTGAGCCTGAGACCCAGCCGTTTCATCTGTGTCAGAACTGCATCGCGCCGCTCTGTCCGGTTGACGACGCCTCCCGCCACGAAGCGGTCGAGCGAACTGATCGCAATATTGTCCTCCACCGAATGGTCGAGGAACAACCCTTGCTCCTTGCGGTTCTCTGGCACCATGCCGATGCCGTCGGCTATTGCCTCGAACGGATCCGCAGGACGGCTGGGGCGACCTCCAATGCGGACCGAACCGGCTGTGCGAAGGTCGGCGCCGAACGGCCACCGCATCGGGGCCTCGCTCGGCATGGGCTACATGGAATGCGAGGACGGCGTCGACGATACCTAGCTCGCAGCCGCGCCACTTGAGATCGAAGTCGCGTGGAAGCGATACACCGCTATCGCGCAGCTCACGCCTTGGTACGACCCCAAGGGAGAGCGTTTGAGACTGTAATGCCAAGGCTTGGTCTCGGACACAGGTTTGTTGCAACGACTGAATCGGGGCGCAACGGGGTCTGTGGCCGCGGGTATGTGCCGGCCGAACTCGACGAGGCAGCGAAAGTCGATGGCGCAAGCTCCTTGCAGGTGATGATGATGATCGTCCGGCCGGTGATCCGCCCGGCGCTGGTCACAACCTTCATCTCCGCCTGAAACGAATTCCTCTTCGGCCTTATGCTGACAACCAGTCGTGCCGTCCCGATGACGGTCGGCGCGTCCTTCTTTTTCGCCGCAAGCGGCGGTGGCGTAAAATGGGGAGCCGCTTCCGCGGTCATGATGCTGGGCGCCTTGCCGGCATTGCTGGGGCTTGTGATGTATCGGCAGATATCGGGATCCATGACCGCTGGAGCGGTCAAAGGCTAACTCGGTGACAGGCCATCGTTCGGCGTGCGCCGCCTGCCACGGCCGCCAGAACCGCCTATCCCTGCGGTTCGCCAAAAGTGTCCTTCATCGCGCGCAGGATGATGACGGCCGAGGCGGCACCCGGATCCATGTGTCCCAGGGATCGCTCGCCCAGCCTGGCGGCCCTGCCGCGCGCAGCGACCATGGATCGTGTCGAATTGGCGCCGGCTTCCGCTGCCTCCAGGATGCTTTTCCACATTTCCATGCTTGAAGCTGCGCGGGCTCGCGCACTGGCGGCGGCTTCCGTTGCAGGAATCCATGCATCCAGCATCGTCTTGTCGCCGCGTTGGCCCTTGCCGCGCTCCATGATGCCGGTCGTCATTGCCTCGACAATTGCCGCCTGGCCTGTGGATGAAAGGCAATCTTCCTGCTTGAGGGCTTGCGCTGCTCTCCGGAACGCTGTCGCATAAAGCGGTCCCGTAGATGCGCCGACCGCATCGAGAAAGGCTGACGCTGCCGCAGTCAAAACCTCCGACGGAAGCGTGTCGTCGAGGTTGAGTTTGGCCAGCTCCGCATTCACTGCCATGAAGCCGAGGGACATGGTGATGCCGTGGTCGGCGTCGCCAATGGCACCGTCCAGATCCGAGAGATGGTCTTTTCCCGCCTCGATGGCGATGGAAATGCGATAGAACATCCGGCTCAGTTGCCGCGCCGCGTTGTCCGCCATCGTGTTCCTCCCAGTTCAAGCAGGATGCAGCCCTTCGTGGGGCGCATGTCTTGTGTTCTCAGCCGACCCTCAGGAAGGCGGTATCGCAAGGATGATGCAACAAGTCCGTCAACTCGGTGTCGAGATGCAAGATCGAGATCGACGCACCGACCATGTCGAGCGACGTGCAATAGTGCCCGACCCAGTTCGCCTCTATCTTGATGTCCTTGGCACTCAGCCGCTGCTCGACGCGTCTGAAGAGAATGTAGAGCTCCATCAGTGGCGTCGCCCCAAATGAATTGATCAGCACCGCGACTCGGTCGCCCGATGCCGGTTTCATCTCCGAAAAGATGCGGTCCATCACCCGATCCGTGATCTCATCGGCGCTCATCATCTTTTCGCGGATAACACCACGTTCTCCGTGGATGCCCATGCCGATTTCGATATCGTCGGGACCGATTTCGAAATTGTGGCGGCGGGTCTGCGGCAGGGAGCAGGGCTCCAGCGCGACGCCCATAGTGAATGTCCGTGCATTCGCCTTGCGGGTTGCTGCCTCGCAGGCCTCGAGCGACCAGCCGCGGTCGCAGGCGGCTCCGGCGATCTTGAACATGAAGAAGTTGCCGGCAACGCCGCGGCGTCCCTCCCTGTCCTCCAGCGGCGAGGAGGCAATATCGTCCGTCGTCACGACCGTCCGCACCTCGATGCTGTTTTCCGCCGCCATCTCGGCCGCCATTTCGAAATTCATCACGTCGCCGGCGTAATTGCCGTAGACGAAGAGCACGCCTTGGCCGCCCGACGCGGCCTGGGCGCACTGGAAGATCGGACCCGGAGGAGGCGACGAGAAGATGTTGCCGACCGCCACCGCATCGGCGAGGCCCTTGCCGACATAGCCGAGAAAGCAGGGCTCATGCCCGGTGCCGCCGCCGATGACAAGCCCTACCTTGCCTGGCCTCGGCCCGTTTCGGGCGACAAGGGCACGATGGGACCCCTTGATCGGCTTGATGTAGGCGGCGTGGGCTTTCAACGCGCCGTCAAGCATCTCCTCGACAACATCGTCGGGGTCGTTCAGGAATTTCTTAATATGGGTCCGGAAGTTGCTGGGCAGCGCCACGCTGTTGTCGACCTTCGGGCGTTGCGACAGCTTCTGGTCAAGCTCTGTCACGCCATCGGCGTTCAGGATGCCGCGCCCCGTGGCAGCGTCGGTGATAAGCACATTGACGTAGCCGCCGCGCAGCGCGGCGAGGATTGCCGGCACCTTGTCGAAACCGCCGGCAACCGCGATCCGCAGGCCGATGGACTTCAGCATCTGCAGCGATATCCCGATCGTCCGGTCGTCGAGCGGGCCGACCACCGGATGGCCTTGACCATCGATGAAGCGGCCGGCAACCACGCCCACCGCACCCTTGGCGAGATATTGCTGCAACGAAACCGATTCAAAGAAGCCGCTGGTGTGGATCGTTGAATTTGGCCGTAGCGAAGAGACGCCGAACAGCGCCTTGTTGGCTTTGGAAAGCGCGTCGAACTGGCTTGCAATGAGCGTCTCGCGCAACAGGATGTCGCGCACTTCGGCCGTGGAAACCACCGCAGGCGCTGTGATGTTGATCAGCTTCGCCTTGATCGCGCTGGCGATGGCGGAGGCGCAGAGCTCCGGCGTGTAAGCAAAACTGGCGCTCGTTCCGCCGGTGGCCTGAACGACGGTGACGTCCTGAAGGGCAGGCACCGACGCCTGCTCGCCGATCGCCAGCACCGTTCGTCCCCAGGCAACCGCAAGCGTGTCGCCGGATTTCAAAAGCTTGTTCAGGGCTTGGCCCGCAGCACCGCCAAGGCGATCGATCAGCGGCCGCGCATTGTCGTCGCTCGGCACGACGAGACAGTCATGCAGGCCGAAGTGACGTTTGAGTTCCTGCGCGATCGAGAGTGAACTCAGCCGCGATGGCTCGAGGGAAATGTTGACGATCCCCCTGGCGCGCGCATCAGCCAAATAACTGTTCACCGTCGCCCGCGAAATGCCCATGATGTCGGCGATATCGCCCTGCGTCATGCGATCTTCGTAATAGAGCCAGCAGGCCCAGACATAGGGGTCGTCGCCATAGCGCAACGGAATGGGTTCAGCCGTAGCGTCGGCTCCGGCTCGCACGGTTCCGTTCTTCCGTGCTGATGGTGTCTTGACGGTCATGCTGCCCGGTTTCCCCGAATCCCAAGATCGATCGCCAAGATGAGCGCAAACGGGCGAACTCTCAATCTGGCTCCGATCAGGCACCAGAACCTGCCCCATCCCGATGAGATCTGGATGGGGCTCTGGCTCTGTTTGAGCATGATCTCTGGACAAATGGTTTCCGTTTGTCCGAGAAAACCGAATTCCACTTTTCGGGATCATGCTCTGGCTCGCTCCCGGCTGGAAGGTCAGCCGGGAGCCATTGCTCGGGAGGAGCATACTTCACAATTCAACGACCTGCCGTCGCCGACAGCTGCAGTTTCTGCCTGGCACCAAGCGCCAGGGCCTTCAGGATCAAGGCACAGGATGTGGCGCCGGCATCGAGGACGCCGAGCGAGCGTTCGCCCAGGCGGCTGGCCCGGCCAATCTTCGCCACCAGATCCTTCGTGCCGTCGCGACCCTTTTCGGCCGCGACAACCAGCGCATCCAGGGCTTCCGGGAACGGCTTGCCGTCGGCGTTGGCGCCGTCGAAAGCCTCGATGGCCGGAACGAGGGTATCAAGCAGCGTCTTGTCGCCGACCTTGGCGGATCCGATCGCCTGGACGCCTTCAAGACCGTTGGTTAGCATGGCACTGAAGGTCTTTGCGTCGATGGACGGCGATGTCTCGATGGTTTCGGCGAATTGCGTGAACATGACGCCGTAGAGTGGTCCCATCGAGCCACCGATCTCCGTCATCAACACCGTGCCCAGCGTATCGAGCGCCGTGGCCAGCGACACGTCGTTGCCCCTGATTCGCTCCGCGGCCATGCCGAAGCCCTTGGCCATGTTGACGCCGTGGTCGCCGTCACCGATCTTGCCGTCGATCTCGCTCAGATAGGCCCGATTTTCGATGATCCGATCCGCGATCGAAAGAACGATGTCGCCGGCGGAAGCGTTGTCAAAGTGCTGCATTCGTCTGTCTCCTAGAGCCTTGCGGGGCAATCGACGTCCACGTCCAGCAGCCTTTTCAGTTCGGCGTCGAGCGCCATGACCGTGAGCGTGGCTCCGACCATTTCCAGCGAGGTGAAATAGTTGCCGATGTAGGTTCTGTAGATGTTCAATCCGCGCCCGGCGATTTCCTGTTCGATCGTGCCGTTGAGGATGTAGAGTTCGTTGACCGGCGTTGCGCCGAGGCCGGACACCAGGACCGCAACCTCGGTTCCGGCCGCAAGGTCATGATCGTCCAGGACGATCTTGACCATGTCCCGCGCGATCTCGGCCGCGGGCTTCAGCGGCTCGATCCTGACGCCCGGTTCACCGTGATGGCCGATGCCGACTTCCATCGTGCCCGGTTCGATTAGAAAGTTGGGGTGCCCCACGGCGGGCAGCGTACAAGGGCCAAGGCCAACACCAATCGAGCGGCAGTTGTCGATCGCCCTTTGCGCCACTGCCTGCACGTCCGCGAGATCGGCACTTTCCGCGGCCTTGGCGCCGGCGCATTTCCACATGAAGATCTCGCCGGCAACGCCGCGGCGCTTGTGGCGCTCATCCGGTCCCGCCGAGCACACATCGTCGTTGGCAACGACCGTTGCGATCTCGATGCCGTCCTTGGCGGCGAGCTTGATGGCCATTTTCACATTCATGTTGTCGCCGGCATAATTACCGTACAGGCAGACGACACCCTTGCCGCCATTGGCTTCGCGCGCGGCGTCGAAGAAGCTCTTTGCTGTCGGCGACGAAAACAGCTCGCCGACCGCAACCGCGTCCAGCATGTTGCGTCCGGCATAGCCGATGAAGGCAGGCTCGTGGCCGGAGCCGCCGCCGGTGATGACGCCGACCTTGCCGCTGACCGGCGCCTGGCGGGCGACGATGACGCGGGGATTGTCGCCGAGCCTGACGATGTCGGCATGCGCCTTGACGAAGCCCTTGACCGTATCCTCGACGACCTCGTCGGGATTGTTGATAAACCGCTGCATTGTTGCTCCAATCTTGCGCCGGTCAGATTATGGTGTAGCCGCCATCGACCAGCAGGTCGGCGCCGTTGATCATGTCGGCGGCGTTCGATGCCAGAAACACCGCCGCGGCGGCTATTTCTTCGGGGAAGGCAAAGCGGCCGGTCGGAATGCGTTGCTTCAGCGCCTCGCCACGTGGGCCGTCCCAGGCTTTTTTGCCAAGCTCGGTCAGAACCACGGTAGGCGATATCGTATTCACGGTGATGCCATGCTTGCCCCATTCGGCGGCCAGCGTCTTGGACAGGCCGATGACGCCGAATTTCGAGGCGCAATAGGCAACGTGCTGGTCGATCGCGACGGTGCCGGCCTGCGACGCCATGTTGATGATCTTGCCGCCTTTGCCGGCCTTGATCAGGACGCGTCCCGCGGCCTGGGACACAAGGAACGTTCCCTTAAGATTGATGGCGATGGTCTTGTCCCAGGCATCGAGACTGAGCTCCTCGGCGGGAGCAAGCATAACGACGCCGGCGCTGTTGACGACGATGTCTATGTGACCGAAAGCGGCTTGCGCCGCGGCAAACACGGCCTCCACGGATTGCGGATCGGACACATCGCAGACGAAGGACTTCGCGCCGTTGCCGAGTTCGTCGGCCTTCGATCGCGCAACCGATTCATTGATATCGATCACGCCGACCGCAGCCCCTTTCTCGGCAAATGCCGAGGCAATCGCACTGCCGATGCCGGAGGCGCCGCCGGTGACCAGAGCGACCTTGCCGCCAAGTGAAAAGTTGAGATCAACCCGTACTGAATCCGTCATGGTTCTCTTCTCGGCCTGTTGAAAAGTGGGGTGTGCAAGAAAGCACACCCCAGGGCTGCGTTACTTGCGCGTCGCAAGAAGCTTGTCGACGTTTTCCGCCGTCACCGGCGTCCATGGCACATTGTAGATCTTCTCCTTGCCGTCCTTCCACGGCATGTCCTTGTAGGTTGCCCAGATGTCGGACTGTGGTTTGTAGTCGCCCTTCTTGGCATTGAAGATGGCAAGATCGAGCGCGCCTTGTGCCTGGGCGCGCGCGTCCTGAAGGATCGATGTCATCTCGCCGGCCTTGACGGCGTGGAGCGCATCGGTGATGCCGTCGATGCCGGCAATGGCGAAGCTCTTCACGTCCAGGCCTGCGGCCTTGATCGCCTCGATCGCCCCGAGCGCCATTTCGTCGTTCTGGCCGATCACGCCATTGATCTGCTTGGGGTGCGCGGTGAGCCAGTTTTCCATCAGCGTCTGGGCTTCGGCGCGCGACCAGTTTGCTGTCTGATCTTCGAGGATCTTGACATCCGGGCACTCGGCAAGCGCCTTCTTGTTGCCTTCGAGACGAGAGATCTGCGCGGACTGCCCCACTGGTCCTTCGAGGATGACCACATTGCCCTTGCAGCCGATCTTGTCGAGCACGGTCTTGGCTTCCATGTAGCCAGAGATCGTGTCGTCGGATCCGACATAAGAGGCCAGCAGGTCGGAATTGACGCGGGTGTTCGAGCCGACAACCGGGATGCCGGCATCGGCGGCCGACTGCACGGCAGCCGCGCCCGCGTCGACATCGATCGGCGCGAAGATGATCGCATTGTATTTCTGCGTGACCATCGTCTTGAACTGGTCCTGCTGGACCAGGGCATCATAGCGGCCGTCGAAGATCGTCAGCTCGACTTCACCGCTCTTGACGGCCGGATGATCCTGAAGCGCTGCCGCCCAGATCTGCATGAACTCGGCATTCAATCCGTAAGGCGCCGCGCCGATCTTGATCTTCTCCTGCGCCATGGCCGGCGAGGCCAACAACGCGGTCGCGGATGCGAGCGCTATCATCAATCTTTTCATTTCGTACCTCCACCTTAAGTGAGCGACCGACATGGTTCGCCTATCAACGGACACGCGTTGTGCAGGTCCGATCCCGAAAGGGGGCTTAGGCCCCGTAGTTTCTCTTCTGGTCGAGCATCACGGCGCCGACGATGAGGGCGCCCTTGAGCACTTGCTGGTAATAGGATTGGATTCCCATCAGGTCGAGGCCGTTGTTCATGACGCCGATGATCAGCGCGCCAATCAGCGTGCCGGTCACCCGGCCGACCCCTCCCGAAAGGCTGGTTCCTCCGATCACCACCGCCGCGATCGCGTCCAGTTCATAGGCAATGCCGGCCTGCGGCAGCGCGGAGCCGGTGCGGGCGCTGAGCAGCATTCCGGCGAGGCCGGCAAGACCGCCGGAGATGACATAGACGACGAACTGAATGCGGGTCGTGTTGATGCCCGAGGTCCTGGCGGCGTGAGGGTTGCCGCCAACGGCATAGATGTAACGGCCGAAGCGGGTCCGGTTGAGGATCCACCAGGAGACGGCGAACACCACCACCAGAATGATGACCGGTGCGGGCAAGCCAAGGACGTCGCCCGTGCCGATCCAGCGAAAGGCCGGCGTCAGCGCGGGAACAGGTCGGCCGCCGCCATAGATCAGCGTCAGTCCGCGTGCCGCCGACAGCATGCCGAGCGTCGCCACGAAGGCCGGCACGGAAAACCGCGACACAATCACGCCGGAGACGGCGCCGCAGGCAACGCCGACCAGCAGGCCGATGCCGAGGCCGAAGACGACAGGGTAGGGCGCGCCTGCAATCCCGGCGGTGGCGGATGTGGTGACGAAGCTGGCGCTGATGAGGCCGGCAAGCGCGACGATGGAACCGACCGAAAGGTCGATGCCGCGCGTGAGGATCACGAAGGTCATGCCGATGGCGAGGACACCGTTGATAGAGGTCTGCAACAGCACGTTGGAGATGTTGCCGGCGGTCAAAAAGAACTCGTTGGAGACCGACAGCACGGCCGCCAGGATGAGGAACGCAAGGAAGATGCCGTATTCCTGGATCAGCATCCGGCGCTGCTCCGAACCGAGCCAGCCATTCGTATTCTCCTTGTCGCCAACCGACATTACTGACTCCTCTGCTGCCGGACGGGCACCCAGTCCTTGCTCATGTTGAAAGGTGGACGAGTGATTGGGCATCCGTTTCCTCCCGGCTGTAGATGCCGGCGCTTCGGCCGGCGCGCATCACCATGATCCGATCCGACATGCCCAGAACCTCGTCGATTTCCGACGAGATCATGACCACCGTGCCGCCGACAGCGGCGAATTCGCAGATGATTCGATAGATTTCACGCTTGGCGCCGACGTCGACGCCGCGGGTCGGCTCGTCCAGAAGAAGGACCTTCGGATTTCGAAGGAACCATTTGCCCAGCACCACCTTCTGCTGGTTGCCGCCTGAAAGGCCGGAAACCGGCATCGTGTCGCGCGCCGCCTTGATCTGAAACCGCTCCTGCATCTGCTGGCTTGCCTGCGCCTCCCGGGCGCGATCCATGGCAAAGGCAGGGCTCATTTCCGGCAGGCTCGCCATGCAAATGTTGGCACGAACGGAGGCGCTCGGATTGAGGCCGGTCAGCTTGCGGTCCTCGGTGACCAGTGCCAGCCCATGCGCCATGGCATCCGATGGCTTCGAAACGGCTATCTTCACTCCGTCGACCGAGACGCTTCCCGCCGAAGGCTTGTCGAGCCCGAACAGACAATTGAAGATCTCCGTCCGTCCGGCGCCCATCAGGCCGTAGATGCCGAAGATCTCGCCCTTGCGCACGGAGAAGGAGATATCCTCGATTTTGTTGGGGCAACTCAGCCCGGCAACTTCGAGGCCGGTTTCCAAGGTGGGTGTGTTGGTCTTGATGTATTCTTCCGACAGCTCGCGGCCGACGATCATGCGAATGAGACCGGGTCGGTCGATGTCGGCCAGCGTCCCGCTGCCGACATAGGCCCCGTCGCGAAAGACCGTGTAGGAATCGGCGATCTGGAAGATCTCCGACAGCCGGTGGGAAACATAGACGATGCCGCGGCCCTGGGCCTGCAGGCGGCGGATCGCCGCAAACAGATGCTGCGCCTCGCGCTCGCCGATCGCCGAGGTCGGCTCATCCATGAAGATGACCTCGGCATCGTGGCTGAGCGCCTTGGCAATCTCGACGAGCTGCATCTGCGCGACCGAGAGGGTCATCATGTATTGCGTGGCTCGGATATCGAATTCGAGATCGTCCAGCAGCTTCTGCGCGGACCGGTTCATCGCGCGGAAATCGATGCCGCCGAACCGCGCCGAAGGCTCGCGGCCGAGATAGATGTTCTCCGCAACCGACATGTGAGGGACGGGGCTGAGTTCCTGCTCGATAATGGCAATGCCCGAGGCCAATGCGTCGGCCGGGCCTGCGAATTCCACGTCCTTGCCGCGGCGGCGGATCGAGCCGGCATCGCGCTTGAGGATACCCATCAGGGTCTTGAGAAAGGTCGACTTGCCCGCGCCGTTGCCGCCGCAGAGTGCATGGACGGTGCCGGCGCGAAGTTGAAGGCGGCCCTCGCGCAGGGCTGCGACGCCACCGAAGGACTTCTTCAGCCCTTCCACCTCGAGCAAAAATTCCAATTTCTCTCTCCCATGGACGCCCGGCACCCTCCCTTGGCGCGAGCGGATCGACACGACTGGTCTTCGTTCCTCGATGTCGATTTTTACAATAGTCGACTAGAGATCGACAAATGTCAAGCAGTGGGAGGATATACGAAAGCTCACCGTTGGCCGCAGGTCGAAATGTCTGGTGAGCACGCCCCGAGCAAGGTCCCCAACGCCGTTGAAGGCGTTGAACGGACGAACAGCAAAAACGGAAGGAAGGACCAATGAAGATTGCAGTCGGCGCCGACAGCGCAGGAAAGCCGCTTCTGGATGTGATTGCGGCACATCTGGCCGGCAAGGCCGGCGTCACGGTAACGGATCTTAGCCAGCCTGGCTTTTACGCCGACATCTCGCAGAGGCTTGCTCAACGGGTTGTTGATGGCGAATTCGAGCGCGGTTTGCGGCCGTCAGTCTAGCGCGCTTCCTCGACGATTGCCGAAGTGTCCACTGCTTCATCTCTATCCGTTTCTCAAGTTGTAAGTACGCTGGTCGTTAAAGCTGGCATCCCGAAGCGTTTGGTTCTGGATGCGGTTCGCGAGTCTCCTGGAGAAGGTCTGTTTGTCAGGGAACCGTCTTCTAGGATTTCGATCACCTACGACGCAGGGCATTAGACACGAGGCGCTATTCGGATTCGCACATCGAGCTTTACCGATAGGATCGAAGAACGAAGTCTTGAATAAGGTCACCCGGTCGGGGCGGTGTCCCCCTGAAGATCCTGAGGGGAATGCATCCTGACGACCGTGGCCGCCACCATCGATCGGATCATCCGGCCCTGTCCGCTTGGGGCCAAATGGCGCAAGTTGTGGCGTGAAATGGCCCGCTGACGGTACTTTTCGAAGCGGAGTAGGGCGCTCCGTTAGGCGCGGCAAAGTGCAAAAAAACGTCCGATTGACGTCGATAGTTGGTGAAACCTCAAAATATTTTCTGCGGCGATTTCCCCTTCAAAATCAAAGCGTAACTTTTTGATGGTCTCAATGTTGGAGTTTGCACGGCGCTGAAAAAATGGCTTATACGCTGTTTTAACAATCGAGTGGGAGTGAGGGTACAAACGGCGGCAATAGCGTAGTTTCGGCGGCGAATTTCGCCGTCGCGCAATGTTGTTGCAGTCCGTACCTTACTCCGCAGAGCTGGCGTTCTCCGTTTCTGCCTCGGTGGTTCGATCTGCGCCCAGTTTCCGGATGATGTAAAATCGCTTTAGAGGGCGGGAGTGCTCTAGCTGTTTAGTCCCGGCATTTGCTGGAGCGGATCGAGTTTGAAGCGTTCCGGTTGTGACGCCCACGCCTTGCAGATGAACTCGTAGGGCGTAAGGCCTTTGAGGGTCTGAGCCTGCGACCGAAGTTGTAGGCCGAGATGAAGTCGGCAAGATGCTGGCGGAGTTGGTCGTGGCTCTCGTAATAGAAACGCCTGACGGTTGCATCCTTGATAGTCCGGTTCATCCTCTCGACCTGGCCGTTGGTCCACGGATGCCTTGCCTTGGTCGTTCGGTGCTCGATGTCGTTCGTGGCGCAAGCGTATTCGAAGGCATGGGCCCAGAAGCGTTCGCCGTTTGCGATGGCCTCCTTGATCAATGGCACGGCCGAACCGCCGGCGCCGGGCGTCGTGAACTGGATACCGTTGTCGGTGAGGACAGTGTGGACCTTGTAGGGCACGGCCGCGATCAGGCGCAGTAGGAAGTCTCTCGATATGGCGGTGGTGGCCTTCTCATGCAGTTCGACGAAGGCGAATTTCGAGGTGCGGTCGATAGCGACGAACATGTGCAGCTTGCCCTGTTCTGTGCGCACCTCGGCGACGTCGATGTGGAAGTAGCCGATCGGATAGCTCTTGAACTTCTTCTTCGCCGGCTTGTCGCCTTCTACGTCCGGCAGGCGGCTGATGCCGTGGCGCTGCAGGCAGCGATGCAGTGATGAGCGCGTCAGGTGTGGGATCGTCGGTTGTAAGGCATAGAGGCAGTCATCGAGTGGCAACAGAGTGTAGCGCCGGAAGGCGACTATGACGGCCTCCTCCTCGGGCAAGAGCACTGTCGATCTAGGCTCTCTCGGACCGGTCGGCAAATCTGCCACCGAGGTCCGTTCCCGCCATTTGGCAACAGTCTTTTGGTTGACCCCGTAGCGCTTCGCCAGCGCCCTCAGGCTCTCTTGACTATGCTGTATCGCTCGACGGACCGCCTCTGTCGTCGTGGCGCTCCCATGAAGAACCTGGCCCATAGCGCATCCCTTGATTCGGAGGACAAGGATGCCCATCAAAATCTGGGATCAAACATCTAGTCCCTCATCGCTCACGCCTCGACGTAGAACACCAACTGGGGCACGTATATCGGTCTGGTTGACCATGCTGCTTCAAAGCCTTGCTGCCGAGCAGCGTAGCGCCTCATATCAGCCGTTGCGCGATACTGTGCGCCGCCTGGAAGCAGACCTCGTCCCGAGATTCGGGATGTTCGGAATTTTCAGGCCACGTCCCGCCGAACTGGCTTGCCGCCATCAGCCGCGAACACCGCGCTCGCCTCGCTGACGATAGAGACATGATCCCTGGCGGCCTTGCCCGCAGCAGCGCCGTCTCCGCGCATGATTGCGGTGACGATTAGCTCGTGTTCCTGCCAGGATTTGGCCAACCGTCCGGGCAGCATGAACTGAGCGCGCCGGAAGGGTGCCAACCGGCTGCGGGTCATCACGGTGAGATCGTGGATATGCGGGTTGTGGGCACCACGATAGAGCCGGGTGTGGAATTCGGTATTGAAATACTCGTAGTCCTCCTCGGCGCCCAGTTGCACCATCCGCGCCGAAGCCTGATGCTCGATTTCGAGCGAGCGGCGCTCGGCACTGGTCATGCGCTCGGCCGAGAAGCGCGCGCAGATCGCCTCCAGTTCGGCCATGCTCTCGAACATCGAGGCGAGATGCTCTTGCGTCACGACAGCCACGATAGCACCCCGGTTGGGCCGCCTTTCGACCAGCCCCATGGCGCTGAGGTGGCCGAGCGCCTCCCTGACCGGGGTGCGTGATACGTCGAAGCGGGCGGCGAGGGAGGTCTCGTCGAGCTTTTCGCCGGGGCGTAGGTAGCCGGTGACGATCCGGTCCCCGATCGCCCTCACCATCTGATCCACGGTCTTGCCCGACCTGATCAAGTTGCGCTTCCCCGACAAATCTCCTCCGCCCCGTCTTCTTGTGGAGGGTCGACGCAGCGGCCCATCGACTCAACATACCCCTGTATGCCTCTATTTTAATCTGCCTGTCAAATTGGCTGTTTTCAAGGCAAGAAGTGCATGCAATTGCCCGCTACATAAGCAGGCTCTTTTAAAGGTACGATTGATTCCATTCATTAATTTCGCCAAAGAAACTGGCATGGCGATTGCATGCACTTTGTTGACGGCATGTTAACCGGCCCGGAAAGGGTCCTACAGGGGAGCATTCACAATGACCGCGAGATTCACGCTTAACCGCCGCGAGCTACTCAAGACCTCCGCCGCTGGAGCCGCACTCGGGCTTGCGTCCGCTGCCTTCCCCATCAGCAGGGCCTTTGCCGCTGCCGCCACCGTCGGCTTCATCTATGTCGGGCCGAAGGACGACTACGGCTACAACCAGGCGCATGCCGAAGGGGCGGCGGCGTTGAAGGGTATCGAGGGCATCTCCATCGTCGAGGAGGAGAACGTGCCGGAGACGGTCGACGTCCAGAAGACGATGGAATCAATGATCAATCTCGACGGCGCCTCGCTGATCTTCCCGACCTCGTTCGGCTATTTCGACCCCCACATGCTGGCCATGTGCACGAAATTCCCCGACGTGCAGTTCCGCCATTGCGGTGGCATGTGGGACAAGGCCAAGCACCCGATGAATGCCGGCTCCTATTTCGGCTATATCGGCATGGGCCAGTATCTCAACGGCGTTGTCGCCGGCCACACCTCCAAGACGAAGAAGCTCGGCTTCGTCGCCGCCAAGCCGATCCCGCAGGTGCTGCTCAACATCAATTCCTTCCTGCTCGGCGCGCGCTCGGTTGATCCGACCATCACTTGCCAGGTCATTTTCACCGGCGAATGGTCGCTGGCGGTCAAGGAAGCGGAAGCCACCAACGCACTGGTCGACCAGGGCGCCGACGTTATTAGCTGCCATGTCGATAGCCCGAAAGTGGTGGTCGAGACGACCGCCGGCCGTGGGGCCTTCGTGTGCGGCTATCACGCCAACCAGAGCCCGCTGGCGCCGGAAAAATACCTCACCGGGGCCGAGTGGAACTGGGCCAAGGTCTACAAGATGTTCGTCGACGACCTCATCGCCGGCACGCCACTGCCCAACTTCACGCGCGGTGGCCTGGCCGACGGCTTCGTCAAGATGAGCCCGCTCGGTCCCGCCGTCGGCGAGCCGGCGCGCAAGCAGTTCGACGCCACGCTGGCCGAAATGATGAACGGCGGCTTCGCCGTCATCAAGGGACCGCTGAAGAGCAACAAGGGGGCTGTCGTCGCCACCGCGAGCCAAGCATTCCCGGAGACCGCGATCGAGCTCGAAAGCATGGATTATCTGGTCGAGGGCGTCGTCGGTTCGACCGCCTGATCTGAGGGGGTGGGGCGATGACGGACACGATGACAGGGGCCGGCATGCCGGCACTCTTCAGCGCCAAGGCCTATTCGGCGGCGGTGGAATGGATTGCGCGGCGGGCGGAGGCTTTGGTCATTCCGCTCGCGGCGCTGATCGTCGGCATGGCGCTGTTCAGCCTGTTCATTGTGCTCGTCGGCAAGTCGCCGATCCTGCTCTACGAGACCATGTGGCGCGGCGGCTTCGGCTCCTGGTTCTCGGTCCAGAACTCGCTGTCGCGCGCCGCTCCCCTGCTGCTGGCCGCGCTCTGCGTGGCCCTGCCGGCCCGGCTCGGCCTCGTCGTCATCGGCGGCGAGGGTGCAATCGTGCTCGGCGGCGTCGCCGCTGCGGCAGCCGGCACTGCGCTCAGCGGCGGGCCATCGTCAATCGTCATTCTTGCCATGGGCGTGGCGGGCATGGCCGCCGGCGGCATCTGGATCGGTGCCGTCGGCGCGCTGCGCCATTACCGGGCCGTCAACGAAACCATTTCCAGCCTGCTGATGGCCTACATCGCCATCGCGCTGATGAACCAGCTGGTGGAAGGGCCGTTGCGCGACCCGGCCTCGCTCAACAAGCCGTCAACGCAGCCGCTGGCGGACATCTACCGCATCGGCAACATTCCGGGCATGGACGTGCATTGGGGGCTGGTTGTCGGTGTCGTCGCCTGCATCCTCTCCTGGTTGCTCATCGAAAAGACCCGCTGGGGTTTTGCCGCGCGCATCGCCGGCGGCAATGTGCGGGCAGCACAGGTACAGGGGCTGGCCGTCGGGCCGCTGATCGTCGGCTTCACCGCGCTCGCTGGCGGCTTTGCCGGGCTTGCCGGCATGCTGGAGGTCGCCGCCGTGCAGGGGAGCGCCAACGCCTCGCTTTCCGCCGGCTATGGTTACACCGGCATCCTTGTCGCCTTCCTGGCCCGCCACAATCCGCTGGCCATCATTCCGTTCGCCATCCTGCTTGGCGGCATCGACGCCTCGGGCGGGCTGATACAGCGCCGCATGGACCTGCCCGACGCCACGGTGGTGGTGCTGCAAGGCATGATCTTCATCGTCATCCTGTTCAGCGAAACTCTCTACGGCCGCTTCAAGGCCTTCAATCCCGATCTTTGGAAAAGACCCGATCTCGTGAAGGGAGCCGCCTGATGGACGCGACCGAGATCGGCCTCTGGGGCGTGCCGCTGGCCGTGCTCGGCGGCGCCATCCGCGTGTCGACGCCCTTCATCTTCGTCTCGCTGGGCGAGGCGATCACCGAGCGTTCGGGTCGCATCAATCTGGGGCTCGAAGGCACGCTGGTCTTCGGTGCGATGACCGCCTATGCGGTGGCGGTGATGACGGGCTCGCCATGGCTCGGCCTCATCGCCGCCGCCTTCGCCGGCCTGTGCTTCGGCCTGTTCCATGGCTGGATCTGCAGATTCCCGAAAGTCAACGACATCGCCGTCGGCATCGCGCTGATGCTGTTCGGCTCGGGTCTCGCCTTCTTCTTCGGCAAGCCGTTTATCAAGCCGAAGGCGCCCAATCTGCCGGCCATTCCCTTCGGCGGCTGGTCCGACATTCCGCAGGTGCAAGCCGCACTCGACGTCAACGTGCTGTTCCTGATCGGCGCGGTGCTGTCGGTCATCCTGTGGTGGGCGTTCCGCAACACCCGCGCCGGCCTCATCGTGCGCGTCGTCGGCGACAGTTCGGACGCGGCACGCGCCATGGGCCTCAACCCCGATACGGTGCGGCTGCTCGCCACCGGTGTCGGTGGCGCGCTGGCCGGCATCGGCGGCGCCTACCTGTCGCTCTACTATCCCGGCAGCTGGACCGAACGCATCTCGTCGGGCCAGGGCCTGATGGCGGTGGCGCTGGTCATCTTCGCGCGCTGGAACCCGCTCGGCTGCTTTGCTGCAGCGCTTTTGTTCGGCGGGGCGGGAGCTCTCGGCCCGGCGCTTCAATCGGTCGGCGTCACGCAGGGCTACTACATGTTCTACGCCGCTCCCTACATCCTCACCCTCATCATCATGATCGCCACCTCGTCGCCGACACGAACGCTTGCGGGCGCGCCGGGCGAATTGTCGATCACCAAATGACTGGAGTTTTGCCGATGAACGCCAGAGCCGAAGTCACTCAGCATACGATCGACGCCGAGCCTTATCCTTGGCCCTACAATGGCGACCTGCGGCCCGACAACACGGCGCTGATCATCATCGACATGCAGACCGATTTCTGCGGGCCGGGCGGCTATGTCGACCATATGGGCTACGATCTGTCGCTGGTGCGCGCACCGATCGAGCCGATCAAGTTGGTGCTGTCGACGATGCGAGCCAAGGGCTACACCATCATCCACACGCGCGAGGGGCACAGGCCCGATCTCGCCGACCTGCCGGCCAACAAGCGCTGGCGCTCGCGCCGCATCAATGCCGGCATCGGCGACCCTGGCCCGTGCGGGCGCATCCTGGTGCGCGGCGAGCCGGGCTGGGACATCATCCCCGACCTTTACCCGACCGAGGGCGAGCCGATCATCGATAAGCCCGGCAAGGGCTCGTTCTGCGCCACCGACCTGGAACTCATCCTCAATCAGCGCGGCATCGAGAACATCGTGCTGACCGGCATCACCACGGATGTCTGCGTGCACACCACCATGCGCGAGGCCAACGACCGCGGCTATGAATGCATGATGCTGGAGGATTGCTGCGGGGCGACCGACTACGACAACCATCTGGCGGCGATCAAGATGATCAAGATGCAGGGCGGCGTCTTCGGCACGGTGTCGAATTCCAAGGCGCTTGTCGCGCAGTTGCCATGAGGAGGCCGCGATGAATGACAGGAAAGCGGTCGGCGTCGAGACCATCGGCATGACCATGCGCTTCGGCGCCTTCACGGCGCTGGATGCCGTGTCGGTGAAGGTGCCGGCGGGCTCCTTCCACGCGCTGCTCGGCGAGAACGGCGCCGGCAAGTCGACGCTGGTCAAATGCATGATGGGTTTTTATCACCCGACATCAGGCGACCTGCTGGTCGATGGCCGCGAGGTGGCGATCGCTAGTCCGCGCGACGCCTCGGCGCTCGGGCTCGGTATGGTCTATCAGCATTTTACGCTGGTGCCGTCGCTGACCGGTGCGGAAAACCTCGTCATCTCGCGCGAGAAGGTTCCGGGCATTATCGATTGGCGTAGGGAACGAGCCGACCTTGCCGTGTTCATGGAGCGCATGCCGTTCAAGCTGCCGCTCGACGTTAAGGTGGCGGAACTCGCCGCCGGCGAAAAGCAGAAGCTCGAAATCATCAAGCAGCTCTATCTTGGCCGCAGCTTTCTAGTGCTGGACGAGCCAACCTCGGTGCTGACGCCCGGTGAGGCGCAGGAGGTGCTGGGGCTGGTGCGCGACATGACCAAGGCCGGCGACCTCACCGTGCTGATGATTTCGCACAAATTCCATGAGGTCACCGCCTTCGCCGACGATGTCAGCGTGCTGCGCAAGGGCAGGCTGACGGGAACCGGCCGCGTCGCCGACCTCGACCACAAGGCGATGGCGGCGATGATGATCGGCGACCAGCCGATCGCCGCGCTCGACAGTCGCGCGGCGCCGAAACCCGATGCCGAGATCGTGCTCAAAGTCAAATCGCTGAAGGCGCCGGACCGCACCGGGCTGAAGTCGATCCGCATCGAGAATCTCGGCGTGCGTTCGGGCGAGATCGTCGGCATCGCCGGCATTTCCGGCAATGGCCAGAAGGAATTCCTCGAGGTCCTGGCCGGCCAGCGGCCGCGCGACGGTGGCGAGGTGCTGGTACGAGGCTCCGCCTATGCGGCGACGCGGGCCGAGGCGCGCGCGCTCAATGTGCGGCTCATCCCGGAAGAGCCGCTGAAGAATGCCTGCGCGCCAAAAATGACGGTGGCCGAGAACATCTCCTTCCGCACCTTCGACATCGACGGCAACGGCAGGCCGGTGAACTGGATCAGCGCCAGCGCCATACGCGCGTTCAGCGCCAAGCTGGTCGAGCAGTTCAAGGTCAAGACCGCCTCGCTATCCTCGCCCATCGCCTCGCTGTCGGGCGGCAATGTGCAGCGCGCCGTGCTGGCGCGCGAACTGACCGGCGAGGTCGACCTGCTGATCGTCTCCAACCCGTGCTTCGGCCTCGACTTCTCGGCGGTGGCCGAAATCCGCGCCCGCATCATGAAGGCGCGCAATGCGGGTGCGGCAGTGCTGCTGATGTCGGAGGACCTCGACGAGCTTTTGGAACTGTCCGACCGCATTTTCGTCATGTCGGACGGCGCGCTGGTCTACGAGACGCCGATCGCGCAAGCGAGCGTGCAGACCATCGGCGAGCATATGGCGGGACATCACTGATGGCGGAGATTGATGCGCAGCCGTTCGCCTTCTCCTTCAAGCCGCAGACGATGGCGCTGGTCGTCATCGACATGCAGCGCGATTTCGCCGAGCCCGGCGGCTTCGGCGCCAGCCTTGGCAACGACGTCAGCCGGGTGGCCGCGATCGTGCCGACGGTGAAGAAACTGATCGAAGGTTTTCGCGCCGCCGGCCTGCCGGTGATCCACACGATGGAGTGCCACCGCGCCGACCTGTCGGACCTGCCGCCGGCCAAGCGCAATCGCGGCAATCCGGCGATCCGCATCGGCGATGTCGGGCCGATGGGCCGCGTGCTGATCGTCGGCGAGCCGGGCACCGCAATCCTCGACGAGCTTGCGCCGCTGCCGGGCGAGATCGTCATCGAAAAGCCCGGCAAGGGCGCCTTCTACGCGACCAGCTTCGGTGGCGAGCTGAAGCGGCTCGGCGCACAGCAGCTGGTTTTCGCCGGCGTCACCACCGAGGTCTGCGTGCAGACGACGATGCGCGAGGCCAATGATCGCGGCTATGAGTGCCTGCTCGCCGAAGACGCGACGGAAAGCTATTTTCCCGAATTCAAGGCGGCGGCACTAGCCATGATCCGGGCGCAGAGCGCCATCGTCGGCTGGACGGCAACGACCGACCAGGTGCTCGAGGGAATTGCCAATGCCTAATTTTGCCTTTGCCGGCCTGCTCGACGGCGGCTGGCGCGATCTCGCGTTCGAATATTTCCGCGACGGCATCAGCGTGCACTGGCTGCTGAAGGGCGGGCCGGTCGAGCCGTCGGTCGCGATCCTGAAATACCGGTCCGGCGCCAGCGTGCCGCGACACCGACATGTCGGGCTGGAAACCATCGTCGTGCTGGAAGGCACCCAGAGCGACGAGAACGGCGACTATCCCGCCGGCAGCGTCATCCTGAACCCGGTCGGCACCGAGCATTCGGTGTGGACGAAGGACGGTTGCGTCGTGCTGATCCAGTGGGACCTGCCGGTGATCATTCTGGAGGAGACGAAATGAGCGATATCCATTTCGACATAGCGAGCCTTCACGCAGCCTATCGGGGAGGCCTCGCCGTTGGCGATGTGATCGCGACGATCTTTACCCGCATCGAAGCGGCCGACGACCCGGGCATCTTCATCCATCTCGCCGCCAAGGCGGATTTCCTAGCCCAGGCCGCGGCACTCGGTCCGTTCGACCCGGCGACAAAGCCGCTCTGGGGCATTCCCTTCGCCGTCAAGGACAACATCGACGTCGCCGGCATGCCCACGACGGCCGCCTGCGCCGAATACACCTATTGGCCCGAGAAAGACGCCACCGTTGTGGCGCGGCTGAAAGCGGCCGGTGCGCTGGTCGTCGGCAAGACTAATCTCGACCAGTTCGCCACCGGCCTAGTCGGCGTGCGCACGCCCTGGCCGATCCCGCGCAATGCCATCGACGAGGCGCTTGTGCCAGGCGGCTCCTCCTCGGGGTCGGCGGTGGCGACGGCGCGCGGCATCGTCTCCTTCGCGCTTGGCACCGACACCGCCGGCTCCGGCCGCATTCCGGCCGGCCTCAACAACAT
>NZ_RZTE01000032.1:0-7023 GCF_003997415.1 Mesorhizobium sp. M7A.F.Ca.MR.245.00.0.0 | reverse complement strand
ATGCGTATAGGGTGTTCTC
Source organism: Mesorhizobium sp. M7A.F.Ca.MR.245.00.0.0 (assembly GCF_003997415.1). NCBI lineage: Bacteria > Pseudomonadati > Pseudomonadota > Alphaproteobacteria > Hyphomicrobiales > Phyllobacteriaceae > Mesorhizobium > Mesorhizobium sp. M7A.F.Ca.MR.245.00.0.0. Next base: position 7,004 of record NZ_RZTE01000032.1, on the reverse strand, counting down.
CGTTGCCGCCGCGCGCGACGCTGCCGATCCTTATTCGCGTGACATCGCCGTCCAGCCGCTCGCCGCGCGCCAACCGGTGCTGACCGTCGGCGTGCCTGTAAAAGCGGAGCTCAAATTCTTCGGCGATACGGCCATGCAGACTGGTTTCGAAGCTTCGCTTGCCATTCTGTCGCGGCTTGGCTGCCGGCTGGTCGAAATCCCCTTCGGCGATTTCTACGCCACCGCCAACCTACTCTATGAGGGTGCCTGGGTGGCCGAGCGCTATGCGGCGATCCGCGATTTCATGGAAGCCAACGAAGCCGCCTTGCATCCGGTGACGCGCAAGATCATCGGCGGCGCCAGTAACCTATCGGCGGCAGACGCCTTCCGCGGCCTCTACGCCTTGCAGGCCTACAAGGCGAAGCTCGCCCCGGTCATTGCCTCGGTCGACCTGTTCTGCGTGCCGACCGCCCCAACGCACTATACCACTGCTACCGTGCTCACCGATCCCGTCGAGACCAACAGCCGGCTCGGCACCTACACCAATTTCGTCAATCTTCTGGACATGTGCGGCATCGCCGTGCCGACCGGCAAGCGCGACGACGGGCTGCCGATGAGCGTGACGCTGCTTGCGGCCGCCGGAGCGGACGGCCTTGTAGCATCCGCCGCGCGCGATCTCCATGCCGCGAGCAGTCTCACCCTCGGCGCGACTGGCTGGCGGCAGCCGAGCGCGCAGCCTGTCGGCGCATCAATCGAAGATGGCACTATCGAGTTGGTGGTGGTCGGCGCTCACCTCTCGGGAATGCCGCTCAATGGCCATCTCAAGGAGGCTGGTGCCCGGTTCTGCCGGGCGATGAGGACGGCATCTTCATACAAGCTATATGAGCTCGCGGGCCAGACCACGCCCAAGCCGGGACTGGTCCGTGTTGAAAACGGCGGCACTGCGATCGAGGTAGAGGTTTGGCGGCTACCTGCCGACGCATTCGGCCACTTTGTGGCCGCCATCCCGTCGCCCCTGGGCATTGGCAATATAGAGCTTGATGATGGCAGCACCGCCAAAGGTTTTCTAGTGGAATCCGTGGGCTTGCTAGGCGCTTTTGATATCTCGTCATTTGGGGGCTGGCGCCGCTTTCTGTCAGATCGTTCCCGCTTGAACACTTCGTCAACGGAATATGCGGAGGCAAGAGCAGGTGGCGACACCGCCCGCGGCGGTTAAACTTGTGATATCCTTGATCGCGAAGCCGGAAGCTGCCGTTTCGTTATCGGGCCCCGCTTCTGCCTTCATCTCTCGTTTCTCGAGTGGCCAATCAAAACCGAGGAGTAACACGATGGGTTACTCGATTTGATCCCGCCACACACGGTCGCGCACCATGGAATATCGGAAAGACCGGTAGGACGAAGCGGCTAGCTCTGCCCGCGAAGATTCTTCGTCCCGTTTCGGCGATCAATCCCGGCGTGGGTCGTAAGGCTTGGCGGCCCGTTGAGCGACGCGCTCGCGGTACCTCGCGTCGGTTCCACTTCGGTTTTCCGGCTTGGTAAGCGTTTCGACAGGCTTCCCGAGGACAACCAGCAGCGTGTCCCATTCTTCCTGGCCGAGCGTCTTGTAGCGGTACTTCAGACCCGGCGAAGCCAAGAGCTGCTCGATCTCAGGCCGCGCGAAAGAGGCCGCAGGGCCAATGCGGCGAAAGCCGCTTCGCACGGCATCGGTAGCCGCGGTCAGGTCGCTGAAACCATACTTGCCCGGATCGTAGACGGAGTACTCGCGCAGCAGCCGCAACAGGTCGGGCACGGCATCGACGCCGCGGTCCCCCTGGCGCTTGATCAGGCCGGTGGCAAAGCGGCTGACCTCCGGATCTGCGAGAATCGCGCGCTCTTCGGGCAGAGGATCGGTGTATTCACCCACAGGGAGGCCGGCCAGGGCATTGATCCAGTGGCGCGCCTCCTTCTTGTCGGTGGCCGCGAGGTAGCGGCGGGCGGCGAGCCGCCGCAGATCGGCGGAGTCGCCATCGACCTGTTTGATGATCGCCCACAGCCCGTCTGGGGATCGCACCCGTGGGTCCTCCAAGACGCGAACCAGCAGGCGCCGGTCGCTTTCGCCGAGCGGCTGGTCGTTCGCGCGGAACGAGTCCATCCATTGATTGGCGAGCGCGAACACGGGACCGCTCACCGGCTTACGCGGATCGTCGAGCGCTCTGGCAAGTTCCTCGCGCGTTCTCGCTTTCGCCGCTTCCATATTCACGCCGCGCGAAACGCTGGTGTGGTCGAGCAGTAGCCGGTTGACCGGAACCTCGGCGTACATCCTTCCGTCACCGAGCCGCAGACGCGCCCAGCCGAACCGGAAGTTCTCGATCCCGCCCGAAGTCCCGATCAGCAACGGCGCCGCCGGGGCAAAGATCGACAGGATCGACTGCCGCACCAGCACCTGTTCACCGGCGTCGGTGATGGTGAGCGCCTTGCGGTGGGGTGCGGAGGGTTCGAGCGACCAATCCAACCGTCCCGATCGGGGCTTGGAATCGGGCGCGGCAGGGCCGTCCTCGATAGCGATGGTGAAGTCGGGTTCGGGGGCGTCGTCGCTTTGCAGCAACGCCTTGCCCTCTGACATCATCAGGTTCCATTCGGCTTCCAGCGCGCGCTGAGGGGCGAGCGGATCGGAGGCATCGTAGCGCCGCTCTTCCAGCAGGCCATGCCCGATGACGGTGCTTCGTTTTCCGGGCGTCGAGTCCGGCACGACGCGGTAGGTATAGGAATGACCGCGAAGGGTCTGGACGCGGACCGAAGTGACGCCCGGGGTCTTGAGCAAGGCCGCGCACAATGCATCGCAACGGCCCTCGAACGGGCGGGCGAGGAGAATATCGCCCTTGAGCGCAATCGGTGCGTTCGACTGAATGTCCGGCTCCTCCAGGCTGGCCAGCATGCCCTTCGCCCAGGTGAGGCCTGGCTGGGGGATGGTCCAAAACAGTGCCAGCGTCGCGGCGCCCGACATGACGTTCAGAGGAACGCCTGAAAGGAAACTTCCGAGCAGCAAGCAGAACAGCGCGAAAGCGATGCCATACATGAAGGCCGTTGGCATCGACCCGAGGATGAGCCCCGGGATGATCAGGAAACTGCCGATGATGACCAGCCATGGCATTGTCAGCGCCACGAACGCGCCGACGCCGGTGATGATCAAGTAAGTCTTCAACCACATGCGCGGAACCTTACCGCGCAGAATTCAAAAAATGATAAAGCTACTGATCTCGGGTCGGTGCCGTTTTTCGGCATCCACCCGTTGACGGAATCTCGTTACGCTCACCTCAAAGGCTGTCGACCGTCCGCCTTTGGGGGTTCTGGCGCCCACATCACATGACCGACTCGGGTCGCAAGGGGAACGCCAGCTTCTAGCCCATCGCGCCCAAACCGGAAGGACAGCAGACGGCCCCAAAGCTGCCGGACTCCAATGCGCCTCATGTCGGCCGTTGAAGTCCAACTTTGCCACGACCTGAAATGCCCAGGGTCGGAGGACGCGAAGACCGAAATCGCCTTTGGGCGGCAGCGGTCCGATGGCCGATTGTCCCGGAACCTCAGGCCGATCGAAGAGTTGCCATTGCTTCACAAAGGAGAGGCTGATGGTGGAAAAATCGGTCGACAAGAAAGTTGGCAAGCGCCCCGGCAAGGAGCTTGAAGCAGACGCGCGAGGCCAATCAGAAGAGCACCACAAAGGCGGAAAGAACGACGGTGTCTCAAGCGCCAATCCGCGCGTTTTATCAGGCGAGAAGGATGGCGACGCCACATTTCCTCTAAAGCGGGAACAGTGACAGCAGCGTCATTCCAGCGCTGACCGAACCAAATCTCGCCCACGGTTGTCTGCGACTGATTGCGCCCCAGCTGGCCTCGGGAACGAGGCTGGACCAGATAGCTCTGATGTCGCAGCCGATTCAGGGTACAATTTCCGCAATACAGAAACCCTGGCGCTGAAACCAGTGGTTCCAGGCCTAATGAAGAGGACGTCTCATCTCTGGCCTAAACGCGTTGTCGCGCGAAGGTGTTTGGGTGGTGATTATGTTGTTTTCTGTGGAAGAGGCCACCCTCAGTGGCGGTCGTTTTTGTGTGGATAAGACGTGCATGGCCTATTGGTTCTGCGCGTCATGCCGCGCACTCTCACGCAATGAAGGCGGAGTATGTTGAACTGGTTCTGTTCGAGCAGTCTTTCGCCAATATCAATCGGCCGTTTGCCGATCGAGTGGCTGACGTCGCGGAAAAGACTGGTGGCTCTGTTCTGTTCGATATTCGCGTCGAGGACGACACTCGCATTCAAAGGATGGCAGCTATCGGTTATGGCGCAAACGGAACCGTAGCGATCATGATGAACAAGCAGGGACAACTTAGCACCACGCCGGTGAATGGGAACGACGACATTCTCGTTGCCGAACTTACTGCTTGGTGTTCGCTACCGATGGCTAAACAGGTCTGCGTTAGTTACCATGGTGCAGCCGCGCGCCTGCTTGCTAACCTTCTTTGAAACGAAACGTGTTGGCGCGTTTGACACAAGGAGCCACCTCAATGGGCGGGCCAGGCGCCGGGGCCTCAGCGTAAGGGTGTGGCCCTACGATATCTCCAGCGCACGTATGCGGGTTGGTACCCTACTCCGGCGCAATTTCAAATGTCGGGTTTTCTTTACTAGCGAATCGTCATTGCCGCACCAAAGACGCAGTTCCAAGAACAGATTTTGTACTCTTGGCGACAGTCTCTACCCCTGCTGGTATTACAAAGACTGTAGACTTGCGCACAATCCGAACCGCAGCTTTTATGCTCGCCTACGTCCGCTAGAGCGCTTTCATCGATGCTGTCCTTGGAGGTCACACCACATTGATGATTATAACCTGGCAGGCCAGGTGACGCGGTCGCGTCGCCACATTGTTCGACGGCGATCGCCGATACATTTGCAAGGGCAACAAGACCGAGAGAAGCTAATATTACAATTGATATGTGGCGCATGATTGCTCCATTCGATCGATGAATTAGTTGAAGAAAGTGGAACAAACATTATTCCATCTTTCATTGTCTTTAAAAAATCAATGTCGCTTGAAGATGCTTCTTCGACAGGATTAATTATCCTCGATGACGGCGCTGCTGTCTTGTGCTATGTTTTGTTCAGCCTGCTGCAAGAATTGCAGCGGTGATGCCGGGGGCTGCCGATGCGTTACCTGAACTCCGCTCACTATATCGATGTGGTGGCCAAGACCGGTTCGATCCGCGCCGCCGCGGAATTGCTCGCCATAACCTCGACGGCGCTCAATCGGCGTATATTGGCGATGGAGGCCGAACTCGGCGTTGCCATTTTCGAGCGACTGCCTCACGGCGTGCGATTGTCCAGCGCCGGCGAACTTCTAGTGCAGCACATGCGCAACCAGTTATCCGATATGGAGCACGTGAAATCGCAGATTGCAGACCTTGCTGGCGCCCGGCGCGGCCATGTGGCGATCGCCTGCAGCCAGGCGCTATTGCCCTACCATCTGCCGATGCAGATCTCACTCTACCGCAAGGAACATCCGAATGTGACCTTCGGAGTGCACCTGCGCGACCGGGAGGAGGCCGAGCGTGCCTTGGTCGATCACACGGCCGACATTGCCATCGTCTACGAGCCAACCCGGCTGGCTGCCTTCATGACACTAATACGGGTGCACCAGCCGGTGCATGCGGTTATGCGGCCCCATCATCCGCTGGCTTCTCACGAGACGGTGCGCTTGCGCGCTTGCCTCGACTATCCAATCGCGCTTCCCACATCAAGTTACGGTGTGCGCTACCTGCTCGACATCGGGGCGCAATCGTCATCGCTGCAGCTGGAGCCGGTGATTCAGTCAGACAGCTTCGAATTCCTGCGCAACCACGCTATCTCAGAGGATATCATCACCTTCCATTTCCCGATTGGCCTATCCCACCAGACGATGACCGGTGACATGATCTCCCGGCCGCTCGACTTGCGCGACGTGCCCGCTGGCATGCTCTATGTCGGCCAACTCAAGGGCCGCACCCTACCGGTGGCCGCTGCACGTTTCGCCGACCAGCTTTCCGCTTCGCTGGCGCAGCAGTATGAGGTCTCGTGATGGCGCCTATTAGGGGTCAGAACAAGAGCAGTGCCGGGCATCTTGCATCCTATCAAATGAATGCAATCGAAGGACGACCTATTCCCGGAACGCTCGGTGAACCTGGCCCGACAAGGCTTCAGCACGTAGGACCAAACGTTGCGATCGCCTGTCTGAATGTGGACCTCCGCAGGCATGCCAGGCTGTAGCCGCCTTCCACGCGGGCATGCTTTTGGTCGTCGAGCGTCGTCCTCCCACGAAATAGGAAATCTTGCGCTGTTGGTCCTTGATCAGATCGGCTGAGACTCTCTGCACGGTCCCCTTGCATTCCGGGGTCGTATTTGCGTCGCACGCGGAGAAGCGCATGGAAACCGGCTGTCCGGGTTCGACGTCATCGATGCTGGCGGGCGCGACCATGCCTGTCGACCACGAACCTGTCCTGTTCAGGAACAATCAGCATGATGGTCTCGCGGGGACTGGACGGCACGCTCCTGGACAAGTCCTGACTGGGGAGCGCGGATTTCGGTCAGCGCAAGCTGGTCCTGCGCCACTGTCTTCCGCTCGACGAGTTCGGCCTCCTTGCCATCGAGTTCGCGCAGTTCCTCGTTTGCCTCCGGTCTGGTGCTGCACCTTTTTGGGGTTGCTTTCGACGACCACGGTGCCCGATGCGATCACGGCCCCGGCGAGCGAGGTCGTTGCGGCCAAAGCGCCGACGCCGCCGACAAGCACAACGCAGACTGTCAGCCACAGCAGGACTTTGCCCGGATGCCTTCGCCGGATTTCTCCAGAGCGCACACCGAGCCGGAACCTGGAAGTCTGAACGGCGAGATCATTTCGGCCAAGGAAGACAGCATGTCTTCCAGCTATATGAGATTGTACTTTTCCGGGGAGAGGACCAAGCTATCGGGAAGGGCGTGGTCGGCTATCGAATCAGTGCTCAAACTGCGATGGAAATCCCGCAAC
>NZ_RZTE01000031.1:60574-69327 GCF_003997415.1 Mesorhizobium sp. M7A.F.Ca.MR.245.00.0.0 | reverse complement strand
CCCTGGAGCACCCCTCATCCGACCTCGCTTCGCGAGGCCACCTTCTCCCGCAAGGGGAGAAGGTGAGCCGCCGCCTTACCGCACATCGACCCAGCGCTTCTCCTCGAACGATCGCGCCATCGCGTGCACCGTGCGCTCGATCTCCAGCCCTTCGGCAAACTCGATGAGCCGCGCCGGCCTGCCTTCAAGCCGCGTCAGCAATTCGCGGCACTCGATGATCTTGAGATCGTTGAAGCCGAGGCCATGGCCTGGCGCCGGCACGAAGAGGTCATAAGGCTTGTGGTGCGGCGCCACCAGGATGGTGCGGTAGCCCTGCTCGGTCGGCCGGTCTGATGTGAGGTAGAGCTGGAATTCGTTCGATCGTTCCTGGTCGAACAGGATCGACCCTTTCGAGCCGAAGATCTGGACGGCGATGCGGCCCTTGCGGCCCCAGGCCGAGCGGTTGACCAGCAGCGTGCCGGCAATGCCATTTTCCAGATGCATCAGCACGCTGGCTATATCGTAGGTTTCGACCGCGCGGCGGCCGCCGCTGGCCAGCTTGCGGTCGGCATAGGGTTTGGCCATGTCGCAGATGACACTGGCGACGCGGCCGAACAGGGCTGAGACCAGCGACAGCGGATGCACGGCGAAATCGTCGAGCGCGCCATAGCCGGAAGCTGCTTCGTGCTTCCAGAAGAACAGCGCTTCGGGATCGGCCATGAAGTCCTCGTCCATCTCGATGCGCAGATGGTTGACCTCGCCGATGATCTTCTCGTCGAGCAGCGCACCGATGTGACGGATGGCCGGGCTCTGGATGTAGTTGTAGCCGAGGGCCGCGACCTTGCCGGACTTTCTCGCCGCCTCGGCCATCGCCTCGGCCTCGGCAAAGCTCGGAGCCATCGGCTTTTCGCACCACAGATGCTTGCCTGCTTCGAGGATGGCGATGGCCATTTCCGGATGGAACTGGTTGGGCGTGGTCAGCGAGACGATATCGACTTCGGGATCGTTGACGACGGCGCGCCAGTCCCCCGACGCCTTGGCGAAACCGAACTCGCCCGCCTTGCGCAGGGCAAGCTCTTCATTGACCTCGCCGAGATGGACCAGCCGTGGCTTGGCAACGTCCGGAAAGACGGCGCCGACGGCACTCCATGCGATGGCGTGACACTTGCCCATGAAACCCGTACCGATGAGACCGACGCCGACCATTTTCCGTTTCTCCACTGCTTGAAGCGCTGCGTGGATGAATTAGTCCATTTTTCCCTGGAATGGAATGTCTGCCTCATTTTTTATGGTGTTCTTGCGCAGGCTCGCTATGATGAGGCACAGAGGGACGCTTCACGCATGAGCCTGGACAGAGCGACGATGGACGAACGGGTACCTCGCGATTTCGAGACGCTGCGCACCACCATCCTGGAGCGGCGCGAAAGCCTGCCGAAGCGCATCGCCCAGATCGCTGCCCATGCGCTCGACAATCCCGACGATATCGCTTTCGGCACCGCCGCCAGCATCGCCGCTTCGGCCGGCGTGCAGCCTTCGACCCTGATCCGATTTGCCCAGCAGCTTGGCTTCGATGGTTTCACCAGCCTGCAGCAGGTGTTTCGCGAACGGCTACGCGAGCGCAACTCATCCTATGACGAAAGGCTGCAGGCGTTGCGCGCCAAGGCAGAGGGCGGTGCCGGCCACCGGGCGATCTTCGACGGCTTCGTCGCCGCCGCCTCGACCTCGCTCAACGACATTTCGCGCACGCTGGACGACGCGCATCTGGAAGAGGCCATTTCCCTGCTGGCCAAGGCGGAGACCATCTATGTGCTGGCCAAGCGCCGCTCCTATCCGGTGGCGTCCTACATCGCCTATGCGCTGGGCAAGCTGAAGATCCGCAACCAGCTGATCGAATCGGCGGCCGGCCTGAATGCCGAGATGATCGGCTTCGCGACGCCGGCGGATGCCGTCATCGCCATTTCCTTCTCGCCCTACGCGCCTGCCACGATCGAGGAAGCGCGCAGCATTTCGGAACAGGGCGTGCCGATCGTCGCCATCACCGACAGCTCGTTTTCGCCGCTCGCCCAGTTCGCCAAGGTCTGGTTCGAGGTTGCCGAGGCCGATTTCGCCGGCTTCCGTTCGCTGTCGGCGACAATGGCGCTGGCCATGGCGCTGACCGTCGGCGTCGGCGAGAAGCGACGCGACACGGGCCGCAAGCGCAAGGCCTGATCCACCGCTGAAAAGGCACTTTTCGCCGAAGGAACGCTCATTCCATATTGACTATGGATTGGAATTATTATTTCATATTCCCGGCGCCACGCTGCCGCTCGCGCGTGTACCCCAACACAACAAGGCCGACGGGAGGTTCCAATGAGCGAAGCCGTGGACGCTGAATACGCGCCGCTCGACGTCATCACCATCGGTCGCGCTTCCGTGGACCTTTATGGGCAGCAGATCGGCTCGCGGCTGGAGGACATCACCTCCTTCGCCAAGTCGGTCGGCGGCTGCCCGGCCAACATCTCGGTCGGCACGGCCAGGCTCGGCCTGCGCTCGGCACTGCTCACCCGCGTCGGCGACGAGCAGATGGGCCGCTTCATCCGCGAGCAGCTGACGCGTGAAGGCGTCAATGTCGACGGCCTTAAGACCGACAAGGAGCGGCTTACCGCCTTGGTCCTGCTGTCGGTCGAGGACGAAGGCGTCTCGCCGATGATCTTCTACCGCTCGGATTGCGCCGACATGGCGCTGGCGCCGGAGGACATCGATGAGGCCTTCATCGCCTCGGCGCGCTCGATCGTCGTTACCGGCACGCATTTTTCCAGGCCCAACAGCGATGCCGCGCAGCGCAAGGCGATCCGCATCATGAAGGCCAAGGGCGGCAAGGTGGTGTTCGACATCGACTACCGGCCGAACCTGTGGGGCCTCGCCGGCCATGCCGAAGGGTTCGAGCGCTATGTGAAATCGGACCGGGTCTCGGCGCAGCTGAAGACGGTGCTGCCCGATTGCGACCTCATCGTCGGCACCGAGGAGGAGATCATGATCGCGTCGGGCGCCGACGATTGCCTGAGCGCCTTGAAGACGATCCGCTCGCTGTCGTCCGCCACCATCGTCCTGAAGCGCGGCGCCATGGGCTGCATCGTCTATGACGGACCGATCAGCGACGACCTCGAGGACGGTGTCGTCGGCAAGGGGTTTCCGATCGAGATCTACAATGTGCTGGGCGCCGGCGACGCCTTCATGTCCGGCTTCCTGCGCGGCTGGCTGGGTGGCGAAGATCATGCGACAGCGGCGACCTGGGCCAATGCCTGCGGCGCCTTCGCCGTGTCGCGGCTGCTCTGCGCGCCGGAATATCCGACCTTCGAAGAACTGCGGTTCTTCCTCAAACACGGCAGCAAGCATCTGGCGTTGCGCAAGGACGAGGCGATCAACCACATCCATTGGGCGACGACGCGCCGGCGCGACATCCCCTCGCTGATGGCGCTTGCCTGCGACCATCGCGTGCAGCTCGAGGATGTGGCGGCGAAGGCCGGCGCCGATCCGGCGCGGATCGAAGAATTCAAGGTGCTGGCAGTCAAGGCGGCGGCGAAGGTCGCCGCCGGCCGCGACGGCTACGGCATGCTGATCGACGAGAAACACGGCCGCAAGGCAATGTTCGAATTCGCCAGGCATTCCTTCGCCTGGCTCGGGCGGCCGGTGGAGCTGCCGGGTTCGCGGCCGCTGCGCTTCGAATTCTCGCAGGACATCGGCTCGCAGCTTGTCGAATGGCCGGTCGACCATTGCATCAAATGCCTGTGTTTCTATCACCCCGACGATCCGGCGGCGCTGAAGGAAGAACAGCAGCAGAAGTTGCGAGCCCTGTTCGAAGGCGCGCGGAAGGTCGGCAGGGAACTTCTCATCGAGATCATTGCCGGCAAGCATGGCAAGCTCGACGACACGACGATCCCGCGCGCCCTGGAAGAACTCTATGCGCTCGGCATCAAGCCGGACTGGTGGAAGCTCGAGCCGCAGGCGTCGAGCGGCGCCTGGGCGAAGATCGAGGCCGTCATCCTGAAGCACGACCCGTGGTGCCGCGGCGTCGTGCTGCTGGGCCTGGAGGCGCCGCAGGACGAACTGGAAGCGGCGTTCGCCGCCACCGCCAAGGCGCCCATCGTCAAGGGCTTTGCAGTGGGCCGCACCATCTTCGTCCATGCGGCCGAGCAATGGCTGGCCGGCAAGATGTCAGATGACGAGGCGATCGCCGACATGGCGCAGCGCTTCGAACAGTTGACGGATGCGTGGCTTGCCGCGCGCGGCCGCAAGGCGGCATAAGAAGGCGCGGAACAGGACTGCGGAGGAAAATACCATGAGCAAGACAATCCGCCTGACAATGGCGCAGGCGCTGACCCGCTTCCTGTCGCGGCAGATGACCGAGATCGACGGTAGCAAAGTCCCGATCTTCGGCGGCGTCTGGGCGATCTTCGGCCACGGCAATGTCGCCGGCATCGGCGAGGCGCTCTATCAGCTGCGCGACGAACTGCCCACCTTCCGCGCCCACAATGAACAGGCGATGGCGCATGCGGCGATCGCCTACGCCAAGGCCAATTTCCGCCGCCGCTTCATGGCCGCGACCTCTTCGATCGGCCCCGGCGCGCTCAACATGGTGACAGCGGCGGCGCTCGCCCACGTAAACAGGTTGCCCGTCCTGTTTTTGCCGGGCGACGTCTTCGCCAACCGCATCCCAGACCCGGTGCTGCAGCAGGCCGAGGATTTCTCCGACGGCACGGCGACGGTCAATGACTGCTTCCGTCCGGTTTCACGCTATTTCGACCGCATCACCCGGCCGGAGCAGATCATCCCGGCGCTCAGCCGCGCCATGGCTGTGCTGACCGATCCGGCCGAATGCGGCCCGGTGACGCTGTCTCTGTGCCAGGACGTGCAGGCCGAGGCCTACGACTACCCCGAGAGTTTCTTTGCCGAGAGGGTCTGGCACCAGCGCCGGCCGCGCGCTGATCGCCATGAGCTTGCCGCTGCAGTCGCCGTGCTCAAGGGTGCAAAAAAACCGCTGGTGATCGCCGGCGGCGGTGTCCTCTATTCGCAGGCGTCGGACGAACTGGCGAAATTCGCCGAGAGCGCCGGCATCCCGGTCTGCGAGACGCAAGGCGGCAAATCCTCGCTGCCGGACGATCATTCGCTCAACATGGCGGCGGTCGGCGTCACCGGCACTTCTGCCGCCAACCGGCTGGCTGAGGAAGCCGATGTCGTGCTGGCCATCGGCACGCGCCTGCAGGATTTCACCACCGGTTCGTGGGCGCTGTTCAAGAATTCGGGCAAGACCATCATCGGGCTCAACGTGCAGCCCTTCGACGCCGGCAAGCACCGCGCCCTACCATTGGTGGCCGATGCGGCCGAGGGCCTGGCCGAACTCAGTGCTGCGCTGAAGGGCTGGAAGGCGCCGGCAAGCTGGACCGACAATGCGTCCTCCGGCAAGAAGGCCTGGCAGGCCGAGGCGGCCAAGGTGACGGCGTCGACCAATGCCGCCTACCCGTCCGACGCGCAGGTGATCGGCGCCGTGCAGCGCGCCATGGGCACCAGTGTGACGCTGCTGAATGCCTCCGGCGGGTTGCCGGGCGAATTGCACAAACTTTGGCAGGCGGGCGCGCCCGGATCGTATCATGGCGAATATGGCTTCTCGACCATGGGCTACGAGATTGCCGGCGGGCTCGGAGCCAAGATGGCGAAGCCCGGCGAGGAGATCGTCGTCATGATCGGCGACGGCTCCTACCTGATGATGAACTCCGAAATCGCCACCTCGGTGATGCTCGGCCTCAAGCTCACTATCGTGCTGCTCGACAACAGAGGCTATGGCTGCATCAACCGGCTGCAGATGGCGACCGGCGGCGCCAACTTCAACAATCTGCTGAAGGACTCGCGCCACGAGGTTCTGTCCGACATCGACTTTGCCGCGCATGCGGCGAGCATGGGGGCGATTGCCGAGAAAGTGCCGTCGATCGCCGGGCTGGAAAACGCGCTGGCACAAGCCAGGAAGAATACGCGCACAACGGTGCTCGTCATCGACACCGACCCGCTGGTTTCCACGGATGCCGGCGGCCATTGGTGGGACGTGGCGGTGCCGGAAGTGTCGGCACGGCCGCAGGTCAACGCAGCGCGCAAGGCGTATGACGAAAAGCGGAAGATGCAGAGTGTGGGTGATTGAGGTCGGCGCTGCCCCTCACCTGCCTGCCGGCATCCTCTCCCCGTATAGGGACGGGGAGAGGGACGCTGTCACCACCGGTTTCGCCAATCACCGCCGTCGCAAGAAAGACGCCGAGGTCGCGGCTAGACCCCTTCTCCCCGTCACTATACGGGGAGAAGGTGCCGGCAGGCGGATGAGGGGCGGCGGCAACCAAAGGATAACTGTTCTAAACTGGAGTGACGACTTGAAAGCCAAACTGGGCATGTCCCCCATTGCGTGGTGGAACGACGATCTTGCGGAACTCAGCGACGACGTATCGCTGGAAGAATGTTTGCGCCAGTCGCGCTCGGCCGGCTTCACCGGCATGGAGATGGGCCGGCGTTTTCCCAATGACCCCGAAATCATGCTGCCGATCCTGAAGGCCGCCGACGTCACGCTGTGCGGCGGCTGGTTCTCCGGCACGCTGGTCGATGGGGAGATGGCCGACAACAAGGATCGCATCCAGCCGATGATCGACCTGTTCAAGGCGGTGAATGCGCCTTGCATCGTCTATGGCGAGGTCGGCCGCTCGATCCAGGGCGACCGCTCGAAGCCGCTGGCGACCAAGCCGAAGCTGTCGGATGACGAGATGAAGGCTTACGCGAAACGCCTGACCGCGTTTGGCGAATGGTGCGCCGAACAGGGTATGCCGCTGTCCTATCATCACCACATGGCGGCGGTGGTCGAGACCGAGCCGGAACTCGATGCCTTCATGCGCTATTCCGGAGCCGGCATTCCGCTGCTGCTCGATGCCGGACATCTGGCATTCGCCGGCGGAGACGTGCTGCGTGCCATCGACAACCATCATACCCGCATCAGCCATGTGCATGTGAAGGACGTTCGCATGGGCGTGATCGAAAAGCTCGATCGCACCAAACAATCCTTCCTCGACGCGGTGGCGCTGGGCGCCTTCACCGTGCCGGGCGACGGCTCGCTCGATTTCGGCGCCATCGTGCAGCGCTTCGCCGACCATGGCTATGAGGGCTGGTTCGTGGTCGAAGCCGAGCAGGACCCGAAGAAGAACCCGCCACTCAGGATGGCGCAGGTTGGCTACAAGGAACTGATGCGCGTCATGACCGCCGCCGGCTATACGGTCGAGACGCAAGGCTTTCCAAATGTCTAGTTCCCAATGGCTGGTGCGACGGGTTCCCGGCGAGGCCGATTGCTGTAGATTGGCCCTATGAAAGATTCCGAACACCCCTTCTTCCGGCCTTTGTGGCGGCGTGCCGCCATCGTCGCGGTCTGCGTCATCTGGTCGATCATCGAGTTCGCCACCGGTACGCCGTTCTGGGGCATGATCGCGCTTGGCTTCGCCGGCTACGCCGTCTGGCAGTTTTTTTATCTCTACAAGCCTGCTGACGAGGCGAAGTCTCCAGTCGAGCCCGAGCCGAAGGAGTAACTGATCGCATGCGTTGGCGACTAGCTTGCAGTGCTTCTCGTTTCGTCATCCTGGGGCGGAGCAAGGAGCGAAGCGACGCGGCGCAGACCCTAGGATGACGAAGTTGGAAGAGCGCCGGCCGAAGATTTGCGATGGCCCTTTCAAACAGGCGGCTTGGCTTCACGGAGTCCTTCAAGCCAACGGAATAGGAGACAAAAATGTCGAAGCTGCTCGTCAAAGCCGACAAAGGCCTTGGCCGCGTCGCCCATGTGACGCCGAAAAGCGCCGGCTGGACCTATGTCGGTTTCGACCTGCATCGGCTGAAGCCCGGCGAGAGCGTCTCCGGCAAGACGGAGGATCGTGAAGTCTGCCTGGTGTTCGTCACCGGCAAGGGCAAGGCGTCAGCCGGTGGCAAGGAGCTCGGCCTGCTCGGCGAGCGCATGTCGCCCTTCGAGGGCAAGCCGTGGTCGGTGTATGTGCCTGAGGGTTCGGACTGGTCGGTGACAGCGGACACCGGACTGGAACTCGCGGTCTGCTCGGCGCCGGGCCTTGGCGGCGGTCTGCCGGTGCGGGTGATCGCGCCGGACGACCTCGGCCAGGAGGTGCGCGGCAAGGGCACCAACACGCGCTACGTCACCAACATATTGCCGGAGGGCGAGCCGGCCGATTCGCTGCTGGTGGTCGAGGTCATCACGCCCGGCGGGCATACATCGAGCTATCCGCCGCACAAGCACGACCGGGACAATCTACCCGCCGAATCCTACCTCGAGGAAACCTACTATCACCGCCTCAACCCGGCGCAGGGTTTTGCCTTCCAGCGCGTCTACACCGATGCCGACAAGAATGGCCACCGCGCGCTCGACGAAGCGATGGCGATCGAGGATGGCGATGTCGTGCTGGTGCCCGGGGGTTATCACCCCTGCGCCGCCTGCCACGGCTACGACCTCTATTATCTCAACGTCATGGCAGGGCCGAAGCGGACGTGGAAATTCCACAACGCGCCCGAGCACGAGTGGTTGATGAAGGCCTGATCGGTCGCTGCGTGAGCACTCGCTCCCTGGTCCAGCACGAAAAAATCGTCGGCTAATGACCCCGCCGCAGCGTTTTGTTACCTGAAAGCCAGCAAGGCTTCGTCAATTCGTCATGGAAATCACCTATGGCAGCGAAGCTGACAAGGACTTTCCATGCGCTACGCCCTCTATTTCACCC
>NZ_RZTE01000031.1:33272-60564 GCF_003997415.1 Mesorhizobium sp. M7A.F.Ca.MR.245.00.0.0 | reverse complement strand
CTTTCCACACCGCTTCGGCGCGCCGTTATGGCTTTCACGCGACGCTGAAAGCCCCCTTCCGCCTGGCTGCCGACGAGACGGAAGCCTCGCTGCGCGCCGCACTCGACCAATTCGCCGAGGTGACGCCGGTGGTGACCATCCCGCGTCTCGTGGTCAGCCAGATAGACGGCTTCTTCGCATTGGTGCCGGAAGGGCCCGTGCCTGCGCTCAACCGGTTCGCCGATGACGTGGTGCGCGATTTCGACCGGTTTCGCGCACCGCTGAGCGAAGCGGAAATCGAGCGGCGCAGCCCGGATTCGCTGAAGCCGGCCGAGTTCCGCAATCTCTGCCAATGGGGTTATCCCTATGTCTTCGAAACCTTTCGCTTCCACATGACGCTCTCCGGCCGGGCGGGGTCACAGGAAAGCCCTCGTTTGCGCGCAGCGATCGACAGCCTGTTCGCGGAAGTGCTGCAACAGAAGGTGCTGGTGGATGCGCTGACCTTGTTTGTCGAAACCGAACCGGGTGCACCGTTCATGGTGCTCTCGCATCACGCGCTCGGGCGCCGCCCGGCCAGAAAAACCGCCTCAAGGACTGCCTGAAATGACCGCCGAGACTGTTCTCCACAATGCCCGCATCGTGCTTGCCGACGAGATCGTCGAAGGTTCGCTGGTGCTGCGCGACGGCTTTATCGCCGGCATCGAATCCGGCATCAGCCGCATCGGCGAGGACATGGGCGGCGACTATATCATTCCCGGGCTGGTCGAATTGCACACCGACCATCTCGAAGGCCACTACGCGCCGCGGCCCAAGGTGCGCTGGAACCCGATCGCCGCCGTGCTCGCCCATGACGCGCAGGTGGCGACCGCCGGCATCACCACCGTGCTCGACGCCTTGCGCGTCGGCATGGACGAAGACGCCGACCTGACATCGGCCGACATCCGCAAGCTGGCCGACGCGATCGAGGACAGTGTGAAGCAGGACCGTCTGCGCGCCGACCATTTCATCCATCTGCGCTGCGAGGTTTCGGCACCGGACTGCCTCAGGGCTTTCGCCAATTTCGACGGCGACGAGCGGGTCAAGCTGGCGTCGCTGATGGACCATGCGCCAGGCCAGCGCCAGTTCGTCGATCTCGAGACCTATGCCTACTATTACCAGCGCAAGCTGAAGCTGACCGATCGCGACTTCAAGCTGTTCTGCGAAAAGCGGATGGCCGAATCGGCGCGCAATTCGGCGCCGAACCGGGCGGTGATATCAGCCGCCTGCCAGGAGCGCGGCATCGTGCTGGCCAGCCACGACGACGCCACGTCAGGCCATGTTGACGAGGCGATCGAGCAGGGCGTGCGCGTCGCCGAATTCCCGACCACGGAAGAGGCCGCCAGGGCCTCGAAAGAGGCCGGGATGGGTGTGCTGATGGGCGCGCCCAACGTCATGCGCGGCGCCTCGCATTCGGGCAATGTCTCGGCCCGCACGCTGGCCAGCGACGGCCTGCTCGACATCTTGTCATCCGACTATATTCCCTTCAGCCTGATCCAGTCGGCGTTCTTCCTCGGCGATGTCGTCGAAGGCATTTCCCTGCCGCAGGCCGTCGCCATGGTCTCGAAGAACCCGGCCGATGCGGTTGGCCTGACCGATCGCGGCGTCATCGAACAGGGCCGCCGCGCCGATCTGGTGCGCGTGCGCGTCGACGACCATGTCCCGGTGGTGCGCACCGTGTGGCGGCAGGGACGCCGGGTCGCATGATGGTGTCGGCATCGATCGAGCGTGAACTGTCGGCCGAGACGTTTCCGATCCGCGATGGCGTTTTCGTCGCCGTCGTTGGCCCAAGCGGCGCCGGCAAGGACACGGTGATCGGCTACGCCCGCGCCCGCTTTGCCGATGAGACAAGGCTGGAGTTCGTCCGCCGCGTCATCACCAGGCCGAGCGATGTCGCCAGCGAGGACCACGACACGCTGGCCGATGCCGCCTTCGTCGAGGCCGAAGCCGATGGCGCCTTCGCCATCTCCTGGGAAGCGCACGGCTTGCGCTACGGCATCCCTGCCGATGTCGACTGGTCCGTTGCCAATGGCCGTGTCGCTGTCGCCAATGTGTCGCGAGCGATCATACCCTCCTTGCGCGAACGCTATGCCAATCTGGCCATTGTCGAGATCACCGCCTCGCCTGAAGTGCTGGCCGAGCGTCTGGCGATGCGCGGTCGCGAGTCACGCGGCGAAGTGCTGGCGCGGCTGGCGCGCAGCGCCAATGTCACTCTGTCCGGGCCCGGCGTCACCTCGATCGACAACAGCGGCCCGCGCGAGACGGCCGGCGAACGCTTCGCCGAGGTGCTGCGCAAGGCGATGGCTTTTTCCGACATGTCGGGCCTGATCTAGATCGTCGGCTCCTGACGCCTCGTTCACGCGATGGGCGCTTTAAGCCCCAAGCGCAAAGGGCATCAGCGACACCGTGCCCGCCGAACTTTCACCTGGGGCGAGTACGATGGTGCCCTCGTCCGGATCGCTCCATCCGCCCCGGTTGAAAGCACCGGAGGCCATGGTCTGCGGTTCGACGCAAAAGTAAGGCTTGGCCGGGTCGGCGTACAGCATAAGGTGCTTGAAGATCGGATCGGCCTTGATGCGCAAACCCGCGCCGCGCGCCGGAAAGCGAAGCGTCGCCTCACCCGTCCAGCCGCCATAATCATTGTTGCGCCAGCCGGCGGGTAAAGGCCGGCTCTCGGCGAAGTCGAGTTCGGGCGCAAGCGCTATCGGATCGCCGGCGATGCCTTGCGGTTCCTCCAGATAGAACCGCGCGGCCTTGAATTGCAGCGTGACGTCCGGGTCGCGATCGAACCAGGGATGCAGGCCGAAACCAAACGGCATGGAAACCGGCCCCGTGTTGGTCAGTTTCATGGTGACGCCGAGGCCTTCTTCGGACAGCACGAAAGCCTGCGTCGCGTGATAGGAGTAGGGTTCGAGGCTGGCTGCGATATCCAGCGACAGCGTTGCCTGGGCGTCGCCGGTCTCAGTGACGGTCCAGGGGTGTTTCCAGCCGCTGCCATGCACGTTGATGGCTTCGGGCGGATTGTTGGGCTGGACCCGCCAGCCCTTCGCTCGAAACTCGAATGTATTTCCGGCGATGCGGTTGGCGTAGGGGGTCATCGGGAACATGGCGACGCCAAGCACATTGCCGGCTTCGCGATCATGGTCCGAGAGCCTGCGCATGAGATCGATGCCGCGCCAGCGCAGCGCGCTGAGGCTACCGCCGATTTGCGGCACCAGTTCGGCTTCGAGCGCGCCGGCCCTGAGCGTCAACGGTTCAGGAATTGCAGCCATCGCCCGCCATTCGCCGCGAGGCGCTATTCCGCGGCCGCGCCGGCGGCGCTTTTTCGGGTGGCGTCGACCATCAGCCGCCGTTCCCGGAACACGCCCCATTGCTGGTCGACCAGTACGCCGATGAGGATGACGCCGCCCATCACCGCGAAGTTGAGCGAGGACGGGATGCCGAGCAGGTTGACGAGGTTCTGCAGCTCCTGCAGCAGCACGGTGCCGAGGATGACGCCGATCAGCGAACCTTCGCCGCCGCGCAGCGAAAAGCCGCCGAGCACGGCTGCGGCGATGGCGTAGAGTTCGTAGAACTGGCCGTGGCTGGCCGGTGAGATCGAGCGCGTGTACATGGCGAAATAGATCGCCGACAGCGCCGTCAGCACGCCGCAGATGACATAGGCGGCGATGACGACGCGGCCGGTGCGGATGCCCGAATATTTCGCCGCCTCCTCGTTCTTGCCGATGGCGTAGAGATAGCGGCCGAACACCGAGCGGTGCAGCACCACCCACATGACGATCGAGATGACGATCAGCGCGATAAAGCTGTTCGGCACGCCGTATGAGCGCCCGGCGGTGAGGAATTCGAGGTCGGGAAAATTCTGGCCGAAGGCAAAACCCGCCGTGCCGTCGGCGGTGTAGAAGCGGGCGACGCCGCGATAGATCAACAGGCCGCACAAGGTGACGACGAAGGGCTGCAGCTTGAGCCTTGTGATCAGCCAGCCATGCGCCAGGCCGATGATGGCGCCAAGCACCAGGATGAGCACGAAGGCCAGCGGCCATTCCATGCCACGCACGGCGATGAAGTCGATGAACAGTGTGCCGAGCAGCGCGACCACCGAGCCGACCGACAATTCGATGCCGCCGGTAATGATGACGAAGGCCTGGCCGATCGACAGGATGCCGAACAGGCCGATCAGGTTCGAGGTGTTGGCGAGGTTGATCGGCAGCAGGAAGCGCGGATTGATGATCGCCACGATCGCCCCGACCACCAGGATCAGGATCAGCAGGCCGAGATCTTTCTTGCTCATCGTCTTCTCCCCAATGCCTGAGCGGATCGCGCTTGAGCGAGACCCTGGCAAAACTACTTCGGCTGCTTGCCCACCGCCAGCAGCAGCACGTTTTCCTGGCTGAACCGATCCTTGTCGAGAATGCCGGAGATCTGGCCCTCATGCATGACGGCGATGCGGTCGGACACGCCGATCACCTCTTCCATGTCCGACGAGATCATCAGCACGGCGACGCCGGCATCCGCCAATGCGCGCATCAGCCCGTAGATTTCCGCCTTGGCGCCGATGTCGATGCCGCGCGTCGGCTCGTCCAAAATCATCACCTTGGGGTTCATGGCCAGCCATTTGCCGAGCACGACCTTCTGCTGGTTGCCGCCCGACAGCGTGCCGGTGCGCGTTTGCACCGACGGCGCCTTGATGCCGAGGTCTTTCTTCTGCTTCTCGGCGGTGGCGGTCTCGGCGCTTTTGGACACCAGGGAGCGGCGCGCATGCGCCGGCAGATTGGGCAAGGAAATGTTCTGCGCGATCGACAGGTCGAGCAGGATGCCGGTGAGCTTGCGGTCTTCCGGCACCAGGAAGATGCCATGCGCGACGGCGTCGGCCGCCGAGCCCAGTGCAAGCGGCTTGCCGTCGAGCTCAAGCGCGCCGCCGAGCTTCGAGTCGATGCCGAAGAACACCCGCGCCAGCTCGGTGCGGCCGGAACCGACAAGCCCGGCAAGGCCGAGGATCTCGCCGCGCCTGATGTCGAGATCGACCGGCCGGCCGGGATAGGCAGGCGTGCGGATGGCCTTGGCCGCAAGCGCTACGGCGCCGGGCGCACGCGCGGCCTCCGAGGCCTTTTCGCGCTCCTTCAGCATGCGGCCGATCATCAGCTTGACCATCTGGTCGTGGCCGATGTCGTGCTTGCCCAGCGTACCGGCCAGCATGCCGTCGCGCAGCACGACGACGCGGTCGGCGACGCGCTCGACCTCATGCAGGCGGTGCGAAATGAAGATGACACTGATGCCGTCGGCCTTCAGCGCCTTGATGACGTCGAGCAATTTGTCGGTTTCGGCGAGCGGCAGGCTCGATGTCGGCTCGTCGAGGATGACCAGCCGCGCCTCGATCGATAGCGCCTTGGCGATCTCGACCATCTGCTGCTGGGCCAGCGACAGGGTCGCAACTTGGGTGTCGGCGGAAAAATTGGCGCCGACGCGCTTCAACAGCGGCGCCACCATGGTGCGGAGCCTGGCGCGGTCGACGAGCTTCAGCGGCCCGGCGCGCAACGGCTCGCGGCCGAAGAAAATGTTGGCGGCGACATCGAGATTTTCGAACAAATTGAGTTCCTGGTGGACGAAGGCGATGCCCGATCCCAGGCTGGCTTCGACGGAGAGCCTGTCATGCGCGGTGCCGTCGACGGTGATGGTGCCGCTGTCGGGCGTGGTGACGCCGCCGAGGATCTTCATCAAGGTCGATTTGCCGGCGCCGTTTTCGCCGACGAGGCCGATAACCTCGCCCGGCCTGACCTCCATGGAGAAGCCGTCCAGCGCGACGACGCCCGGATAGGTCTTGCGCACGTTCTCGAGGCTGAGGAACGGGGCGGTCACGGATGCAGCAATGGATGTGTCGGAATAGTTCATCATGCCTGACAGCGATTGGCGGAACGGCCTCCTCGCAGACTGACGGGCCTTGGGAGGCCCGTCAATAAAAAGCGAGGCGTCGCGCTGCCCCTCACCCTTACCCTCCCCGTATAGAGACGGGGAGAGGGGGATTGCCAGCGTTGGAGCGCTTCCCTTCTCCCCGTCACTATACGGGAAGAAGGTGCCGGCAGGCGGATGAGGGGCGGCGCTAACGACGATCAGTTTCCAGACATCGCCTTCAGATTGGCGGCGTAGGCGTCGACGTCATCCTTGCCGATGATCTTGGTCGGGATGATGATGAGGTTGCCTTCCGGGATGCCCGACTTGTCGCCCTTGAGATAGGCAGCCATCAGCTTCATGCCCTGATAGGCCCATTCGAAGGGCTGCTGCACGACGGTGGCGGCAACGGTGCCTTCCTTGACGCCGCCCAGCGTGATCGGATCGTCGTCGAAACCGACGACGGTGATCGAGCCGAGCTTGCCGGCGTCGCGCAGCGCTTCATAGATGCGCGGCGTGTTGTAGGAGTAGAAGCCGACCATGCAGGTGACGTCGGGGCTGGCGACCAGCGCGTCCTCGACGTTCTTCTTGGCGCGCGCCTGGTCGATGTCGTCGCCGCGCACGTCGATCAGCTCGATCTTGGTGCCGGCCAGGCCGTCCTTCATGCCCTGGATGCGCTCCTTGGCGTTGTCGGCGCCGAGCAGGCCGACGAAGCCGAGGCATTTTCCGCCATTGGGCATCGCCTTCTTGGCGATTTCGGCCGCCTGCTTGCCGGCATCGACATTGGACGAGCCGATATAGGCGACGCGCTTGGTCTGCGGGGCGTCCGAATCTGTGGTGAACAGCGCCGTTTCCGAAGCGATCTTGTTGAGGCCATCGGTCGAGGTCTTGGGATCGACGGCCGAGACCATGATGCCCTTGACGCCTGCGGTCACCAGATCGTCCATCAGCCGCTGCTGGATGGCGACCGAGGACTGCTCGGGATATTTGAGCTCAAGATTGTAGTCAGGCAGTTCGCCCTGCGCCTTCTTGACGCCGGCTTCGGCGGCCTTCCAGAAATCGGAAGCGCCGTTGACGACGAAGGCCAGCGTCGGCTTGTCTTGGGCGCGCGCGATGGCCGTGGCCGACAGGCCAAGCAGCAGCGCGGTCGCGGCTACGGATGCAGTTCGTATCAAGGATTTCATGTTCAACCTCCCGTTTGGCTCAGTCGTTGGACCGGCCGATCTTGCATTAACCTGATTTTGGCACTGACCTGATTTGCCGTTTGCAGCGTGGACGCCCTCCTCCTCAAAGGGGTTCCCGGCACCGAAAGAATGGCGTCGTTCCAGCCACGATCATGGACCTTAGAGACTCATCCTTCGTTCGTAAATAGTCCGATTTGTCTGACATATCACATATGCGAGACAAGGCTTGCGGAGGTAGTATCCGCTCGCCACCGGGCCATTTTTCGTACTCTCCCGCCGCCCCGGACCTGACCGGCCGGACGCGACGGATTGACGGTACAGCGCATTTTTGTATTAGTAAACTGTATTAGTTTTGAGGCAATATCAGCGGTTTCGATGCGTATACGTCCACGAGCCGTCGCCACCGCTGAGCCGCAGCCCAAGCCTTTCGCCCTTTGAGTTTTGGGTTGTATGGAGATCCGTGGCGGATGGACCTCCGGTATACTAATAGTTATAAACGGCTTTGACGTTATCTCTATATACCGACGGCGTCACGCCACCTTGCCGGCCTGACCGGCCTGCCAGACTGGGATTTGCCATGAGCGAGACGACGGATCGGGCCAGCGACACGGCGAGGCGGCGCAAGGCGCCGGCCAAGGGCGCCAAGGGCCGCGTCACCATGATCGATATCGCCAGGGCGGCCGGCTGCTCGCAGGCGACCGTTTCCTTCGTGCTCAACAATTCGCCGGGTATCAAGCTGTCGCAGCAGACCCGCGAACGGGTGATCGAAACCGCGCGGACGCTTGGCTACGCCGCGCCCGCTTTCGAGGCCCTTCACCCGGCATTGCCTGCCTTCGGGGGGCCCGCCTTCGAAGGGCTGGACGGGGTGATCGGCTTTGCCGTCGACCAGCTGGCCACCAGCCCGGAAGCCGTGGTCGCCATCGAGGGCGCGCGCCAGGCCTCGTGGAACGCCGGCAACGTGCTTCTGGTGGCGCAGACGCTGGGCGATTCCGTCATGGAGCCGCGCGCCATTTCGGCGCTGACCAAGCGGGGCATTTCGGCGCTGATCTACATGACAATCTTCACCCGCGAGATATCAGCGCCCGACTATCTCTACGGCCTCGACATCCCCGTGATCCTGCTCAACTGCTATACGGCCGACTACGCCTTCCCTGCCGTGGTGCCGAGCGAGATCGCCGGCGGCCAGAGCTCGACCCGCCACCTGATCAGCCACGGCCACCGCCGCATCGCCACCATCACCGGCGAGCCGTGGATGCAGGCAGCCCAGGACCGGCTGAAAGGCTACCGCCGCGCGCTCGCCACCGCCGACATCCCGTTCGACGGCGAATTGGTGGTCGAGGGCGACTGGTCGGCCAGCGCCGGCTATGCCGCGACCGTCAAGCTCCTGGCGCTCAGGGACAAGCCCACCGCCATCTTCTGCCAGAACGACCGCACCGCGATCGGCTGCTACGAAGCACTGAAGGAAGCCGGCCTGCACATTCCTGGGGATATTTCGGTGGTCGGCTACGACGACGAGGAAATCGCCCGGCATCTGTTCCCGCCGCTGACCACCTCGATCCTGCCGCATATGGCGATGGGCCAATGGGCGATCGAGCAGCTGGAAGCGCCGGCGTTGGTGGGGCGCGGGCGGTATCCGATTACGAAGCTGGAGTGTCCGCTGGTGGAGCGGGAGAGTGTGCGGGGGGTGAAGGTAGGCTGACGGTGGCTCGGCGGAAGGCTATAGTTTAGATCATACCGCAGCAGAAAGTACTCCTGGAGACTGAAGACAGAAACTATTACCCGCCTGACCTCGACGCCTCGGCGATCTCAAGGAAAAGTAAATCGCTGCCGGATCGCAGGAAGCGAATTAGCGTATCCAGCACCGACTCAGCAGGTAGCCGGTTCGGCCCTCGGAGAGCACATTCCCAAACGGTAGCCACTCGCCAACCAGACGAGACCAAGGTGTCTTTTGCCTGACGATCACGCTCCTGATTGTGCCCAATCTTGGTCTGCCAGAATGCCGCATTGGTACGGGGCCGAACGCCAAGGCCGCAATCGTGGCCATGCCAGAAGCAGCCATGCACAAAAATTACGACGTGGGCCGAAGAGAAAACCAAATCTGGCGTACCAGGCAAGCTACGATCATGCACGCGATAGCGCAGTCCCCGAGCATGCAGGCCACGTCGAACTGTCATCTCAGGCTTAGTATCACGTCCACGGATCTTGGACATGTTAAACCGTCGCTGGTCCGGGGTGAGTGGGTCGTCGCGAGTAGCTTGGCGCCGGATCATACAACCCTCACGCGGCGCGACAGCCGGCGCTTGGTCTATCATGACCTAGAGCCTCGGCGAACACCTTGCCTATCTCTTTAGCTAATGCTCGCGATAGCAGCGGCGGTACCGCGTTTCCGATCTGACGGAAGGCTGCATTCATGGCGCCGCGAAAAATGAAACCATCCGGAAAGGACTGGAGCCGCGCAGCCTCGCGCACCGAGATCGTGCGTGACTGGGCGCTGTCGTAGTGGATGTGGCTATAACTATCCTTGCCGAGATGAGCCATCAGCGTCCGGGCCGGCAAGTCAGGCTCCATTTTGCGCCACTTGTTGGGAAATTTGCCCGTGTCATAAGGAGGCACTATCGAGGTACGGAGTTCGCGCCACGCTTGACTGCCAGCCGGCGGTGCTGCTCCCGTGTGCGCCCTTTCCCTCGCAAGCGCTTCATCGAACATGCGCTCGGCTACCGCGTGGGCTTCAGGATACTGGTCGCCATGACTGAGGCGGCCAAACAACTTCCAGTCCCGTGGTAAATAGCGGATAACATGATCGTGGATACCTTCGTCATTTTCGAAGCCCGGCCACGTCCGCATAAGCTTGGCGTAGTCCGTATCCGGCTGGCCGGGATAAGGTTCCAAACGGTCGAACCGGCGTACACTTCGGCCAATCTCGCCGCGCAAATGACCCGTGATCGGTGGCAGATCGCTAAGCGCTTGAGCCGCTGTCACGGCCGGCGTCAATTCCTTGTGAGATGCCTTAGCCGACACATAACCAGGCGCCCTATTGATAGGCGCGCTGCTCAGCAATTTGAGTGCGACTTGACGGCTTCCCGCGTAGCCCCGTGGGAGCATCATGTGATGGGTAGGTTCGGGGAAGCAGATCTTGGCATTCAGTTCCCGCCGGACGGCAATAAGGACCATCCGCTCACGCATTTGAGGCACGCCGTAAAACGCAGCATTCAGAAGAGTGTATCTAACCTCGTAGCCGATCCCCTCAAGGAAATCGCGTGTCTCCTCAGCAACGTTTTGGCCGCCGTGGTTCAGTACATCCGGTACGTTCTCCATCATCAGCGCCAGCGGGAGGAAGGCTTGGACGTAGCGAAGATACTCCAGATAGAGCCGAGCGCGCGGGTCCAGCCGGAACGCCTCGGGATGTTCGGCCACTTCGCGAAGCTTAGGCCGCCCAACCCGCGCGAAAGCTTGGCACGGTGGCCCTCCAACCAGCACATCGATTGCTTGTTCAATTGGGCCGAGATCTAGCTCACTTGCTAGCTTTTGAGGAGTAAGTTTCGTGATGTCACGAGGGCATGCATGGCGCGGATCGCCGGGATGAAAGTTGGCGCCATGGGATGCAGCAGCATCCTTATCAAACTCAACGGCAGCAACGATCTCGAAGCCGCTGGTGTGAAAGCCAAGCGACAGCCCGCCGCACCCCGAGAAAAGATCTAGCACGCGGGGACGACCGCCCTGGCGGAGGCGCACTAGCCGAGCCAGGACGGTCGGATCAGGATTGATCATCGGCGCCTTCACCTGGAATTCCTATCCGTATAATCTGTTCATTGATTCGAGTCCCAACTGAGAGTTGAGGGGTGACGGCTTAAACGTCAACAGACTTGTCCAACCTCGACCACCATCGGATCTAATCCATCATCCAGGCAATTGTATCTCGGCACAAGATGGCGTCTTCGGGTAGCTATCCGAAGTCCTGGTTGCATAGCTATCGGCGCGAGCTATCAAGGATTGTGGCCCCCGGCCAATTTCGCCTATGGTCCAATCGAAACAAAAGCTGGACAAGGCACCGAATGGAGGGGCGATGAAATTCCTAATCCTGAGGCAGTTGCAGCACAGTGAATTGGGCATGTTCCATGCTTATCGTCGTAGTGGCCGGGAGGGATCGCGCCAGCGCGCCATCAACTTCGATGGTGAGGTCGTCGATCGAGTCTTCCCGGTCGCGGAGGATACCGATCGCATCGCGTTAAATCTGCGATATGACACCGATGATGGCCCGCGTACCCTAAACTATTTCCTGAAGCGACAGGGTAAAAACTGGCGGCTTGAGGGCAACTGCCCTGACGACCAGCTGTATCACTTCGTCGAGCCGGACTGCTTGTTTGCTATGGAAGTCGACGCTGGGGTCCAGCCAGCTGTGGGAGCATGGGTGGTCTTCCCCCGAGACGATCCTACGGCTTTAGCCATCCTTGCGGATGGGGCTACGTCCGGCTTAGCGCGTGCCAGCATGATCGCCCTCGAACCGTACGAGGCGCCGCGCATCCACAAGTTTCTGAACGAAGCCCGGCCTGACTTGTTTAGCGTCCCGAGCTTACAGGATCTCGAAATGACCAACACCTCTTCCTCAACTGAAACAATCGAAAGCGTCAAACCCGCAGGGCGCCGTCTGCCGCCTGGCCCGACACGACTGCCAACTATGCTCAGTGCCTCTGGCCACAACTTTGTCAGCGCGGTCGCAGACATTATCGACAACGCCATCTCGGCTGACGCAACCGAGATCCAGATTAGTTTCGATCCGCCCAACAGTGGCAATGGCCGCTGGATGGCGATCCGCGATAATGGCCATGGCATGTCGCCCGAGCAGTTGGAGGAGGCGATACGGATCGGCGGAGAAGCCGACTATGACGGCCGGAGCCTCGGCAAATACGGCTTCGGTCTAAAGGGCGCCTCCTGGTCCCAGGCACGCAACTTTAAAGTGGTGACGCGCCAGAAGGGTGGGGAAGCCCATCACCTCGGCTGGGACCAAGACAACATGGCGGACTGGCAGGTCGACGAGGAACCGCTGGAAGACTGGGAAATCGGGGCTGCTGATCCGGGCGAACATGGCACTGTGGTGCTCTGGAAAAATATGAAGGCCCCGACAACTGCGCCGTCGATCAAGGGAGTGTCGCCCCATGTTGCTGAGATTCAGGAGCTCAACCGGCATCTGGGCTTGGTCTTCCATCGATTCTTAGATGGCGACGCCAAAGGCCGGGCGCCGCTCAAGATCTGGATCAACAATATAGCAGTCGAAAGCAACGGGCCGGCCGGTCATCCGCTCAGTGAACGCCATGACGTCAAGACGCTTAAGGTTGAACATGAAGGCGGATCGGCGGAGGTGAAGGTTCAGCCAATCGTGCTGCCGTCAGAGGACGAACTCCGCAAGCACCATGGGGATGGCTGGCAGGCGGCCACCGACCGCATTGGCTATTGGGGTCGACGCAATGACACTCAGGGGCTGTTTCTGTATCGCAATGACCGGCTAATCCGCTGGGGCGGGTGGCATGACCTTTGGGCCACTAACGACGAGAAAACCAAGTTGGCGCGAGTTCTGGTCGATTTTGATCCGGCACTGGACGAAGCCTTTCAGATTAACATTTCCAAGCAGACTGTCCGCCTGCCGGGCTACCTTCAGAGCCGGATCAAGCCGCTGGCGGATACGGTACGAAAGGCCAGCCAAGCCAAGTATCGCAAACCTCGGCCGACGCCGCCTCCGCGCCCCTTTCCGCTCCCGGTCGGACCGGTGTCCAGCCCTGGGGCGTTTGGTGAACCAAGCGGGCCAGCGACAATAGATGCCTCAACGTCGCCCCCTCAGTTCCCAACGCCCGCGCCGCCCATCAGCGTGCGCAAAGTAACGACCGGCAAGTTCGCCTGGAGGATCACGACGGATCTGAAGGGCAGCCGCAGTCTCCAGATCGGCGACGTAAGTCCAGCCCTCGTCGAATTGGCCAACGCGCTCGGCTCCAACGAGGTGGGCACGGAGGCGCTAGCAGCGTTTCTGGAAGACCTTGATCGGCTCGACTTGCAGCAGATGCTAATCGACGACGCAGCTGACGCATGAGCTCGCTTCGCATCCAGGAATTGCGTGCAGCCCGCGCCAACTGGACAGATAGTCTTCCCGAGGTTGAGGAAGGGAACTGGACGCGACTTGAACGCCGGCTCCTCGCCAGTGCACGCTGGAAGGCGCCGCAGGTAGAGAGCTTGGCATCAGAGTCTGCACGGGTCCTGAGACACCTGCCGGATCCACGGTCGGAAACACCGTTCCAAGGGCGTGGGCTGGTAGTGGGGTATGTCCAGAGCGGCAAGACCGCCAATTACACAGCTGTGGCGGCGCGCGCCGTCGACGCCGGCTACAGGGTGGTCATTGTGCTGTCCGGCATCCACGACGCCCTACGCAGCCAGACGCAGTTCCGGCTTGAGGACGAGCTCATCGGGCGCAGCGACCCCGGCGGCCCGCGTTGGACCGTGCTCACGGGAGAGACGCAGGATTTTAAGGATCCGGGCGCGGAAGTTCTCGACCGAACCGGCGCCTTCCTGATCGTGGCCAAGAAGAATGTCTCCATACTCCGCCGGATAGACGCTTGGCTTGAGGCAGCAGCCGCGAGGCTCGACCACATGCCGGTCCTGGTTATCGACGATGAGGCCGATCAGGCCTCTATCAATACGCGCGGCAACCGCGCGCCCGACCCGTCTCTGGATTCCGATGCTGTTGCTGCCGCTACGAGCTTGGGGCCGACGGCGACTAATTCGATGATCCGCTCAATCCTTAGGCGCGCGCCCCAGGCAGCTTATGTGGCCTATACCGCAACCCCATTTGCCAACATCTTTATCGACCCCGATGCCGTCGACCGGGAGGTCGGCGAGGACCTCTTCCCCCGAGACTTCGCTCTCCAGTTGCCTAGGCCCGAGGGCTACACAGGAACAGAGGAACTATTCGGCGTCTCCGCCCAGGAGCGCGATGTCTTTCGGCAGGTGCGCGACGAAGACGTGGGTGAACTTCGCCAAGCGATGACGCGGCGAACGTCGGCGCCGGTGATCGTCGGTCCGCAGAACCAATTACTGCCCGATTCCCTGGCCGAGGCCCTCGTTGCTTTCTGCATCGCCGCAGCCATCCGCGAAAGTCGGCCAAGCCTTCAGGGCAAGCCCCACACCATGCTCGTTCACGTCAGCGTGCGGGTTGAAGACCAAGCGCGAGTTCGAGCGGCGATCGAGTATCAATTAAACTACTGGCTTGAAGCACGGCGCCAGGGCCATGACTTGGCGGCCCTGTTTGCAGAGGTGCTAAAGCAACACTTCAGTGGCGTTAAGTTGCCGGCTGAGCCTTTAGTGACGGTCGACGCAGCGATCGCGGCACTTGAACGACTGGTAGTCGTCGAGCTGAACAGCGTCACGGGCGAGAATCTCGAATACACTGAACGGCCCGGTCGTCACATTGTCGCGGTTGGAGGAAACCGCCTGTCGCGCGGCCTGACGCTCGAGGGCCTGACCATCTCCTACTTCCTACGAACGGCTTCCATGGCAGACACCCTGCTGCAGATGGCGCGCTGGTATGGCTTCCGCTCTGGATATGAGGATCTTATCCGAATCTGGACTACAGACGGGATCGCGCAATGGTTTACAGAGTTGGCGCTGGTCGAGGAGTCTTTGCGTGACAGCCTCCACGCCCTCTACAGGGCCGGCCGCCGGCCGTCCGAGATGGCGATTCGCTTGCGCGCTCACAGCGCGCTGCTGCTCACCGCGCGCAACAAGTCAGGTATGGCGGATGCGCTGCGTCAGTCGTGGTCGGGCGAACATCCGCAGACGGTGATCTTGCCGCTATACGACCAAGCGCGGCTACGGGCCAATCGAATCCTGGCGGATCGGCTAATCGCCCTGTGTGGTCCGGCCCAAGAAATAGCTGGTAGTCGGCTGTTCCGCGACCTGCCGCCAGAGATCGTCTGCGACTTCTTGCGCGCCTACCAGCCGCATCCGGACAGTTTCGCGATGCGCGGCGGCGAAATCGCTGACTGGATCATGCAGCGGGTGGCCGAAGGAGAACTGGTCGACTGGTCCGTGCTCCTGGCCGGCGCCCAAGGCGCGATGATCAAGGTGGGCGGCGTCGAGACCGGTTTGGTGACCCGACGGCGCATGAGCAGCGAGAGCATTGGTATTCTGATCGATCCTCGACACGAGGGTGCAGATCTGCCAGGAGGCGCTGGTGCCTATCGCCGGTTATCGGGCAACTACGACGCCGATGCTATGCGGTCCGCCAGACCTTCCACCCAAGCGTTGCTGATGATTTATCCGCTGGATCCGTCGGTCTTCGACGTCGAAGGTGTGGACGCGGTAATTGCACCGGCGCTGAGTCTTCCCTACACCTCGGACGGACGCTCCAGCACCCTCGTTAATCGGGGTGTCGGTGAATGACGGCGACATTCGTCGAAACTTGGCGGACTCTCAGGACTACGCGTCCCATCGGAGAAGACCAGATCCAGTCCGCCGCTATCGTTTCCGACAATGCAGAGACACCGCTGCGGCTCGCCATAGACGCCTCCGGCGACCTGCACCTGCTAGCTCCCACCTTGGGACCGCCGCGACGGCCTGTCCCGCCAGACTACAACGGCCTTCGTCTGCGTGAGAGCCGCCTCGACGAGCACCCCTGCCTCGATCTCTGTTCGCCCGCCGCCCATGAGAAGATGTTCGCCGCGCTCTGCGGCGAACTAGTGGAAGCCATTATAATTGAAGGGCGTGACCCTTGGTCTGCTGCCATAGCTATCGTGCGCGCTTGGCAGTCCGCATGGCGACCGCTACGTCAGCCGATGTCGCGTCCAGTCCAGATAGGTCTGGCTGGGGAATTGCTGGTGCTGCAATTACTCTGGCTGCCTGCTCTGGGACCGGAGGCCGTCCACCTGTGGAGCGGGCCCGATCGCGAGCGACATGATTTTGTGAGCTTTCGCCTGCACATGGAGGTCAAAACCACAACGAAGAGTCGGCATGAGCACGACATTTCCCGAATCGACCAGCTAAGGGCGCCCGAAGATCGCCGTCTGCTGTTTGCCTCGATCCAATTGGAGGAGTCAGTGATGGGGGCTCAGTCTATCTGTTCCTTGATCGATGGGGTAACGGACGCAATCCGACATGATCCGGCGGCCGTCGACGGCTTCTTGACTAAACTCGACGGCCTGGACTGGTCCGATGAGATGAGACGCTCGCCAGATTTGGTTCGCTTCCATATCAGGGACGCACAGATCTTCGAGGTGGATGAGGAATTTCCGCAACTGCCGCCAGATTTCACCATGCCGAATGGCGTGCTGACGGTACGTTACACGATCAGCTTGGCCAACCTGCCCTACCTAGACGTGGAAACGATTAGAGAGGACATCGCCCAAGCGGTGGCATCCTAAGGTTGGAACCGCACCTGATCACGGAGGATCGCCACCCCAAAACGGGACCTGCCACTCGATTCAAAGTGGACAATCCTTTGAGGCTAATGGGCGAAAACTGAAGAGTGGAGAGCTAAACAGATCGGTTTCGAACTAAAGTCGAATGTCAATTGCCACTGACGTCTCGGAGTGGCGCACCCGACAGGATTCGAACCTGTGACCTCTGCCTTCGGAGGGCAGCGCTCTATCCAGCTGAGCTACGGGTGCTTTCAGGACCGACGATCCGGAAAACGAACCAGCCGGTGAACCGGCAAGTCACGGCTTCTTAGCGGAAGCGGGCGCGGGCTTCAACGGGCAATTGGCGATTGGCGCAGCGACTTGGGCCCGGTGCATCCAGGCTGCGGCCTATCAGGTTCCCGCCCCCGCCTCGACCGTCCTCCGCCCGCGCACGGCCCGCTTCGGCTTCTTCGCGCCGGCCAGTTCGTGCATCGCATCCAGCTGCATCTGCTGCATTTCGGCCAGGCGCGTCCATTGGCGCGAGATGAGGTAGTCGAGTTTTTCGTGCAAATGGCGCACTTCGAGCTCGGCCTTGAGGTTGACGCGGTAGTCGTTGAAGGAGCGCAGGCGGTCCTTGGACTCCTGCCGCCGCTGGCTCATCATGATGATCGGCGCCTGGATGGCGGCAATGCAGGAGAGCAGCAGGTTGAGCAGGATGAAGGGGTAGGGATCGAAGGCGGCGCTCATGCCTTCGAGCAGGTTGATGCCGATCCACACCAGCAGCACGCTGCCGAACGAGATCAGGAACCACCAGCTGCCGCCGAAGGCAGCCATGTTGTCGGAGACGCGGTCGGCGAAGGTGCGGTGCTCCTCGAATTCCTCCTCCGAGTTTTCGGAAATCGTGTCCTGCCTGGCGATCGATTCGACCACCTGGCGGTCGAGCTCGGAGAATTCGCCGTGCTCCTGCTGCAGCAGCTCCTCCATGTAGCGCATGCGGTAGCGGCCGAGCTCGGCGCGGCTGATGCGGGCGCCTGCCGGCAGGTCGGGATGGTCCGAGCGGATGCGGTCGGCGAGGCTCGGGCGCAGCGTGTCGATGCGCACCAGATCGCGCTTGCGGAATTTGCGGCCCGAGATCGCCGACGGTTTTTTCTTCGGCTTGCCGCGGTGGGCGCCGGGGCCCGCGGGTTCGGAGTCCGGCACTTCGGGCGTCTCGAAATGCTCGTCCGATACCGGATCGGTCTCCAGCTCGCCGACGATCGGCGCCTCGAAATATTCGCCGCCGCTGTCGTGCTGGTTGTCTTCCGCCTGTTCGGGCGTTTTGGGGACGGTGCTCATGGTGGGCTCCTGGTGGTGCTGGGCGACGTATGCCGCAACATCGCCCGCATCGCGACGGATTTCGTGGGACTACAAGTGTTTTTGATCGCTTCCCGACTTCGTCATCCACGGGCGGAGCGGGAGCGAAGCGGACGCGCAGACCCCTGGAGCTGCTTCGCGGCCCAAGGGATCCATGCCGCGACCTGCGAGTGTCGCTTGCGGTGAAGAACTTGCCCGATGTTGGCGCCAATCACCCCCCTCTGTCCTGCCAGCGTGCGCAAGGTTCTGCACCATGGTGACGCGTTTGGAGTCCCGGCATGGATCCTCGGGTCTGCGCCGCGTCGCTACGCTCCTTGCTTCGCCCGTGGATGACGAAGTGGTGGGCGGCAGCCGAGCACCCAGACGCGAACCGCCCCGCGTCCCACTACTGCTCGGCGAACATCAGCCTGGTCTTGGCGCCGTCCATGGTCGGCGACAGGCTCCGCTGGATCAGCGCCTCGACATGGTCGTTGCGCTGGCGGGCTGAGTCGGCGCCCATCACCACGACGATCAAATTGCGGCCGTCGGCGTTGTAGGAGGTGACGATGTTGAAGCCGGAGGCCCTGATGTAGCCGGTCTTGATGCCGTCGACGCCGCGCACGCGGCCGAGCATGTCGTTGTGGCCGCGCACGAGTTTGCCGCGGAACATGAAGTCGCTTTCGGAGAAATAGTGGAACTGCTGGGGGAAGCGCTGACGCAGCGCCATGCCGAGCACCGCCATGTCGCGCGCCGTCGTCATCTGGCCACCGTCGGGCAGGCCCGACGCGTTGCGGAAGGTGGTGCTGGTCATGCCGAGCTGGCGCGCCCTGGAGGTCATCATGGCGGCGAACTGATCTTCACTGCCGCCGAGATATTCGCCGACCGCCACCGCCACGTCATTGGCCGATTTGACGACGATGGCGCGGATCGCCGAATCGACGTCGATGCTCTCGCCGCGCCGGAAGCGCAGCTTGGTCGGCGGCTGCGAGGCGGCATGGTCCGAAACCGGGATCTGCGTCTGCTTGCTGACGCGGCCGGAGTCCAGCGCCTCGAACAGCAGATAGAGCGTCATCATCTTGGTCAGCGAGGCCGGGTAGCGCTGCGCCGTCGAGCTGACCTCGAACAGCTGCTTGCCGGTCCTGGCGT
This sequence comes from Mesorhizobium sp. M7A.F.Ca.MR.245.00.0.0, assembly GCF_003997415.1. Lineage (NCBI taxonomy): Bacteria > Pseudomonadati > Pseudomonadota > Alphaproteobacteria > Hyphomicrobiales > Phyllobacteriaceae > Mesorhizobium > Mesorhizobium sp. M7A.F.Ca.MR.245.00.0.0. Next base: position 41,624 of record NZ_RZTE01000031.1, on the reverse strand, counting down.
CGACGACGATGGCCGCATATTTCTGCGCCGGCGCCGGCACGGCCAGCACGCTGTCGGGCGGCGTCGTGGTCGAGCAGCCGGCCAGCAGCACCAGCAGGGCGAGTGCCGCAAAAACTCTCTGGATGAGCGGAAGGGGGCGCAGGTTGGACAAGGGCAGGACTGTTCTGGGGTCGGCTGTTGCGGAGAGAAGACGAAGCTAACGTAACGCAAGTGATGCGTCCATTTGGTTAATGTCTGACAGTCCCCGGATTGTCGAGCCTCGCAAGCTTGCCGGCCGCCCCGAAAACGCCGGTTTTCCCGTGTCTTTCCTTGCCAGGGCCGCGTTTCCCGTGGGAAGGGGCGTGGTATCTCAGGGCTTGGGGGCTTGGCATGACGAATATCGGGGCCGGGGGCGCTGCGCCCTCGCTTATCAGGGCATCGCTCAGCCGCACCGGCAAATGGGCCGGCAGCGTCGCCTTTATCGGGGGTGCCGTATCAGACATCCTCAATCCGCTGGCGCCGTTCGCCGCCTATATCGCGCTGATCGCCGCGGTGGCCGCAATCATCATCGCCATTGCCATCGTGCTCAGGCTGGTGCTGGCGGCCAGAGCGCTGCCGGCCTTGATCTTCGCCACAACAGCGGCGGCCGTCGCCGGCGGCGTCTACGGCCTGCAGCAGCAGACCAACGCCCAGAACGGGGTGATCGCAAGCCTGGTGCCGGCCATTGCCGGGCTGCAGCAGTCGATGGGCATCGTGTCCGAAAAAGTGGCCAGGATCGAGCAGACCGTCACGCAAACGCAGAAGACGGTCGAGGCGGTCAAGCAGACAACCGACACGGTGGCGAAGAAGGCCGATGAGATCGCTAACGCCCAGCAGCAGCAGACGCAGCAGACGGCGGAGGTGCAGAAGACCACCGACGAGGTGAAGAAGCAGACCGAGACGCTGGCCGCCGGCCAGGCGCAGCAGCAGGCCCAGACCGAGAAGCTGCAAGAAACGACGCAGCAGATCGCCGCCTCGATCGACACCATCGCCAAGGGCTTTGCCGCCTTGGCCGCGCAGGGCGGGGCGATTGCCGAGCCGAAGCGGCCGGACGAATTCTACCACAATGCCCGCGTCTACGAGTTGTCCGGCGACATGCTCAATGCACGGCGCTCCTACCTCGCCTTCGCCGGCTTCGACGTCGACGCCATCGACCCCTACACGCGCTTTGCCACGCTGCTTCGGGTGCAGGACGGCAAGGCCGGCGCGCGCGAAGTGTTCGGCGCGCTTGCCGACAAGGGCAAGGCGCTGTCGATCAAGCTGGTGCATATCCAGCAGTTCGACGACGCCCAGCGCCTCGACAAGCTCAACGCCTTCATCGCGGCCAATGCGGATTTCGCGCCGGCCTATTTCCTGCTGGCGCAGGAGTTTTCGGAAGATCGGCTCGGCGCCCAGACGCTGGCCGACAAGCGCAACGAGGCCAAGGCGCTGACCAAATTCAGGTCCTACGAAAAGGATGGCGGGCTGCTCAAATATTTCGTCGACCAGACGCAGCTCGCCGACTGGCTGGACCGCAGCCGCAGCCGGCTGGCGGCACTCGGCGACGTGCTCGATCCCGCCCGCTTCGTGCCTTCGCTGACGCCGATGCGCTCCAACCAGGGCTGGTCGATGACCATCTCGCTGCCGGAGCCGGCGACCGCCATCTCCTGGCGCATGGGCGACAGCGGTCCGTTCACCGACACCGGTTTCCTGGCGATGAACGATCAGACGACCGGAAAGCCGATGGCCAATCCGAGCTTCGAGATGCCCGACAGCACCGTGGCGGGGATCATCGCGATCAAATATCTCGACATCAGGGGCCGCGAGACCGGCCCGTTCGACATCCGCTTCGACCCCGAGACAGCACTCCAGCAAGGCAACAAGCAGATCCTCGACCAGTTCTGGACCTCGTGGATCGCCTTCGATGCCAGCGGCAACCATGGCCTGGTCTATTTCACCCAGATGCTGTCCTACCGCTGCGCCATCAAGCAGGTGCATTACAGCCTGAACGGCGCGGCACTCGACAAGGAGATCAAGATGCCGCCTTGCGACAAGAAGGACCCTTACGCCATCCCCTACGACTACCAGCCCTATTTCAAGGTCGCCGACAGCGTGAAATCGATGTCGGTGCAGGTCACCTACACCGATGACACCAAGTCGCCGATACGGGAATACAAGCGGCAGTAGAGGCGCCCACCCTCCCCTTGTGGGGGCTATCGCACGTGGAATTCTTGAGATGTCTGCCCGGCACGGACCCCCACCCCTAACCCCTCCCCACAAGGGGGAGGGAGACTTCCGTTGGCGCCGACCCAGGCTAGTCGCCTGTCTTTTCGGGGCAAAGAAAGAACAATTAAGGCACGCGGCAGCGTTCCCTCCCCCTTGTTGGGAGGGTTAGCGTGGGGGTCCTCTTCGAAAGAATCCATATGCGATGCGGGAGAGTGACAACTGATGCAAAATGCCTGCCGCAATGCTTGCGCAAGTGCCGCCGAACAGGCCAGTTTGCGCCTGCAGAATCGGTGAGAGCACAATGACCATCCACACCATCAAGGCCCGGGGCATTTCGGTTTCGCTCGACCTCACGGTCGGCCATATCGCCGACATGGTCGTCGAGGGCGGCGGGCGGCAGCTGAAGCCGCTGCATCGCGCGCCCTGGGTCGATGCGGGCGAGACGCTGCCGGACAATTTGCCGGAAGGCACGGTTCGGCTGTCCGGCGATTTTCTCTGCGCGCCGTTTTCGCGCAGCGATGTCGAGGAGGCGCCGCTGCATGGCTGGCCGGCCAACAGCGCCTGGGATGTGGTCGATAGTGCTGCTACAGGGGATGGCTGGCGAGCCGTCTACCGCCTGCGGCACAAGGTGATGGGCGCTTCGGTCGACAAGATCCTGACGCTGCGCGACGGCCATCCCTTCCTCTACCAGGAACATGTGTTTTCTGGTGGCCATGGTGCGATCTCGGTCGCCCATCACCCTATGACGGCAATGACGGGCGGCGGCAGGCTGGCCTTTTCGCCGAAGCGTTTTGCCGCGACGCTGGACGATCCGCTGGAGCCCGATCCCGCCCGCGGCCGCTTCCTGCTGGCCTATCCGGCGCGCTCCGCCGATCTCGGCTATTTCCCCGCCGCAGGCGGCGGCACGCTCGACCTGACGGAATACCGCATGGGCGACCTGCGCGAGGATTTCCTCACGCTGGTCGAGACGGATCATGGCGGACCGGGCTGGACCGCGCTTGCACGACAGGCCGAGGACGATCTGGTGCTGGTGCTGAAGAACCCGGCCGAGCTGCCGATCACCATGCTGTGGTTCAGCAATGGCGGGCGCGACTACGCGCCGTGGAGCGGCCGCCACCTTGGCGTGCTCGGCATCGAGGATGGCCGCGCCGCCGTCGGCCATGCCGCCTCGATCGGCGACAACTGGCTGAGGCGCGAAGGGGTAGCGACCGCCTTTGCGCTGGGCGAAAGCCAAAGCGTGTCCTTTCGCCATGTCATCGGCGCGATACCGCTGTCGGGCGGCGAGCCGCCGCAGGAGGTCACGACGGCGGATGGCCGCATGCGACTGGCAACTGGTGGCGCGGCGCGGGAGGTTCCCTTCGACAGCGATTTCCTGCGTATTGGGCAGCCTGTGGCTGCCTGAACGAACAGCACAGCTGACTTCTGTTCGTTCAAGGGTTCCCATCAATTGCCAAAGTTGGCGCCGCCCCTCACCTGCCTGCCGGCACCCTCTCCCCGTATAGTGACGGGGAGAGGGTGCTCTCATCACCGATTTCGCCAACTACCAGCGTTACAGAGTAGGCGCCGAGATTGCGGCTGGCCCCTTCTCCCCGTCACTATACGGGGAGAAGTGCCCGGCAGGGCGATGAGGGGCGGCGCCAACTTTGGCAAAAGACCGCCTCCAATAGCTCAAATCCCGATTTGAAATTTCCGCCAACTGCCGACAAGATACAGCGGAAATTATCGTGCCGATCATCCAGGCCGGAGAGGCTCTCATGTCCGAAATCGCCCATCTCGCCGCCACCATCTTCAAACGCGCCGGCAAGGCAAACCGCTTCATCGTCGCCATTGCCGGTCCACCAGGCTCCGGCAAGTCGACGCTGTCGGCAAGGCTGCATGAACTGCTGCCCGAAGGGGCGGCGGAAGTCGTGCCGATGGACGGCTTCCACTATGACGACGCCGTGCTCGAGCGGCGCGGCCTGCGCGCGCGCAAGGGCGCGCCGGAAACCTTCGACTTTGCCGGGTTTGAGGCCCTGCTGAAGCGTATCCGTGCCGGCGAACCCGACATCGCCATCCCGGTCTTCGACCGCAGCATGGAGCTGTCGCGCGCCGCCGCCTCGATCGTCGCCACGCAAACCAAGTTCATCCTGGTCGAGGGCAACTATCTGCTGCTTGACGAAGAGCCGTGGTCGCGGCTGGCGCCGCTGTTCGATTTCTCGATCTTCGTCGACGTGCCGCGCAACGAGCTCGAGCGCCGCCTGATGGAGCGCTGGCACGGACATGGCCGCTCCGATGAAGATGCGCGCGCCTGGATCGCGTCCAACGACCTGCCCAACATCGAGCGCGTGCTGGCGCGGCGCCGGGCTGCCGATCTTGTGATCGGCCGTTCCGCTTGATTCGACGGATTGCGCAAGGGGAACCTTAAGACTTTCAGGCCGTTATCCCGACACGGCAATTGTGCCAAAAGAGGGATTCGGTCCAATGGCAACCAAGGCAAGAAAGCCCGCGCCCGTCAAGGGCAAGGCGACCCAATCCAAGGCCGGCGCCGGCCCGGCGATGACAGCCCGTTCGAAGGACGCCAAGCCGGCCTTCGGCAAGGCAGCGCCGAAGAAAGTGGTGCCGGCCGCAGCGAAAGCCGCACCGAACGCCGCAAAGCCGAAGAAGCCCGCGAGTTCCAGCGACTCCCTGAGCGGCAGTGCGATGCGCACGGCCAAGGCGACGGCCAACGTCGCTGCCGGCGCGGTCATGGTCGCCGCCCGAGGTGCTGCCTCGCTCGCCGCTTCCGTCATGGGCAAAGGCGGTTCGAAGGCCAAAGCGAAGGCGAAATAGCCGCGCTTCGGAGGCTGGTTCGGCTATACCTTGGCCGGGATGGTCAGGCCTTTCTGCACCGCCGGCCGCGCCAGGCCGCGCTCCAGCCATGTCGAGACATTGACGAAATCGTCAAAGCCGACGAGTTCGCGCGCTTCGTAGAATCCGATCAGGTTGCGCACCCAGCCGAGCAGCGAGATGTCGGCGATGGTGTAGTCATTGCCCATGATCCACTTGCGCCCCTTCAGCCTGCCGTCGAGCACACCGAGCAGCCGCTTTGACTCGTCGCGATAGCGCTCCAGAGGGCGTTTGTCGGCGATCTCGCGACCGGCGAATTTGTGGAAGAAGCCGACCTGGCCGAACATCGGCCCGACCGAAGCCATCTGGAAGAACACCCACTGGATGGTCTCGTAGCGGCGCGCGGCATCGATGGGCATGAGCAGGCCGGTTTTTTCAGCGAGGTAGAGCAGGATGGCGCCGGATTCGAACAGGCCGATCGGCTTGCCGTCCGGACCGTTCGGATCGATGATCGCCGGTATCTTGCCGTTGGGGTTGAGCGACAGGAATTCCGGTGTCCAGCTTTCGTTCTTGCCGATGTTGACCAGATGCGGCTCATAGGGCAGGCTGAGCTCCTCCAGGGCGATCGATATCTTCACGCCGTTCGGCGTTGTCGCCGAATAGAGCTGGAGCTGGTCCGGATGCTTGGCCGGCCAACGCGTTGCGATCGGAAAGTCGGACAGGTCTGCCATGGAAACTCCTGAATGGGGTTCGCGCAGAGCGGCGCGGTCTTGGCGGGTCGGCCAAGGATTAGACGCGGCGCACGGCACGATCAATATGGCGGTGAAGGTTTCGTCGTGCACGAACAGTCAACGGAATGGTCTGCCTGGGGCAGATCGCGCGCCCCTTAGATCAGACGGCCTTGAAGGCCAGCACGGCATTGGTGCCGCCGAACGCGAAACCGTTGCTGATCGCGGCGCGCACCTTGCGCTCGCGCGGCACGTTCGGCGTGACGTCGAGGTCGCAATCGGGATCGGCCTCTCGAAAATTGGCCGTCGGCGGCACCATGCCTTCGCGGATCGCCATCACGCAGGCGATCATCTCCAGCGCCCCCGATGCGCCGAGGCAATGGGCGTGCATCGATTTGGTCGACGACACCGAAAGCTTATAGGCATGGTCGCCGAAGACGCGCTTGATCGCTGCCGTCTCGATCTGGTCGTTGGCCTTGGTGCCGGTGCCATGGGCGTTGAGGTAGTCGACATCCTCGGGATTGAAGCCGGCATCGGCCAGGCAGGCGCGCATCGCCGCTGTCGGCCCTTCGACGGTCGGCGCGACAATGTCGGAGGCATCGGCGGAGAGGCCGGCGCCGGCGACCTCGGCAAGGATGGTGGCGCCGCGCGCCATGGCATGCTCGTAGGTTTCCAGGACCGCCATGCCGGCCCCCTCGCCGAGCGACAGGCCCTGGCGATCGGCCGAGAATGGCCGGCAGGTATCGGGCGCCAGCACGCGCAATGCTTCCCAGCCCTTCAGGATGCCCCAAACCAGCGGCGCATCGGTGCCGCCGGCGACCATCACATCGGCGCGGCCAAGCCTGATCTGGTCGACGGCCGAGGCGATGGCGTGGTTGGATGAGGAGCAGGCAGAGGTGACGCCGAAGACCGGCCCGCGCAGGCCCAGATTCATGCTGACATGGCCGGAGGCCGCACTTGGCATGACCTTTGGCACGGTGAAGATACCGGCGCGGTTCTTGCCCTCGACCAGGATGGCGCGATAGCTCTCTTCGATCGCCTCCCAGCCACAGACGCCGACACCGACGACGGTGCCCATCCGATAGGTGGTGTTCTCGTTCGAAACCAGGCCGGACTGCTGCATGGCTTCCCTGGCTGCGATGGTCGCCAGCAGGCTGAAGCGGTCCATCGACACGGTCTGCTTGCGGTCGATTCCGTGATCGGGAAGCGCCTTGATTTCGCAGCCGACCTTGACCTTCAAATCATGCAGTTGGGGACTTGTGATCTGGCCGATGGCCGAGCGGCCGGCGCGCATCTCGTTCCAGATCGCGGGCGCGCTGGTGCCGAGCCCGCAAATGCCGCCCATGCCGGTGATGACAACGCGCTGCCGCATTCAGTTCAGGCTTTTTTCGCGATCAGCGCGCGCACAGCTTCGACCATGTCGCCGACGTTCTTCAGATTGCTCCAGGCGTCGACCGTGTTCATCTCGATCTCGATGCCATACTCTTCCTCAAGATCGAAGATAATCTCCGTCAGCTCGAGCGAATGGATGCCAAGCGAGGTCAATTCGGTGGTGGTGGTGATTTCTTCGCCGCCCGGCTCGGCATGAGCCTTGATCTTCGCGATGATATCCGTTGCCAGCTGGTCGGCCATTCGGTTCCTTCCCCACTATCTCGACGTTTCCCGACGCCAACTGAGCAGCGCCCCTTTTTCTCCTGGTATCAAGCCGCCGTCGTCGTTTAATACCCCCGCCAAGCGCAGCATGACCGTACCAAGGTGGTTCCCTCTATAGAAACCGAAACGTTGTCAAGCAACAAGCTATATCGAACTCCATATCGACAAAGCCGACGGAGTGCTTAACGTGCAGGCATGGATATGGGCGAACCTAGCGGCGAACATGACGGGATTTCGACGCAGCGCGTTGCGGGCGTCGCGCGGCTTTCCTGCGCGCTCAGTGAGGGCCGCACGCGCCTGCGGCGCCTCTATCAGGACGGCGCCGCCAAGATAAGAATGCCGGCCGTCTCGACCGATCCGCTCGAAGCGGTGCTGATCAACACCGCCGGCGGGATGACCGGCGGCGACCGTATCGCCTGGGAGGTGGATGTCGGCGCGGCCGCTTCGGCATCGATCACCACCCAGGCCTGCGAGAAGATCTACCGGGCGGCATCCGACCGTGCCGAAGTGCGGGTCAATTTGTCGGTCGGCGAAAACGGGCGCATCGCCTGGCTGCCGCAGGAAACCATCGTCTTCGACCGGGCGGCCTTTGCCCGCACGCTCGACGTCGAGCTTGCCGTCGGCGCCGAGGCGCTGGTGCTGGAAGCCGCCGTCTTCGGCCGCCTGGCGATGGGCGAGCGCGCCACGCAGGGCAACTTCCATGACCGCTGGCGTGTGCGCCAGGATGGCGCCCTCATTCATGCCGAGGATTTCCGCATCGGACCCGATATCGCCGCCACGCTCGACCGCGCGGCGGTTGCCGGCGGCGCGATCGCGGTGGCGACGCTGCTTCTGGTGTCGCCACACGCCGAGGCCCTGCTCGACCGGGTTCTGGAAATCGTCGGCGACCACGGCAGCGCCAGCGTCTGGAGCGTGAAGAAATCTGGCAAGCTTCTTGCGAGGC
>NZ_RZTE01000031.1:0-33262 GCF_003997415.1 Mesorhizobium sp. M7A.F.Ca.MR.245.00.0.0 | reverse complement strand
GCTCTACGCCGGGGACGGCTACCGGCTGCGCCAGCGGCTGGTTCCACTCGTCGGATTGCTCAACGGAAGGGCGGGGTTGCCCAAATTATGGTCACTATAGGCCTGTCTCTACCAATCCAGGGAAACGCATGAACCTGACGCCGAGGGAAAAGGACAAGCTGCTGATCGCCATGGCGGCGATCGTGGCGCGCAAGCGGCTCGAACGCGGCGTCAAGCTCAACCATCCGGAAGCGATCGCGCTGATCACCGACTTCGTCGTCGAAGGCGCCCGCGACGGCCGTCCGGTCGCCGAACTGATGGAAGCCGGCGCTCATGTCGTCAGCCGCGCGCAAGTCATGGAAGGCATCGCCGAGATGATCCATGACGTGCAGGTCGAGGCGACTTTTCCCGACGGCACCAAGCTGGTGACCGTGCACGAACCGATCCGTTGAGGAGGACAGGATGCTGGAGCTGCGTCCCAACTGCGAATGCTGCGACAAGGACCTCCCGCCCGAAGCGACGGATGCGCTGATCTGCACCTTCGAGTGCACCTTTTGCGCCGGATGCGTGGAACAGGTGTTGGGCGGCATCTGCCCCAATTGCGGCGGTGGTTTTTCGGCGCGGCCGATCCGGCCAGCGGCGATGCTGAAGAAATATCCGGCGTCGAGCAGACGCGTTCTCAAGGCCGAGGGCTGCGGCCCCCGCAAGGCGGCGTAAACACCAGACCGATCAAAACGAAAGGCAAATAGAATGATCCCTGCCAAACGCCTCTGCCTGTCGGCGATCCTGCTGCTGGCCGCTGCCATGCCGGCCTATGCCCATGTCGGCATCGGCACGGCCTCCTCCTTCACGGCCGGCTTCATGCACCCGCTTTCCGGGCTCGATCACATGACGGTGATGGTCGCGGTCGGACTGTGGGCGGCGCTCAAGGGCGGCAAGGCGCTTCTTGCCTGGCCGGCGGCCTTTGTCGGCGTCATGCTGGTTGGCGGCGCGCTGGGCATGCTGCACATGCCGCTGCCCTTCGTCGAACCGGGCATACTGGCATCGGTCGTGACGCTCGGGTTGTTGGTGGCGCTGGCGATCGATCTGCCGGTCTCGGCCGGGGTCGCCATCATCGGCCTGTTCGCACTTTTCCACGGCCACGCGCATGGCACCGAGGTGCCGGAGAATGCCGGCGGGCTTGAATACATGGCCGGCTTTGCCATCGCCACGCTGTTGCTGCATGCCGCCGGCATCGCCGCCGGTCTCGGTCTCGGTATCCGGTTCCGTGGCCTGGCCCGCGCTGCCGGTGCCGCCTGCGCGGCGATCGGCATCGGTCTCGCCTTCGGCATCGTGTGAGGGTGACCATGATCCCCGGTGAGATCATCACGGTGGGCGGCGACATCGAGCTCAACAAGGGCCTGCCCACCGTCACCCTGAAAGTCGCCAACAGCGGCGACCGGCCGATCCAGGTCGGCAGCCACTACCATTTCTTCGAGACCAATGAGGGGCTGAAATTCGACCGTGAGCGCGCCAGGGGCATGCGCCTCGACATTGCCGCGGGCACGGCCATGCGTTTCGAGCCGGGGCAGGAGCGCGACGTCACGCTGGTGCCGCTCGGCGGCAAGCGCGAGGTCTACGGATTTCAGCAGAAGGTGATGGGCAAGCTGTGAAATCTTCCGGCGCGCTCAGCTCAGTTCGATGGCTTGGCCGCGGCGTAGATGACGATCTTTCCGGGATCGTCGAATTCGACGGCAAGGACATCCTGCGCCTGCACGCGCCGCGATTCGATGGCGTTGAACAGCAGCGCGTTGGCCTCGATCTCCTTGCGCAGCTCGGTGATGTCGTCCTGATGCTGCTTGACCTTGCTTTCGATCTCCGGCGGCGGACCGCCTTCGCTGCGCGCGGCATCGGTGAGGAACACGATGTCGACCTTGTCGAGCTTGGACGTCTTGCGCACCGTACCGATGTTTTCACGCGTGCGGTCGATCGCCGTGTTGACGCTGCGGGCCTCAGCGGTGGCCTTGGCCTCTTCCTGCTTGACCTGCGAGCCGACGATGCGGTTGACGGTCTCCGTGCTTTCCAGTCCTTGCGCCTTCAATCCGGCAGCAGGACCGGCAGCCGCCAGGAACGCCATGGCGGCGACTGCCTGCATTCCGGTCGAGAAAGAATTGGTCGCCATCGCTCGCTCCTGAGAGAAATCGTTTCGGGGCGCGGGTTAGCGCGAAAAGAACAAAACGAATCCGGCCCGGCGAAGGTTCCTTTCCCGATGCGGCCGGCCGGCCGGATGCCGGCCCGCCGTGCCGTGGCGTCAGCTCGCCTTCTTGGTGATCAGGGTCAGTGCGCCATTGGGTTCCATACTGGCCGCGACCACCTGCGCAGAGGTCATTCCCTTGGCCTCCAGCGCCGACTTCACCTTGGGCGTGGCGTCGATCGAGCTGCGCAGTTTCTTCAAGCCGTCATCGCCGCGCTGGGCGATCACCTGGTTGACCTGCGTCTGGGTCTCCTTTGGCAACTCGGTGATGTCGACGATGTTGACGCTCTGGATCGTCGGCACCGCCGGCTGAGCCTGAGGCGTGGCTGGAGCAGGCGTTGCCGGCGCCGGAGTGGGCTGTGGCGCGGGTTGCTGCTGGGCACTGGCGGCGCCCGCCAGCATCAGGCTGGCAGCGGCGGCAAGAACTATCGTTTTGCGCATGGATTTTCCTTTCCATCGATTGGCAAACGGTCGGTCTGGGGTGACCCCCTAACCTCAACCGCCAAATGGGATCAGAAGGTGTCGCCCAGCAGGTCATTGCGTGACCATAGGATGGCAGCAATGTGCAGCCGCGCTTCAATCCAACCACGTTTCGGCAAACCGCATTTCGGGAGCAATCGCTGATGGCCAGAATTACCCGCGCCGCCTACGCGCAGATGTACGGCCCGACGGTCGGCGACAGAGTGCGCCTTGCCGACACCGAACTGTTCATCGAGGTCGAGAAGGATCTCACCATCCATGGCGAAGAGGTGAAATTCGGCGGCGGCAAGGTGATCCGCGACGGCATGGGCCAGAGCCAGGTTTCCAGGGCGCAAGGCGCCGTCGATACCGTGATCACCAACGCGCTGGTGGTGGACGCCAGCGCCGGCATCTTCAAGGCCGATATCGGCCTCAGGGACGGCCGCATCGCGGCCATCGGCAAGGCCGGCAATCCGGACACGCAGGATGGCGTCACCATCATCATCGGTCCCGGCACCGAGATCATCGCCGGCGAAGGCAAGATCCTGACATCAGGCGGCTTCGACGCGCATATCCACTTCATCTGCCCGCAGCAGATCGAGGAAGCGCTGATGTCGGGCATCACCACCATGCTCGGCGGCGGCACCGGCCCGGCGCACGGCACGCTGGCCACCACCTGTACGCCGGGGCCATGGCACATGGCGCGCATGATCCAGTCCTTCGACGCCTTTCCGATGAACATCGGTCTGTCGGGCAAGGGCAACGCGTCGCTGCCCGCAGCACTCGAGGAAATGGTGTTGGGCGGCGCCTGTTCGCTGAAGCTGCACGAGGACTGGGGCACGACACCGGCGGCCATTGATTGCTGCCTGTCGGTCGCCGACGATTACGACGTGCAGGTGATGATCCACACCGACACGCTGAACGAATCCGGCTTTGTCGAAAACACAGTCGCTGCCATCAAAGGCCGCACCATCCACGCCTTCCACACCGAGGGCGCCGGCGGCGGCCACGCACCCGACATCATCAAGGTCTGCGGCCTGCCCAACGTCATCCCGTCCTCGACCAACCCGACGCGGCCCTATACGGTCAACACGCTGGCCGAGCATCTCGACATGCTGATGGTCTGCCATCATTTGTCGCCGTCGATCCCCGAGGACATCGCCTTTGCCGAAAGCCGCATCCGCAAGGAGACCATCGCGGCCGAAGACATTTTGCACGACATCGGTGCCTTCTCGATCATCTCGTCGGACAGCCAGGCCATGGGCCGCGTCGGCGAAGTCGCGATCCGCACCTGGCAGACCGCCGACAAGATGAAGCGCCAGCGCGGCTCGCTGCCGCAGGAGACCGGCAACAACGACAATTTCCGCGTCCGCCGCTACATCGCCAAATACACGATCAACCCGGCCATCGCGCATGGGCTGTCGAAAGACATCGGCTCGATCGCGGTCGGCAAGCGCGCCGACCTGGTGCTGTGGAACCCGGCCTTCTTCGGCGTCAAGCCGGACATGGTGCTGATCGGCGGCATGATCGCCGCAGCACCGATGGGCGACCCCAACGCCTCGATCCCGACGCCGCAGCCGATGCACTACCGGCCGATGTTCGGCGCCTATGGCAAGGCCAGGACCAACTCGTCGGTGACCTTCGTTTCGAAAGCCGCGCTCGAATCAGGCCTGCACGGCAGGCTCGGTGTCGACAAGCAGTTCGTCGCCGTCGAGAACACCCGCGGCGGCATCGGCAAGCATTCGATGGTGCTCAACGACGCCACGCCGCATGTCGAGGTCGACCCGGAAACCTATGAGGTGCGTGCCGACGGCGAGCTTTTGACCTGCGAGCCGGCGACGGTGCTGCCGATGGCGCAGAGATACTTTCTGTTCTGAAGCGGCGATTCGACGGGGCGAGCATTATCCGTTGCAGCCCTTGGTGGGAGGCAGCAATATGCGGCCGACCAACAGTTGCATTGTGATCGAGCATGGCCACCGAAATCGCTTCCGCCCACGACATTTTCCCGCATATTCGCATCGTCATGGGCATGGTGATCGGGCTTGGCGTCGCCCGCCTGCTGTCGGGGGTGGCGCGCATCGTCCAGCATCCCGGCCAGTACAAGCTCTATCCCGTGCATCTGGCCTGGGTCGTCTCGGTGCTCCTGATGCTGGTGCATTTCTGGTGGTGGGAGTTCGGCCTCTACGCCATCGAGACCTGGACCTTCGGCAAGTACCTGTTCATCATCTTCTACGCCATCACGCTGTTCCTGCTGTGCGCGCTTTTGTTTCCCGATTCGATGCTGGACTACACCAGCTACGAGGATTTCTTCTATTCGCGCCGTGCGTGGTTCTTCGGCCTGCTGGCTGCGACCTACCTGCTCGACGTGATCGACACGCTGCTGAAAGGGCCAGAGCATTTCGCCCGCTTCGGCAGCGAGTATCTGTTCCGCACGCCGGTCTTCGTTGCGCTGTGTATCGTCGCGATCCTGGTGCGCGACCGCCGCTTCCACATCGCCTTCGTCACGGCGGCGCTTATCTACCAGATATCGTTCATCCTGCGGCTCTTCGACACCATCGTCTGAACGAACGCGATGGTCTAGCTTGTTGGGGAAAGGCAGGGTTCGACATGTACAAGGCCGTCGGATCGCGCGGATCCCGGGTCAGCCGCGTTCTCTGGATGCTCGAGGAGCTCGCGCAGCCTTATGAATTCGTCGAGGTTCATCTGCGCTCACCGGAAGCCTATGCGCTCAACCCATCGGGCAAGGTGCCGATCCTCATCGACGGCGAACTGACGGTGACGGATTCGGCGGCGATCTGCGTTTATCTCGCCGACAAGCACGCGGACAAGGGAATGGGCGCCAATCCGGGTATCGCCGGCCGGGCCGAGATGGATTCCTGGATGCATTTTGCCCAGAGCGAGTTGGAAGCGCCGCTGTGGAACAAATTGCGCCATCGCTTCCTGCTGCCTAGGGATGTGCGCGTCGATGTCGGTCCTGCGGCGGCTTACGATTTTGCCTCGGAACTGAAGGCGCTGGAGCGGCGGCTGGGCGACAAACCGTTTGCGCTCGGCGATCGGTTTTCCGCTGTCGATGTGCTGCTCGGCGACATGGGCGGCTGGGCTCGCGCCGGCCGATTCCCGATCGACTCCGAGCGCGTCAACGCCTATTTCGACCGCGTGCTGGCACGGCCCGCCCGTGCACGGGCGCAAGCAAATGGGGGATCCATGAAATGAAGCTCAACCTCAACACCGACTTCACCAAATTCCCGCGCGCCGTCTCCGTACTGTCCGCCGGCAATGCCGGAACCACCCTATCGTTGGGCCGGGCCATTCTCGCCCATGACGAGCGGCATCTGCGCCGCCGCGCCATCGAGCTTGCCGACGGCAGCAAGGTGCTGGTCGATCTGCCCGAACCCGTCGCCTTGAACGATGGCGACCGGCTGGTGCTGGAGGATGGCGGCCATGTCGAGATCATCGCGGCGGCGGAAGAGGTCTATGACATCCGCGCCCGCGACGGCGTGCATCTGGCCGAACTCGCCTGGCACATCGGCAACCGTCATCTCGCAGCAAGCATCGAGGCCGGGCGCATCCTCATCCTGCGCGACCATGTTATCAAGGCGATGCTGGAGGGGCTGGGCGCCACGGTGGCCGACGTTTCCGAACCGTTCAAGCCGGTGCGCGGCGCCTACTCCGGGCATGGCGGGCCAAGCCACGATCACGGCCATGCGCATGCGCACAGCCACGCCGAAGCGCACAGCCATTCTCATGACGAAGCGCATTCCCATTCGCGCAGTCACGCCGGCCATCACCACGACCATGACTGACCAGCCTTCGAATATCGCCCTGCTGCGGCTGATGGCGTGGCTGTCGCCTGCCTTTCCGGTCGGCGGCTTTTCCTACAGCCATGGCCTCGAACGCGCGGCGCATGACGGGCTGGTTGCCGATGCCGAAAGCCTTGCCGACTGGCTGGAAACGCTTGTCGAGATCGGTTCGGGCTGGAACGACGCCGTGCTGTTCGCCGAGAGCTGGCGCCGGGCACGCGGCACCGGTGATCTCGATGAAGTGGCGGCACTCGCCGAGGCGCTCGCCGGCTCGCGCGAACGCCATACCGAAACCATGCTGCAGGGTGCGGCCTTCCTCAAAGCGGCGGCGGCCTGGCCTAATCCGGTGCTGGCGCGCCTGCCGGCCGAATGCGCCTATTGCGTCGCCGTCGGCGCCATTGCCGGCGGCAACGGCATCGCGCTTCAGGACGCGCTGTCAGCCTTCCTGCAAACCTTCTTCTCCAACCTTGTGCAGGCAGCGATCCGGCTTGGCATCGTCGGCCAGAGCGCCGCGACCGCGTTGTTAGCCGGCTTCGAGCCGCTGGCGCTGGCGACCGCAAGCCGCGCTGCGCGCTCGACATTGGACGATCTCGGCGGCTGCGCCTTCGTCTCCGATGTCATGGCGATGAAGCATGAAACCCAGTATTCGCGACTGTTCCGCTCATGATTTTTCTCGCTTTCTCGCTCGCCCTTGCTCTGCTGCTGATCACCGCGCTGCATGTCTATTGGGGTCTTGGCGGCATCTGGCCGGGCCAGGATGCGGCCTCCTGCGCCCGCGCCGTTGTCGGCTTTCGCGGCGTCGATGAAATGCCGACGCCGTTTGCTAGTTTCGCCGTTGCCGCGTGCCTGTGCCTCGCGACACTATGGCCGCTGGCGCTCATGGGCGTCTTTGCCTCGCCCTTTCCCCGGGAAGGCCTCGCCGCCACTTCGCTGCTCATCGGCCTGGTGTTCCTGGGTCGCGGCATAGCCGGCTTCACGCCATGGTGGCGGCGGCTGGCGCCGGAACAACCTTTCGCGCGGCTCGATACCAGCTATTATTCGCCGCTCTGCCTGTTGATCGGGCTCGGCTTTGCCATCCTCGCCATCACGGAGTTTCCCGCATGACACAGACAAATGGTCCGCTGCGCGTCGGCATTGGCGGCCCGGTCGGTTCGGGCAAGACGACGCTGACCGAAAAGCTGTGCAAGGCGCTGCGCGACGAGTTTTCCATCGCCGTCGTCACCAACGACATCTACACCAAGGAAGACGCCATGATGCTGGCGCGGCTGCAGGCACTGCCCGAGGACCGCATCATGGGTGTCGAGACCGGCGGCTGCCCGCACACCGCCATCCGCGAGGATGCGTCGATCAATCTGCAGGCAATCGCCGAAATGAACAGGAAATTCCCGGATCTCGACATCGTCTTCATCGAATCCGGCGGCGACAATCTTGCCGCGACCTTCTCGCCTGACCTCGCCGACCTGACGCTCTATGTCATCTCGGTTTGCCAGGGCGAGGAGATTCCGCGCAAGGGCGGGCCGGCGATCACCCGCTCCGATTTCCTGGTGATCAACAAGAGCGATCTTGCTCCTTACGTAAACGTCAACCTCGATGTCATGGAGAGCGACGCCGGCCGCATGCGCGGAAAACGGCCGTTTGGCTTCACCGACCTATCGCGCGGCAAGGGGCTGCAGGAGGTGATCGATTTCATCATCGAGCATGGCGGCCTGCGGGCCAGCGGTGCCGCTGCCAGCACGGCAGCGTGAGATAGCCATCCCTGCACCAACCAAAACCGGTTGCGGACATGGGCTGGCCACGGCATTCTTGCCGAAACCGGAGGATTTTAGGATGAGCCTTGCCCGTCTGCAAAAGGAAACGCTGACCAACCTGCCCTACTATGAGGAGCGCGTCGATCTTGCCTGCGCCTTCCGCTGGACGGCACGGCTCAATATGCATGAGGCGGTGGCCAATCACTTCTCGCTGGCCGTCAATGATGGCGGGACACAGTTCCTGATGAACCCCAACCAGGTGCATTTCTCGCGCATCAAGGCGAGCGACCTTCTGATGATCGATGCCAACGATCCAGAAACGCTCTCCGGCCCCGATGCGCCCGACCCAACGGCGTGGGGACTGCATGGCGCCATCCATCGCAATGTGCGCCACGCGCGCTGTGTCATGCATGTCCATTCGATCCACGCCACGGTGCTGGCATCGCTCGCTGACTCGACACTGCCGCCGATCGACCAGAATTCGGCGATGTTCTTCAATCGCCATGTCGTGGACTCGCATTATGGCGGGCTGGCCTTCGAGGAGGAGGGCGAGCGCTGCTCGCAGCTTCTCGTCGATCCCAAGGTCAAGGTGATGGTGATGGGCAATCACGGCGTGCTGGTCATCGGCGACACGGTCGCCGATGCCTTCAACCGCATGTTCTATTTCGAACGCGCCGCCGAGACCTACATCAAGGCGCTGTGGACCGGCCGCCCGCTGCGCACGCTTTCCGACGCGATCGCCGAAAAGGCGGCGAGCGAGATGGACGACTATCCCGGCCAGGCCGAACGCCATCTCAGCGAGTTGAAGGCGATCCTCGACGAGCAGGAACCGGCCTACCGGAACTGATTGCCTTACAGGCCTAGTTCTGCCCGGAGCTGATCGGCGCTGTTGATGACGATGGCGCCGGGCGGGCCTTCCATCGGCTTTTCCGGCCAGAAGATCGTTTTCATGCCCGCCGCCAGTCCCGCCATGGCGCCCGGCCAGCTGTCGTCGATCGCCACGGCGTGCGTAGGGTCGACATCGGCCAGATAGGCGGCGCGCAGGAACGGCTCGGCATGCGGCTTGCCTTCGCGCACATCGTTGCGGCTGATCGTCTTCATGCCGGGGTAGATCAGGCCGACCATGCTCAGATTGGCGTCGACGATCATCCGGTCCGAATTCGAGACCACGGCCTGCTGGATGCCTCTTGCACGCAGCTCGTTGAAGATCTCGATCGCGCCCGGGCGCGGCTTCAAGCTCTCCACCAGCGGCAGATAATGCTCGTATTTGCGCACGATCCAGTCGTCGAAAGGCAGGTCCAGGCCGAACTCGTCGCGCATCATCTCGTAGACCGGCCAGGCGGCAACGCCGAGCACGCGCTCATGCAGATCGTCCGGCGGGACAAGGCCGACATTGCGCATCGCCGCCATCAGGGCTGCTTCGTGCAACGGTTCGCTGTCGACCAGCGTGCCGTCCATGTCCCAGAAAACCGCTTTCGGCATCATGCGAGGCTCCTTTTTGCCATCCCTTAAAGGGTTTGAGCCGGGAGATAAACCTTCGGAGCGCAAGAACCTGCCGCCTGCCGGGACCGCGGCCAAGTCTCTTTGGCGACACAGGCAGAAAAACTGGGCCGTGCCTACGCCGATCGACAGCAAGCAATTGCTCCCGAGATTGACAATTGCGCAGCAGGCCGTTCCCTGCGAAAGTGGGCATGGGCCGCTCTCATGACCGGCGGTCTCGGGAGGCAGGACTTTGAATAGCCGGCAGGATGGTGGCAGCAACAGGCTGGACGATGCGGCGCGCGCCGGCTGGCTTTATTATGTTGCCGGCAACACACAGGACCAGATCGCTTCGACGCTCGGCATTTCGCGGCAAACGGCGCAGCGGCTGGTATCGCTGGCGGTGTCGGAGGGCTTGATCAAGGTTCGCGTCGACCATCCTATCGCCAACTGCCTCGATCTGGCGGCACGGCTGAGATCGCGCTTTGCGCTCGATCTGGTCGAGGTGGTGCCGAGCGACCCCAATTCGTCCTCGACCACGATCGGCATCGCCGAGGCGGCTGCCGCCGAGATCGAGCGGCGGCTGCGGTCACCGACCCCGATCGTCATGGCGATCGGCACCGGGCGCACGCTGAAGGCGGCGATCGAGCAGTTGCCGCCGATGGAATGCCCGCAGCACAAGGTGGTGTCGTTGACCGGCAACATCTCGCCGGACGGCTCGGCAGCCTTCTACAACGTCATCTTCACCATGGCCGACAGGGTCAAGGCGCGCTCCTTCCCGATGCCGCTGCCGGTCATCGCCTCGTCGCCGGAGGAGCGCGAGATGCTGCTCAACCAGCCGATGATCCAACCGACGCTTGCGCTTGCCGCCGAGGCCGACGTCACCTTCATCGGCATCGGCGACCTCGGCCCCAAGGCGCCGCTCTACGAAGACGGCTTCATTTCGGAGAGCGAATTGAAGGCGCTGCAGAAGGCCGGCGGCATCGCCGAGATCGTCGGCTGGGTGTTCGATAGGGAGGGCCGCATGATCGAGGGCATCACCAACGACCGGGTGTCGTCGGCGTCGCTTCCGTCACGCGAGAAATCGCTGGTCATCGCACTGGCCATGGGCGAACGAAAGCTGCCAGGCATCCTGGCGGCCGCGAACCGGCGGCTGATCAACGGCCTCATCACCGATGAACGGACCGCCGCCGCCCTGCTGGCCAACATCTGACCGGAGCCACACCTGATTTGCGATAAAACCAACCGCGCTAGCTGTGCCGCCCGAAAGGGTCATTGCCATCGAGAAAACCGAGATCGCGCTGCAGATGCGGCGACAGGTCCCTGATGTCGAGATGTGCTCGTTTTTTGGCCGCGAACCAGCCGAATCCATCCGTCAGCCACGAAAACCAGCGGTGATCCGGTGCGGGAGTGCATTTTTGCTGCGCCATGGTCATGATCGTCAACCTTCGCTATCCTGAACCCGAATGACGGGTTGACTGGGAATGTCGGTCTTGACGGCAGTCTTTGCCAATCGAACGTCGATAAGGACCCATAAGGAGGCTTTATGCCGGACCTGAGCTCTCGGCAGGTTGCACAGCTTCCGCCGCTGCAGGCGATCCGGGTGTTCGAAGCGGTGGCGCGGCATCTTTCCTTCACCAAGGCCGCCAGCGAACTTGCCATGACGCAAGCGGCGGTCAGCTATCAGATCAAGGTGCTGGAGGAACGGGTCGGCGCGCCGCTGTTCCTGCGACGACCGCGCCAGATCGCACTCACCGAGGCTGGACAGCGCCTCGCGCCGGCGGTCAGCGAGGCCTTTGCCATTCTCGGCCAGGCCTATGCCGCGGCGCGTGGCGGGGCCGACGGCTTGCTGTGCGTCACGACGGTGCTGACATTCGCCTCGAACTGGCTCGCGCACCGGCTGGGGTCGTTCCAGATCGCCCATCCAGCGCTGGCGGTGCGGCTCGAAACGTCGAGCCGCCTGACCGACTTTGCCCGCGAGGATACCGATATCGCCATCCGCTCGGGCGGCGGCAAATGGCCGGGCCTGGAGGCGCACAAGCTGCTCGATGCCGACTTCACGCCGATGCTGAGCCCGAAACTCGCGGCGACCATCGGCGGCGTCAGGGAACCGGCGGACCTGTTGCGGCTGCCGATCCTCGATCCCGGCGACATCTGGTGGACGCAATGGTTCGAGGCTGCCGGCGTGCATTCGCACGATCTTGCCAAGCGGCCCGGCAGCAGCATGGGCGCGCAGGCCTATGAGGCCAATGCGGCGATCGCCGGTCATGGCGTCGCGGTCCTGACCAGGGCGCTGTTCAAGGCGGAACTTGCCGACGGGCGCCTGATCCAGCCTTTCGATCTGGTTGGCGACGACGGCCATGCCTATTGGCTGGTCTACCCCGAAGCGCGCCGCAACGTGCCGAAGATCCGTGCCTTCCGCGACTGGCTGCTGGCCGAGATCGCCTGCTGACCGGCAAGCTTTCGGGCTGCACCTGGTTCTCGCAGATCTATCCGCTGTTGCCGCACTGTATCCGGCCGGGACGCTCCTCGTCCTGGCAATTTCCGCTCGCCCCGGCCTGCGGTGTCGCCCGGGTGCTGCGCTGCAGCATCGAATCCGACTTGACATAATTCACGCCAAGTGAGTAATTGCCCAAAGCCAAGGCAAATGCTCATCTTGGTTCAAGGGAGGAATTTGATGAAACTTCGCACGCTCACCCTGGGCTTGTTGTCGGCCAGCACGCTTGCGTTCGCCGCACATGCCGAATCCATCACCATCGCCACCGTCAACAATGGCGATATGGTCCGCATGCAAAAGCTGACCGAGGACTTCACCAAGGCGAACCCCGACATCCAGCTCAACTGGGTCACGCTCGAAGAAAACGTGCTGCGCGAGCGCGTCACCACCGACATCGCCACCAAGGGCGGCCAGTACGACGTGATGACCATCGGTACCTACGAGGTTCCGATCTGGGCCAAGCAGAGCTGGCTGCTGCCGCTCGACAAGCTCGGCGACGACTACGATGCCAAGGACATCATCCCCGCCATCGCAGGCGGCCTTTCGGTCGACGGCAAGCTCTATGCCGCGCCCTTCTACGGCGAAAGCTCCTTCGTCATGTACCGCAAGGACCTGATGGAGAAGGCCGGGCTGAAGATGCCCGACGCGCCGACCTGGGACTTCATCAGGCAGGCCGCCGACAAGATGACCGACCGCGCCAATGGCGTGAACGGTGTCTGCCTGCGCGGCAAGGCCGGCTGGGGCGAGAACATGGCCTTCCTGACCGCCATGTCGAACTCCTTCGGCGCCCGCTGGTTCGACGAGAACTGGAAGCCGCAGTTCGATCAGCCGGAATGGAAGAACACGCTGCAGTTCTATGTCGACCTGATGAAGGCCGACGGTCCCGAGGGCGCGTCCTCCAACGGCTTCAACGAAAACCTGGCGCTGTTCCAGCAGGGCAAATGCGGCATGTGGATCGACGCCACCGTCGCTGCGTCCTTCGTCTCCGATCCCAAGGCATCGCAGGTCGCCGACAAGGTTGGATATGCGCTGGCACCCGACAATGGCCTGGGCAAGCGCGGCAATTGGCTGTGGGCATGGTCGCTGGCGATCCCCGCCGGCACGCAGAAGGCCGATGCCGCCCAGAAGTTCGTCTCCTGGGCGACCAGCAAGCACTATGCCGAACTGGTCGCTTCGAAGGAAGGCTGGGCCAACGTTCCTCCGGGCACGCGCTCCTCGCTCTATGCCAACGCCGAGTACCAGAAGGCGGCTCCGTTCGCCAAGATGACGCTGGACTCCATCAACGCCGCCGATCCGACGCATCCGACCGTCAAGCCGGTGCCCTATGTCGGCGTCCAGTTCGTCGCCATCCCTGAGTTCCAGGGTCTTGGCACCACGGTCGGCCAGCTCTTCTCGGCGGCTCTTGCCGGCCAGTCGAGCGTCGACGATGCGCTGAAGCAGGCCCAGGACGCTGCCACCGCGGCAATGACCGAAGGCGGATACATCAAGTAAGGCTCCTCCCGGTGCCGACTGCCGGTCGCCTCCTGACCGGCAACGGCCGCCCGAATTCCCAGTTCGGGCGGCCGCCTTTAACGCCTTTTGAAAATTAGTCTGACCAGTGAAGGGTGACCGTCATGGCTACTCAGCAGACCCGTTCGCTTGCCCGCTTCATGATGGCGCCATCCGTGGTGCTGCTGTTCGTCTGGATGATTGTGCCGCTGGTCATCACCATCTGGTTCTCCTTCCAGCAGTACAATCCGCTCAATCCGATCCGCGACGGCTTTGTCGGCTTCTCGAATTACGCGCTGTTCTATTCCAACCCGGCCTTCCTGCAGTCGATCCTCAACACGCTCACATTGGTGGTCAGCGTGCTCCTGATCACGGTGATCGGCGGTATCCTTCTGGCGCTGCTGATCGATCAGCCGATGTGGGGCCAGGGCATCGTGCGCATCCTGGTCATTTCGCCGTTCTTCGTCATGCCGCCGGTGGCCGCATTGGTGTGGAAGAACATGATCATGCACCCGCAATATGGGGTGTTCGCCGACATAGCGCGCTTCTTCGGGGCCCAGCCGATCGACTGGTTCGGGCAGCATCCGATGCTGGCGATCATCATCATCGTCGCCTGGCAATGGCTGCCTTTCGCCACGCTCATTCTCTTGACCGCGCTGCAGTCGCTCGACGGCGAGCAGAAGGAAGCCGCCGAGATGGACGGCGCCGGCTTCATCAGCCGCTTCATCTATCTGACGCTGCCGCACATGTCGCGCGCCATCACGGTCGTCATCCTGATCCAGACGATCTTCCTTCTCTCCGTCTATGCCGAGATCCTCGTCACCACCAATGGCGGCCCGGGATACGCCTCCACCAACCTGCCCTTCCTCGTCTACCAGAAGGCGTTGCTGGAGTTCAAAATCGGCCAGGCATCCGCCGGCGGTGTGATCGCCGTCATTCTCGCCAACATCGTTGCCTTCTTCGCCATGCGCGCCGTCGGCAAGAACCTGGACAAGTAAGGGAGGCTACGATGGCACGCTCAGTCACCACCCAGCACAAGACGGTTGCGACAGTTGCCGCCTGGATCGTCGCCCTGCTGATCTTCTTCCCGATCCTCTACACGATCATCACCTCGTTCAAGTCGGAGCAGGAAGCCATCCAGGGCTTCAGCATCATCCCGTCGGGAACGTTCGAGAGCTATGCCGAGGTTCAGGCGCAGAGCGGCTACTTCAAATTCTTCTTCAACTCGGTGCTGCTCTCGGTCGGCTCGACCATCCTGGCCCTGCTCGTCGCCATACCGGCGGCATGGTCGATGGCCTTCTCGCCGACCAAGCGGACCAAGGACATCTTGATGTGGATGTTGTCCACCAAGATGATGCCTGCGGTCGCGGTGCTGTTCCCGATCTACCTGATCTTCCGCGACACAGGACTGCTCGACAGCCGCATCGGCCTGATGATCATGCTGATGCTGATCAACCTGCCGATCGTGGTGTGGATGCTCTACACCTATTTCCGCGAAATCCCGGGCGAGATCCTGGAAGCGGCGCGCATGGACGGCGCATCGCTGTGGAACGAGATCATCTATGTGCTGACGCCGATGGCGGTGCCGGGCATCGCCTCGACGATGCTGCTCAACATTATCCTGGCCTGGAACGAGGCGTTCTGGACGATCCGGCTGACGACGACGGAAGCAGCACCGCTGACCGCCTTCATCAGCTCGTTCTCCAGCCCGCAAGGCCTGTTCTGGGCCAAGCTCTCGGCCGCCTCGACACTGGCCATCGCGCCGATCCTGATCATGGGCTGGTTCAGCCAGAAGCAGCTGGTGCGCGGCCTGACATTTGGTGCGGTCAAATAGTTGGTGGCGCGGTGAAGTAACGGAATTGCCCGAAGCAATCGGCAGAAATAACCCCTCGGGGAGGAAATCATGGGAAATATCACGCTCAAGAACGTCTCCAAATCCTTCGGAGCGACGTCCATCATCCCCGGTCTCGACCTGGTGATCGAGAATGGCGAGTTCGTCGTCTTCGTCGGCCCGTCGGGTTGCGGCAAGTCAACGCTGCTGCGGCTGATCGCCGGGCTCGAGGACACCAGCGGCGGCTCCATCAACATCGACGGCCGCGACGTCACCGGCGAGGCACCGGCCAAGCGCAAGCTCGCCATGGTGTTCCAGTCCTACGCGCTCTATCCGCACATGACGGTGGCCAAGAACATCGGTTTCCCGCTGAAGATGGCCGGCGAGGACAAGGCGACCATCGACAAGAAGGTGGGAGACGCCGCGCGCGTGCTCAACCTGACCAACTATCTCGAACGCAGGCCCGGCCAGCTTTCCGGCGGCCAGCGCCAGCGCGTCGCCATCGGCCGCGCCATCGTGCGTCAGCCGACCGCCTTCCTGTTCGACGAACCGCTGTCCAATCTCGATGCGGCACTGCGCGGCACCATGCGGCTGGAGATCAGCGAGCTGCACCATCAGCTCAAGACGACCATGATCTACGTCACCCATGACCAGGTCGAAGCCATGACCATGGCCGACAAGATCGTCGTGCTGAACGCCGGCAACATCGAGCAGGTCGGCTCGCCGATGGAGCTCTACAAGACGCCGAAGAACCTGTTCGTCGCCGGCTTCATCGGCTCGCCGAAGATGAACCTGATCGAAGGCGCGCCGGCTGCCAAAAACGGCGCCAAGACCATCGGCATCCGTCCCGAACACCTGGAGATCTCGACCACGGCGGGCGAATGGAAGGCGGTCGTCGGCGTCGCCGAGCATCTCGGCTCCGACACCTTCCTGCATGTCCAGGCCGATGGCGTCGGCCCCCTGACGGTGCGCGCCGACGGCGAACTCGGCGTCCATCATGGCGACACCATCTATCTAACGCCCGACAAGGCCAAGCTGCATCGCTTCGGCGCCGACGGAAAGGCAATCTGAACATGCGGCTGGCCGGCAAATCCGCGCTGATCACAGGTTCGGCCCGCGGCATCGGCAGAGCCTTCGCCGAAGCCTATGCCGGCGAAGGCGCCACCGTCGCCATAGCCGACATCAATCTCGAGGCGGCGCAGAAGACGGCCGCCGAGATCGGCGGCAGGGCCTATGCGGTCAAGCTCGACGTCACCGACCTCGCCTCCATCGAGGCGGCGGTGAAAGCCGTCGAGACGAAGACCGGCGGCCTCGATATCCTGATCAACAACGCCGCTCTTTTCGATCTGGCACCGATCGTCGAGATCACCAAGGCAAGCTACGATAAATTGTTTTCCGTCAATGTCGCCGGCACGCTGTTCATGCTGCAGGCAGCCGCCCGCTCGATGATCGCGGCTGGCCGGGGCGGCAGGATCATCAACATGGCAAGCCAGGCCGGGCGACGCGGCGAGGCGCTGGTCGGCGTCTATTGCGCCACCAAAGCCGCCGTCATTTCGCTGACACAGTCAGCGGGGCTCGACCTGATCAAGCACCGCATCAACGTCAACGCGATTGCCCCTGGCGTCGTCGACGGCGAGCACTGGGATCACGTCGATTCGCTGTTCGCCAAATATGAGAACCGGCCGAAGGGCGAGAAGAAGAAGCTGGTCGGCGAGGCAGTGCCGTATGGCCGCATGGGCACGGCGCAGGACCTCACCGGCATGGCGGTTTTTCTCGCCAGCAGCGACGCCGAATACATCGTCGCCCAGACCTACAATGTCGATGGCGGCCAGTGGATGAGTTGAGGGCGGGGGACGGCCTCTGCTCCTCGTCCCTCCGCGGGGAGCAGAGGCCGACATCAGCGGGCGCGTAGCCAGTGCCACCCCTTATCCTCTCCCCAGCCGGGAGAGGAGCGTAACGAAGGCCTAGATCCGGCCAAAGGGTAAAACAGATGACCGTGAAACTCTCGTCCTCAAACCTCTCCAAACTGCCCGCTGAGGTCGCCGGGCCGAACTATGACCGCGCGACATTGAAGGCCGGCATCGTGCATTTCGGCGTCGGCAATTTCCATCGCTCGCATCAGGCCGTCTATCTCGACGATCTGTTCAATTCGGGCATCGGCCATGACTGGGCACTGATCGGCGCCGGCGTGTTCGACGGTGAAAAGATCGGCCGCGGCAAACTGGAAGAGCAGGACTGGCTGACCACGGTGGTCGAGCAGGACAGCGGCCATATGAGCGCCCGCGTCACCGGCGCCATGATCGACTTCCTGATGCCCGGCGATGCGGCCGGCATCATCGAACGGCTGGCCGACCCGGCGATCAAGATCGTTTCGCTGACCATCACCGAAGGCGGTTATTTCATCGATCCGGCATCCGGCGTGTTCAACCCGACCCACCCCGACATCGTCGCCGATGCGCAGCCCGGCGCGACACCGATGACGGTGTTCGGCATCATCCTTGCCGGTCTGGTGCGGCGGCGCGATGAAGGCACCGTGCCGTTCACGGTCATGTCGTGCGACAACATTCCCCACAACGGCCATGTCACCTCGGACGGCGTCATCGGCCTGGCCCGTTTGATCGACGAGGATCTGGCGAACTGGGTCAGCGAGCATGTCGCCTTCCCGAACGGCATGGTCGATCGCATCACGCCGGCCACCACGGACCGCGAACGCGGCATCCTGGCCAAGGATTTTGGCCTCGAGGACAATTGGCCGGTGTTCTGCGAGCCGTTCCGGCAATGGGTGCTGGAGGACCATTTCACCGGCGGCCGGCCGCCACTGGAAAAGGTCGGCGTGCAGTTCGTCAAAGACGTTGCGCCCTATGAATTAATGAAAATCCGCATCCTCAATGGCGGCCACGCGACGATTGCCTATCCGGCCGGCCTGATGGACATCCATTTCGTCCATGAGGCGATGCAGGAGCCACTGGTGAGCGGTTTCCTGGCCAAGCTCGAACGGGAGGAAATCATCCCGACGGTGCCGCCGGTGCCGGACACGGTCCTGGAAGATTATTACCAACTCATCGAGAGCCGCTTTTCCAATCCCAAGATCGGCGACACGGTGCGCCGGCTCTGCCTCGACGGCTCCAACCGCCAGCCGAAGTTCATCATCCCGACCATCGCCGACCGGCTGAAGGCCGGAAAGAGCGTCGCGGGCCTGGCACTGGAATCGGCGTTATGGTGCCGCTACTGCTTCGGCACGACGGATAGCGGCGCCGTCATCGAGCCCAACGATCCGAGCTGGGACCGGCTGCAGGCAACGGCAAAAGCGGCAAAGGATGCTCCCGCCGCCTGGCTTGCCATGGAGGACATCTATGGCGATGTCGGCCGCGCGACCGCGTTTGTCGAGGCCTTTGCACATGCGCTCAACGTGCTGTGGGCGAATGGCGCGCGCGCGACGCTGACGCGCTACCTCGCCGGCAAGCTCTGAGAGCCATTCTCGGCCATGACGCCTGAACTGGTCATCTTCGACTGTGATGGCGTGCTGGTCGACAGCGAGGCGCTCTCCGTCTCGGCGCTGCTCGGCATGGTCAAACTTGCCGGCGGCAGCGTCAGTGAGGATGCCGCCTACGAGCATTTCCTCGGCAAGAGCATGAAAAGCGTGCGCGAGATCCTCGGCCGCGACTTCGGGCTCGATATCACCGACCTGCACCTGACCGAGATGCGCGTCGAATTGATGCGCAAATTCCGCGAGGAGCTGAAGCCGATCGCCGGCGTCAGGAAGATGCTGCCCAAGCTTGGGCTGCCGTACTGTGTCGCGTCCTCAGGCACGCTCGACCGCATCCGCTACGCGCTCGACGTCACCGGATTGCTTGGGCTGATGGAGCCGCATCTGTTCAGTGCCACCATGGTGGCCAAGGGAAAGCCGGCGCCGGATCTGTTCCTGCATGCCGCCGCCAGCATGCGGGCCCATCCGCGCAAATGCCTCGTCGTCGAGGACAGCCCGGCCGGCATCATTGCTGCGCGGGCGGCAGGGATGCGCGTGCTCGCCTTCACCGGCGGCTCGCATGCCGGCAATCCGACCTTGAAAGCGCGGCTTGCGTCGAGTGAGCCGGACTTTATATTCGCTGACATGCTGCAATTGCCCGATCTGATTGCAGGCCTGGGAGCGAGAGACAGAGCATCTTGACGAAACAGTTTGTCTGCGCGGTCGATGTCGGCACCGGGAGCGCTCGCGCGGGCATTCTCGACACCACAGGCACCTTGCTCGGCCGCGCCGAGCGGCCGATCGCCATGAACCAGCCCAGGCCCGATCACGCCGAACATGATTCGCGCGACATATGGTCTTCTGTCTGCACCGCCGTGCGTGCTGCCCGCGAAAAAGCCGGTGTCGAGCCTGAGGACATTGTCGGCATCTCCTTCGATGCCACCTGTTCGCTGGTGGTGCGCGACCGGCAAGGCGGCCAGCTCAGCGTCTCGACCACGGACGACAAGCGCTGGGACACCATCGTCTGGCTCGACCACCGCGCCATTGCCGAGGCCGACGAATGCACGGCAAGCGGCCACGCCGTGCTGAATTACATCGGCGGCGTCATGTCACCGGAAATGGCGACGCCGAAGCTGATGTGGCTGAAGCGCAATTTGCCGCGGACGTGGAATGAAGCCGGCTATTTATTCGACCTGACCGATTTCCTGACCTGGCAAGCGACGGGCTCGCTGGCCCGCTCGCAATGCACGCTGACCGCCAAATGGACCTATCTGGCGCATGAGGAGACAGGCTGGCGGCGCGATTTCTTCGAACTCGTCGGCCTCGACGATCTTTTCGAGCACGGCAGCCTGCCGGAAAAAGCCAGCCCGGTCGGCGCCGATATCGGTCGATTGACGGCGCAAGCGGCGGCCGAACTTGGGCTGAGCGAGAAATGCCGGGTCGGCGCCGGGGTCATCGATGCCTATGCCGGCGCGCTTGGCGTGCTCGGCGGCTTTGCCGGCGACGAACAGGACATCGGCCGGCATTTGGCGCTGATCGCCGGCACATCGAGCTGCGTGATGGCGATGTCGCCCGATCCGCAGCCTTTCGCCGGCGTCTGGGGGCCATACTACGGCGCGGCGCTGCCGAGACTGTGGCTGTCGGAAGGCGGCCAGTCGGCGACCGGCGCCCTGCTCGACCACATCATCCGCTGGCACGGCGCCGGCGGCGAGCCGGATGCCGCCATGCATGCGAAGATCGCCGGGCGTGTCGCCGAGCTGCGCGCCACCGAGGGCGACAACCTCGCTGCAAGGCTGCATGTGCTGCCCGACTTTCACGGCAACCGCTCACCGCTCGCCGATCCGCATGCGGTCGGCGTCGTCAGCGGGCTGACGCTGGACTCCTCCTTCGACAGCCTGTGCAAGCTCTACTGGCGCACGGCCGTCGGCATCGCGCTCGGCGTGCGCCACGTGCTGGAGGCGCTGAACGAGAACGGTTATCTGATCGACACGCTGCACGTCACCGGCGGCCATACCAAGAACCCGCTGCTGATGGAGCTCTATGCCGACGCCACCGGCTGCACGGTGGTCGAGCCGCTGGCCGACGAGGCGGTGCTGCTCGGCACCGGCATGATCGCCGCCACCGCGGCCGGGCTGTTTCCCGACCTCAACGCGGCCTGTCTTGCCATGCAGCAAGGCGGCCGGACGCGCCCGTCGAACCCGAAATCATCAGGGCGTTTCGAGCGCGACTACAAGGTTTTCCTCGAGATGCACCGCCAGCGGCGGATGCTGGACGCGATCCGCTAGAGCATCGGGGCCGGTCGCTGGCTCAATCCGTTCCCGTCCCTCCTCTCTTGCCTTCATGTCGCGTTTCGTCCAGAAGCTGACGCAAACGCCGCGAAACCGAAGGTTTTGCCGTTTGACATGCGGCTTCCGGCTCTGGCCGACGTGCCGTAGCTGGAAAGAGCGGAACAATGTCTGCGATCGAAGCCGGCGCTCGCGCGCCGGAAAGTCTTTGGCGTCAGGAAATCAGGGCGACGCTGGCGCTTGCCTGGCCGATGGTGCTGACCAATCTCGGCCAGACCGCGATGACGGCCACCGACGTCATGATGATGGGTCGTCTGGGGCCGGATACGCTGGCCAGCGGCGCGCTTGGCGCCAACCTTTATTTCATGCCGCTGATCTTCGGCCTCGGCCTGATGCTGGCGACCTCGCCGATGATCGCCACCGAGCTCGGCCGCCGCCGCTATTCTGTGCGCGACCTGCGCCGCACCGTGCGCCAGGGCCTGTGGCTGGCGATCCTGATCTCGATTCCGATCTGGCTCGTGCTTTGGCACGGCGAAGGCATTCTGCTGGCGATGGGCCAGGACCCGGCGCTCGCCCATCAGGCCGGCATCTATCTGCGCTGGCTCGAATGGGCGGTGCTGCCGTTCTACGGCTATATCGTGCTGCGCTCGTTCATCTCGGCGCTGGAACGGCCGGGCTGGGCGCTGGTCATCGTCTTCGTCGCCGTCGCCTGCAACGTCTTCTTCAACTGGGTGTTCATGTTCGGCAATCTCGGCGTGCCGGCAATGGGCATTGCCGGGTCAGGCCTTGCCACCTCGCTGTCCTCAGCGCTGATGTTCATCGGCATGGCTGCCGTGGTGATGCTGGAGAAGAAGTTCCGCCGCTACCGTCTGTTCGGCCGCTTCTGGCGGTCCGACTGGCCGCGCTTCAAGGGTCTGCTGCGGCTCGGCCTGCCGATCGCCGGCATTCTCGCCTTCGAGGTGACGATCTTCAATGCGGCGGCCCTGCTGATGGGCCTGATCGACGCGGATTCGCTGGCCGCGCACGCGATCGCCATCCAGATCGCCTCGATCTCCTTCATGGTGCCGCTCGGCCTCAACCAGGCGGTGACGGTGCGCGTCGGGCTTGCGCACGGTGCAGGCAATCCGGAAGGCGTGTCGCGCGCCGGCTGGACCGCCTTTGTCATCGGCGTCTCGTTCATGGCGCTGATGGGGCTGGTGATGATCCTGTGGCCGCATCCGCTGATCAGCGCCTTCATCGATCTGGGCAATCCGGCCAATGCCAGGGTGATCGCGCTTGCCGTGTCGTTCCTGGCTTTTGCCGCGCTGTTCCAGGTCTTCGACGGCGCGCAGGCGGTTGCTGCCGGCATGCTGCGCGGCCTGCACGACACCAAGGTGCCGATGATCTATGCCGCGATCGGCTATTGGGGCGTCGGCCTGCCGCTCGGCGTGCTGCTCGCCTTCCATTTCGGCCTGCATGGCGTCGGCATCTGGATCGGCCTGTCGACGGGGCTGGCCGTGGTGGCCGCGCTGCTTCTGGCGCGCTGGCTGCGGCGGGATCGGATCGCGCCGCCGCTGGTGTTCGGGCATTGAAACAGGACAGCTGCCGGTTTGGCGGCCGCTATGTCCCAATATTGTAGCTGATTAAGCGGCGCCTGCAGAAACGTTCGTGCCGTGAGCCGGCGCTTGGCACCGAGGCAATGAACGCCTCGGCCGAGAGCGGAACTATGTTCCCTTCACGATTCTCGGCTTGCTCGGCCGGCGGGATTGAGCTGCGCTCTCGAGGGCCTGGGCCAACCGCTTCTCGTCTTCGATGGCGCGATCGACTGCCTCAATTTCTTCCTGGAGCGCCTTCAGCTCGGCTCCGTAGCTGGAGCCATCGCTGTCCCCTATCTGAAAGCCACTTGCCCGCATTGCATCGCGGGTATGGTGCACGTTGCGGACTCCTTCGCGTCGGGTTGCGACCAGGATTTCCCGGAACTCTCCAAGACGTTCAACGTGATTGCGAGTCATTGCGTTCTCCTATTTCGTCGTCATCGTCGCCGACGGCGATTCAGAACGGCTAAAAACTACGGCGCAGACCGTTTAAGTGAATACAGGAGATACTCTCGACAAAGCATGAGTGCGGAAGCTCAAATTTGAACGTCTTGCAACAAGTTGGAGCGCGGCAGCGGAGATGGCTCGGGACCCGAGCCGGTCGGCGCATGGGTAACCCGGCCGTCCTCGGACCGCGCTTCAGCTTGTTATCTGTTCGGCGACAGCTTCTTCGAGGCCGGCCGCGGCTTGAGCGGCGAGACCGCGCGCCGCCGCCTGTGAATCGTAAAACTCCTCGAGCGCATGAACCGTGCCCCACCGCAGCGTGAACACGTGGAGACCACGGTTGATGTAGGATGTATCGCCGTTGAGCAGGGTTGCGGTGCCATCCCACTGGGCAAACAGGGTGGTATGCCACGGCCAGCCCTTCACCCAGACGTGGTTGACCGTGAGATGGAGAGTGGGCAGAACACGGCCGAGGCGCTCGAACCAGCGGCGCAGGGCTTGCTTGTCGTGGCGCTCCCCACCAAGCGCGTGGGCGCCACCAACCCGGTGATGGACATGCGGCGCGATGGCCTTCACCGCCGCGTCCCAGCGATGGTTGTTGACGTCGTCGAAGCTCTGCCGGATCGATTTCTCGACAAAATAGCTGTAAAGCATGTGACCTCTCTCCGAACTTATTGGTGGCGCGCCGTTCCGACGCGAGAGCCCCGGCCAGCATCGCGCGGCCGCGGGCCTGCGCGTCAGGTCAGGGCATTGTCGCGTCGGCTCGCAGGGATGTGTCAGTCTCGGTCGAGATCGTCACTTCCTTACCGGACCTTGAGAACGCGTAGAGCGAGCCCGGGTAGCCCGGTATGGAAAACGACACGGCGTCACTGTTGGCGAGGCCCATGACAACCCGCAGCGGATCACCCCCGGCCTTCGGTGCGAAAGTGGCGGTGACCTCAAGCAGGTCGCCGCGCGGAACGTAGTAGGCCACCATGTCCAGGTGTCCCTGGTGCAGGCTGCCGCCTTCGATCGGGCGTCCGATGGTGGCTTCCTCGGCAAGAGCCGGGGTTGCAAGAAACAGCGCTGCCAGCAGCGAGGCGCTCAGGGTTTTGGGGATCATCTCATTTGTCCTTTTTTAGATTGCGTTCACCCTCTATATAGGGCATAGATTACGAATGCAATCTAAAAAAGGAAATGACGATGCGTGTGAGTCGCACTCAGGCCGCGGAAAACCGCGAGACCGTGATCAATGTGGCAAGCCGGCTTTTTCGGGAGCGCGGCTTTGACGGCATCGGCCTCAAGGATCTGATGAAGGGTGCCGGGCTGACCCAGGGCGCCTTTTACAAGCAATTCGAGTCGAAGGACGATCTGGCGGCGCTGGCGTCCAGGCGCGCGATGGAAAGCGCCACCCACAAATGGTCGGCCGCGACCGCCGCACATCCTGGGAGCCCGCTCGACGGGGTGATCTCATTCTACCTCAGCATGGAACATCGCGGGGAAAAGATGGACGGCTGCCCGGTCGTTGCGCTCGGCTCGGATGCGGCCAGGCAAGGTGCCGAGGTGAAGGCATCATTCGAAGTCGGCATCAAGGCGTACCTTGAGATGCTCGGCGGTTGGGTTGGCGAGGGCGACAGCGAAAAGACCGGCAACAAGGCAATGGCCGTTCTCTCGACGATGGTCGGCGCGGTCGTGCTCTCGCGGGTCGTCAACGACCCCGACCTTGCACAGGCTTTTCTGGATGCGGCGGCCGATCAGGTTCGCGAAGCAGTCGCCGCTTGAACGGCGCGAGCAGCGCCGCCGGCACACCAAGGATAGGAGAGCAGATGCAACGGATTGTCGTCACGGGCATGGGAGCGGTCACGCCCCTTGCCGCCAATGTCGAAGCGTCCTGGTCACGCCTGCTTGCCGGCCGGTCGGGCGTTCGCAGGCTTCCTGATGATGTGGTGGGAGATCTGCCGGCTAAGATTGGCGGCGTGGTTCCCTCCCTGGGCGAAGATCCGGAGGCTGGTTTCGATGCCGATGCCGTCCTGTCGGCGAAGGATCAACGCAAGGTGGACCGGTTCATCCTCCTTGCGCTGGCTGCGGCGGAAGAGGCGCTCGCGCAGGCGCAATGGAAGCCTGCCCTGGAAACGGATCGCCTGCGCACGGCCACGATCATCGCTTCAGGGGTCGGCGGGTTCCCCGCCATCACCGAGGCGGTGCGCACGGTGGACCTGCGTGGCGCCCGCCGCCTGTCTCCTTTTACGGTGCCATCCTTCCTGGTGAACCTCGCGGCGGGCCACATCTCGATCCGTCATGGTTTCAAAGGTCCACTCGGCGCACCGGTGACGGCATGCGCGGCGGGCATCCAAGCGATCGGCGACGCCGCCCGCCTGATCCGCGCCAACGAAGCCGACATCGCCGTATGCGGCGGAACGGAAGCGTGCATCAACACCGTCAGTCTCGGCGGTTTCGCCGCGGCGCGCTCTCTTTCAACCGGCTTCAATTGGGCGCCGGCTCAAGCCTCGCGCCCTTTCGACACATCGCGGGACGGCTTCGTCATGGGCGAAGGAGCCGGCGTGCTGGTCATCGAGGCATTGGACCACGCGTTGGCGCGCGGCGCAAAGCCGTTGGCTGAGCTCGTCGGCTACGGCACGACCGCGGATGCCCACCACGTCACCTCCGGGCCGGAGGACGGCGACGGCGCGCGCCGGGCCATGCAGATCGCGATTGCCCAGGCAGGGATTTCGCCACGCGAGGTTCGTCATCTCAATGCGCATGCGACATCCACGTCAGTCGGCGACCTGGGTGAGATCGAAGCGATCAAGAGCGTGTTCGGGCGCGATTTCGCGATAGCTGTCAGTGCCTCGAAATCGGCGACCGGACATTTGCTCGGAGCGGCCGGCGGGCTTGGTGCCATCTTCGCAATCCTGGCGCTCAGGGATCAGGTCGCCCCGCCAACCCTCAACCTGGGCGAGGCCGATCCAGCCGGCGACGGAATCGACTTCGTCGCAAACGCGCCCCGGCCCATGGAGATGGAGTACGCGATCGCCAATGGCTTCGGCTTTGGCGGCGTGAATGCCAGCGCCCTGTTCAGACGCTGGAACTAACCGGTTGCCAGACGCAGTCATGACCAACGCCCTTTGCTCCGCCTCTCATGCTTTTCCCAATCCGATCCAACGCAAAGAAGGATGTGATTTCCATGAACAAGACCAATCCTGGCGTCGCCCTGGTCACAGGGGCATCTTCCGGCATCGGGCGCGCTACCGCCGATGCCTTGCTAGGCGCCGGCTTTCGCGTCTTCGGAACCAGCCGTCGCGCGGCCTCCCGGCCATCCGCCGGCGTTACCATGCTGACCTGCGACGTGACCGACGACGCGTCCGTTGCGACAGTGGTCGATGACGTTCTGGCCAAGGCCGGACGCATCGACCTGCTTGTCAACAATGCCGGCATGGGCCTGTTTGGCGGCGCGGAGGAGTCTTCGACCGCCCAGGCTAAGGCGCTGTTCGACGTGAACGTCTTCGGCGTCTTGCGTGTGACCAACGCGGTTCTGCCGGCAATGCGACGCCAAGGGAAGGGCAGAATCGTGAATTTGAGTTCGGTGCAGGGGTTCATCCCCGCTCCCTATTTCGCACTCTACTCGGCGACCAAACATGCCATCGAGGGTTATTCGGAGTCGCTCGATCACGAATTGCGCCCGTTCGGCATCCGCGTTTCGCTGGTGGAGCCCGCCTATACCCGCACGGCATTCGAGGACAATCTTGCCGCCCCCGACCGGTCGCTCGAAATCTACGACTCTGCGCGTGCCGGGATGACTGTATCCGTGCGGAAATCGATGGAGAAAGGCGATGCGCCCGAAGTGGTCGCCAACACCGTTTTGGCCGCGGCGACCGATCCTGCGCCGAAGAAACGCTATGCGGCGGGAAAAATGGCGCGCCAGGTCAGTTTCCTGCGTCGTTTCGTCCCCGCGTCCGCATTCGACAAGAGCCTGCGCAAGCAGCTTGGGCTGCCGGCCTGAAATCGAGCGCTGCCTTGGCGCGTCAGCGAGCAGCCGCCTGTTTCTCGAGCCTGCGGGCGTATTGCGTCAGCGGAAAGCACATGACGAAGAAGATCAGAGCCACCAGCCCGTAGACCTTGAACGGTTCGAAGGTCGCATTGTTGATGGCGTTGGAGGTCCGCACCAGCTCCTCGAAGCCGATGATCGAAGTGAGCGCGGTCGATTTGATCAGCTGAACCAGGAAGCCGACGGTGGGTGCGCGGGTGATCGAAAAGGCCTGCGGCAGGATAATCAGCCTCAGCTCCTGCAGATAGTGCAGGCCAAGGCTTGCGCCGGCGTCCCATTGCCCCAGGGGTAGCGCCGCGACGCCGGAGCGCCAGATTTCGGCGAGATAGGCGCTGGCGAAGAAGGTGAGGCCGAGCGCCGCCGCCGTCCAGGGTTCGATGCGCAGGCCGAGCATCGGCAGCCCGAAGAACATCAGGAACAGCTGCATCAAGAGCGGCGTTCCCTGGAACAGGGCGATGTAGCCCGAGGCTATGCGCCTGCTCCACTTGTTTTTGGCGATCCTGAAGAACAGCACGATCAGGCCGACGATGCCGCCGCCGATGACGGCGGCCAGCGATAGCAGCACTGTCCAGCGGGCGGCGAGCAGCAGGTTGCGCACGATGTCCCAGAAGGTGAACTCGATCATGATACGCCGGCTCCGAGCGCACGGCGCCCGCCTGACACCAGCAGCCGGCGCAAGGCCATCGACAGAGCGAGATAGACCAGCGTCACGACGAAATAGGTCTCGAAAGAGCGGAAGGTGCGCGCCTGCAGCATGTCGGCCTCGTAGGTCAGTTCACGCACGGCGATCTGCGACACCACGGCCGACTCCAGCATCATGATGACGATCTGGCTGGTCAGCGCGGGATAGATGATCTTGAGTGCCTGCGGCAGGACGATCTTGACGAACACCTGGCGTGGCCGCAGCCCAAGTGCGAGCGCTGCTTCCGTCTGCCCGCCGGGCACGGCGTCAAGCCCGGCGCCGACGATCTCGATGGTGTAGGCCGCCATGTTGAGCGTCATCGCCAGCATGGCGGCCAGGAGCGGGTCGAGCCGGATGCCGAGGCTGGGCAGCCCGAAGAAGATGAAGAACAGCTGCACCAGGAACGGCGTGTTGCGCATCACCTCGACGTAACAGGCGATTGCCCGCTTGAGCAGAACCGGGCCGTTTCGTCGCCCCGCGGCACCCAGGATGCTGAGCAGCGTTCCGGCCAGCGTGGTCACGGCGATCAGCAGGATCGTCGTGGCCGCACCGTGCGCGATGTCGCCCAGAGCACCCGGGAGCCAGGCAAAGGCCACGGAAACTCAATCCTTGAGGTTTTCGGGATTGAGCGGCGTCTTCAGCCAGGTTTTCGAGCTTTCGTCCAGCTTGCCGTCGGCCAGCATCTTGGCGATGGCATCGTTGACCGCCTTCTTCAGGCCGTCCTCATTCTTGTTGAGGCCGATATGCGAAGGCGAGGTCAGAAGCTGGAACTTCTGCTCCGGCTTCAGTGCGTCCTGCTTGGCCAGCACCTGCGCGCCGACATCGTTGCCGACGACCATCAGCTGCGTCTGGCCGGAGATGAAGGCCTGGATCACCGAATTGTAGTTGTCGAAGCGCTTGATGTCGGCCGACGTCGGTGCTGCCTCGGTGAGCGAGGTGTCTTCCAGCGTGCCACGATTGACGGCGATCGACTTGTCGGCGAGGTCTTCCTTGCCCTTGACCGTCAGAGCCGCCGGACCGATCACGGCGATGTAGTAGGGCGCGTACGCGGCGGCGAAGTCGATGACCTGTTCGCGTTCCTTCGAGTAGCCGACGCTCATCAGGATGTCGACGCGCTTGTCGTTCAGATACGGGATGCGGTTCTGGCCGGTGACGGCGATGGGGTTGAGCTTCACCTTGAGCGTATCGGCAATGTATTGCGCGACATCCATGTCATAGCCCTTGAGGCTCATATCGGCGCTGGCCGAGGAGAAGGGCGGAAAGTCGGCGAAGACGCCGACATTGATGGTGCCGGCCTTGGTGATGTCCGCCAGCGCATCGGCGCTTGCGGCTTGTGTGGCGAAGCCGAAACCGGCCGTGCCAAGCATCAGCACGGCGGCGATGGAGGCAAATGTCTTGCGGATTGTCATTGTTATTCCCCTGTCTGGACGCTTGTTTGTTGGATACGGCCGCCGGCTCCAGCGCGGCGGCCGCCTTCGTTTGGATTCGTAGAGGTCAGGCTCCCTTGCCGGTGACAGCCGGGCTGAACACCATCAGGCTCAATATCTCGAACAGCACCTGTGCGGCGGCGTGCGCCGTGTTGGTGGTAGCGTCATATTGCGGCGCCACCTCGACGACGTCGCCGCCGACGATGTTGAGGCCCTTGAGGCCGCGCAGCAGTTCGAGCACTTCGCGCGTCGTCAGCCCGCCGACTTCCGGCGTGCCGGTGCCGGGCGCGAAGGCCGGGTCGACGCTGTCGATATCGAAGGACACATAGGTCGGGCCGTCGCCGACTATTCTGCGCGCCTTCTCGATGATGGCCGGAATGCCGAGACCGGTCACCTCCTCGGCATGCACCACGGTCATGCCGGACTCGTAGGTGAACTCCCACAGATATTCGGCCGAGCCGCGGATGCCGATCTGGATGGTGCGCGTCGGGTCGAGCACGCCGTCAAGCACCGCGTTGCGGAACGGGCCGCCATGGTGGAACTTGGTCATGTCGAACAGGCCACTGGTGTCGCAGTGGGCGTCGATATGGATCAACCCGACCGGAGCTTTCTTGCCGACGGCCTTCAGGATCGGGTGGCTGATCGAATGGTCGCCGCCGATCGAAAGCGGGATGACGCCGGCATCGACGATCTGGTTGGTGCGGCGCTCGATATCCTCATGGCTTGTCTCAAGCCGGTAGCGGCTGCGGAACGGCGTGTCGCCGATATCGGCGACCCGGAGCTCATGTGTGGGCGCGCATTCCAGAACGTGATTGTAGGGGCCGATGCGCTCGATGGCACGCAGCGCTCGCGGCCCGAAGCGCGAGCCTGGCCGGTTGGTGACGCCGAGGTCCATCGGCACGCCGATCATCGCTACCTGCAAATCGCCGAAATCCGGATTGTCGGCCGATATTTCGCGGTACGGCGCGGCGAGGAAGGTCGGGATGCCTGAATAGGGCGCCAGCCGCGTGCCGCTCTTGGAGAAAATCTTATCGGCGACCTTGCGGAATTTCGGGTCGAACATCTCGCCGCCATGGCTTTCACCATATTTGCGACGCAACGCGTCGAGCTTGCCGCGATCATATCCCATGTCCGCTCCTCCTGGGCTGATGCAGTGCCGCCGCGGATGACGCCTGCGAACCGACCGTCATCCGGCCGGGCCGCTGTCCCGCTGGCTGCCTGCAGATTTCACGTCTTGATGCTGTTCCAGGTTCAGTGTCCGGCAGCGGCATTGAAAAATCAATTGATATTGTTAGGGTGTTTTCTGTGAGAAAATCTCACAATAAAGTTGATACCCATGACCAAGCGCCTGCCACCGCTTAATCCGCTGCGCGCCTTCGAGGCAACGGCCCGGCATGGCTCGCTGACCAAGGCGGCCATTGAGCTGAATGTCACCCATGGCGCCGTCAGCCATCAGATCAAGGCGCTCGAGCAGTCGCTCAGTGTCAAGCTGTTCGAGCGGGCCGGCCAGCGGGTCAAACTGACACCGCATGGCGCGGAACTTCTGCCGGCGGTGTCGACCGCCTTCGACGGCATCGCCGCCGCCACCCAGCGCATGACAAGGCCGGCGAGCAGCGGCACACTTTCGGTCTCCTGCGTGCCGGCGCTTCTGTTGTTGTGGATGACACCGCGGCTCGGCAGTTTCATGGCGCAATACCCCGACATAAGGCTGACGCTCATCCCTTCCAACGATTCCAAGGATTTGCGGGCGCCCACCATCGATGTCTGCGTGCATTATGGCGACGGCAGCTGGACCGATTGCTGGATGCGCAAATGGTCGGGCCTCGAACTGTTTCCCGTGGTCAGCCCGACACTGATCAACAACCGGCCGATCCGCAGCGTCAGGGATCTCGCCGACCATGTCTTCCTGCATGGCGATGACGGCCGCGAATGGCACACCTGGCTGGCGGCCGCCGATGCGCTGGACCTGGAGCGGGGTCGCCGCCATCATCTCGGCGATGCGCGTATGGCGACCGAGGCGGCGGTGCATGGCCATGGCGTGGCGCTGGGCGACTCGGTGACGGCAAGCGCGCTGCTAGCCAGGGGCATGCTGGTCGCGCCGTTCAGCCTGTCGGTGCCGGCGGTCGACGATTTCTATGTCGTCTGCCGCAACGAGATGCGGGCGACACCGATCGTGCAGGTGTTCATCGACTGGCTGTTCGCCGAGAAGGCCGGGGATGACGGGCGCGCCGATGCCCCTGTGGCCGGGCGCATCGTCAGCCGCCGCAAGCGTCCGGCGCTCAGGGTGATGGGCGGAAAATCCGCAAGTTGATGCCAAGCTCTGCGCCACCGCATGCAGGCAGCTCTTTTTGTCGGGCCAGCCTGAAAGCGGGCAGCGTTCTGGCCGATTCGATGCTATGAGGCCTGTCGCGATTGTGGATGGCAGGCAGCGAAGGCGGTGTTGAGACATGGCTAAGACCGATATTGCGCGGCGGGTCTACAACCACACCTGGAAGCTCGATCCGATCGTGCGCAGCCTGCTCGACACGGATTTCTACAAGCTTTTGATGCTGCAGATGATCTGGGGCATGTATCCCAAGGTCGACGCAACCTTCTCGCTGATCAACCGCACGACTTCGGTGCGCCTTGCCGACGAGATCGACGAGGCCGAACTGCGCGAACAGCTCGACCATG
Source organism: Mesorhizobium sp. M7A.F.Ca.MR.245.00.0.0 (assembly GCF_003997415.1). Classification (NCBI taxonomy): domain Bacteria; kingdom Pseudomonadati; phylum Pseudomonadota; class Alphaproteobacteria; order Hyphomicrobiales; family Phyllobacteriaceae; genus Mesorhizobium; species Mesorhizobium sp. M7A.F.Ca.MR.245.00.0.0. Next base: position 1,173 of record NZ_RZTE01000031.1, on the reverse strand, counting down.
CCCGCACCTTGCGCTTCTCCAAGAAGGAGATGATCTGGCTCGGCGGTAACAATTTCTACGGCCGCAAGCAGATCTTCGAGCCAGAATTCCTCGCCTGGCTGGAAGGCTTCCGGCTGCCCGACTACGAGCTGTCGAAGCGCGACGGCCAGTACGAACTGACCTTCAGCGGGCCGTGGATGTACACCACACTGTGGGAAATCCCCGCGCTCGCCATCATTAATGAACTTCGATCGCGCGCGGCGATGCGGGCGTTCGGGCCTTTCGCGCTCGACGTGCTCTATGCCCGCGCCAAGTCCAAGATGTGGGCCAAGACCGAGCGGCTGAAGGCGCTGCCCGGCATCCGCATCTCGGACTTCGGCACGCGCCGGCGCCATTCCTTCCTGTGGCAGCGCTGGTGCGTCGAGGCGCTGAAGGAAGGCATCGGCGAAGCGTTCACCGGCACCTCCAACGTGCTTCTGGCCATGGACAACGACCTCGAAGCGCTCGGCACCAACGCACATGAGCTGCCGATGGTGTTCGCCGCCCTCGCCGACTCGGAAAAAGAGCTGAGGCAGTCGCCCTACAAGGTGCTGCAGGACTGGCAGCGTTACTATGGCGGCAATCTCTTGATCGTGCTGCCCGACGCCTTCGGCACGGCATCCTTCCTGCGCGATGCGCCGGACTGGGTGGCCGACTGGACGGGCTTCCGCCCCGACAGCGCGCCGCCGATCGAAGGCGGCGAAAAGATCCTGTCCTGGTGGCGCGACAAGGGCAAAGATCCCCGGCAGAAACTGCTGATCTTCTCCGACGGGCTCGAGGTCGAGACGATCGAGGAGACCTATCGCCACTTCAAGGGCAAGGTGCGCATGTCCTTCGGCTGGGGCACCAATCTGACCAATGATTTCGAAGGCTGCGCGCCGACGGAAACCAACAGCCTCGACGCCATATCGCTGGTCTGCAAGGTCACCGAGGCCAATGGCAGGCCAGCGGTCAAGCTTTCCGACAATCCGGCCAAGGCGACCGGCGATGTGAAAGAGATCGAGCGGTATCTCAGAATTTTCGGCGAGAAGGACCGCGTGGAGCAATTGGTCAAGGTGTGAGGGGTGGGGTTCCTGGATAGTACGAGTTCCCTGGCGCCCCCCTCTGTCCTGCTGCTGCCGACCGGCTACTATCTGATCGGCGGCGCCTTCGCCG
>NZ_RZTE01000030.1:66902-70146 GCF_003997415.1 Mesorhizobium sp. M7A.F.Ca.MR.245.00.0.0 | reverse complement strand
TTTCGGCCGACCCAAGGATGGCCCCTCGCCCGAATTCTCGCTGGAACCGATCGCCGATTTCGCCGGCGCTGAGGAAGACCGGCACCCGCGCCACCGGCGCGGTCGGCTCGAACGAGAGGCCGAGGCCTATGATCTTGCCCTTGTCGTCGACGTCGCGGACGATCAGTTCTATCGGGCCGAGCAGGACGCGGTCGGCATATTCGGCATGGCCGCCGAGCCGCGCCGTGACCAGCGCGCCAACGGTGAGCTTTTGCTCCGCTTCGGTCAGGCCTGGCGTATAGGCCGCTTCCAGTTCAGCGGCGGAGCGCGCGGGGTCGACGGCGAAGGCACCGAAGAAATCGGCATCCTCGGGATCGACCACTGCACGGCTCGCGAACAGCTTGTCGAGCAGGCGCGGATAGCGGTCCGGCACGAAAATGTAGACCTGGTCGCCGGCGGCGAGCCGGCCCATGTCCTGGAAGCGCATCGAGCGGCCGTCGCGCAACACCAGCGAGGGTCGCGCCCAGCGTGGGATGCGCTCGCCGCGCGCCACCGGGCTGCCGTGTGCAACGCGATAGGCAAGAAGCTCGTGATGGGCCGAGCCCGGAAGTTCCAGCTCGACCTTGTCCAGCGGTCCGAGCCGTGCCGGCACGATCAGACCGAGGCGGCGCGCCAGCGGTCCGACTGTCCAGCCCTGGATGACCAGCGACACGAGTACGATGATGAAGGCGGTGTTGAAGATGACACGGCCGTTTTCCAGCCCGCCCAGCAGCGGGGTGATGGCGAGCAGGATCGACACCGCGCCGCGCAGGCCGACCCAGGAGACGAAGGCGACCTCGGGGCGCGGCAGACGGAACGGGATCAGGCAGAGCCAGACCGCGATCGGACGGGCGATGAACATCAGGAACAGGCCGAGCAGCACCGCCGGCACCATGATCGCCGGGAACTGCGACGGCGTCGCGAACAGGCCGAGGATGAGGAACATGATGATCTGTGCCAGCCATGACATGCCGTCCTGGAAGCGCTTGAGGATGGTGACGGCGCGGATATCGGAATTGCCCGAGATGAGGCCGGCGCTATAGACCGCCAGGAAGCCCGAGCCGCCAATGGCGCCGGCGGCTGCAAACACCATCAGCGACAAGGTCAGCACGAAGATCGGCAGCAGGCCGTGGTCGAGATTGAGCCGGTCGACGAGGCGCACGATGGCGAGGCCGCCGAGCACGCCGACGACAGCGCCAAGGCCCATGTTGAGGAGGAAGCCGAGGAACAGGCTGGTGACCAGGACATTGGTTTCGGGGTTGGCGTGGGCGGCGATGATCTCTACTAGCGTGATGGTCAGGAAGATGGCGATCGGGTCGTTGGTGCCGGATTCCACCTCGAGCGTCGAGCGCACGCGTTCGCGCAGGTTGATCTCGCCGGCGCGCAGCAGGAAGAACACGGCCGCCGCATCGGTGGAGGCGACGGCAGCCCCGAGCAGGAAGGATTCCAGCCAGGTGAGATCGAGCAGATAATGGGCGGCGACGCCGAACAGGCCGGTGGTGACAAGCACGCCGAAGGTCGCCAGCGACAAAGCCGGGCCCGCAGCCTGCCGCAAGGCATTGAGCGGCGTGCCGAAACCGGAATCGAACAGGATGACGGCCAGCGCCAGTGAGCCGGCAAAATAAGCGATGCGGGCGTTGTCGAACTGGATGCCGAGTCCGTCGGTGCCGGTGGCGAGGCCAATGCAGAGAAACAGGAGCAGAAGAGGGGCGCCGAAGCGGAAGGCGATCAGGCTCGAAAACGCGGCGGCGACGACAAGCGCTGTGCCGACCAGCGTGACGAGATAGATCGCATGCTCCATCCTGAAATCAGCCCCTCAATTCGTCTGTCTCCTGCTTTGCGAGAGAGTGGGGCGAAGACGTGACCAGTGCAAGGCGGCAGGGTGGCTTTTTGGCCTATGCCGCTGATTTTTGGATGTTTTGGCGTCCAGGACACAATTTGGAAAGGCGCAAGCTGCGCTCATGAAAAACGCCCGGGCAAAGCCGGGCGTTCCAAGTCTCGAAAAGAGAGCTTGTGATCAGGCGATGGTCTTGCCGAAGGCGACCGATGTGTCGCCCATGCGGTTGGAGAAACCCCATTCATTGTCGTACCAGGACAGCACCGACACGAAGTTGCCGTCCATCACCTTGGTCTGGTCGAGCGCCATGATCGAGGAGCGCGGATCGTGGTTGAAGTCGATCGACACGTTCGGATGATGGGTGACGCCGAGAATGCCCTTCAGCTTGCCGTTGGAAGCGGCGATCACCGCGTCGTTGATCTCCTGCACCGTGGTCGACCGCTTGGCGATGAACTTGAAGTCGACGACCGAGACGTTCGGGGTCGGCACGCGGATCGAGATGCCGTCGAGCTTGCCCTTGAGGTCGGGCAGCACCAGCCCGATCGCCTTGGCGGCACCCGTCGAGGTCGGGATCTGCGACAGGGCAGCGGCGCGGGCGCGGTAGAGATCCTTGTGCATGGTGTCCAGCGTCGGCTGGTCGCCGGTGTAGGAATGGATCGTCGTCATCATGCCTTTTTCGATGCCGACCGTCTCATGCAGCACGGCTGCCAGCGGCGCCAGGCAGTTGGTGGTGCAGGAGGCATTCGAGATGACGATATGATCCTTGGTCAACTGGTCGTGGTTGATGCCGTAGACGACGGTGAGGTCGGCGCCTTCGGCAGGGGCCGAAACGATGACGCGCTTGGCGCCGGCGGTCAGGTGTGCCGCTGCCTTGTCACGGGCGGTGAAGATGCCGGTGCATTCGAGCGCGATGTCGATGCCGAGTTCCTTCCACGGTAGCTGCGTCGGATCCTTGATCGCGGTGACCTTGAACGTTTCCTTGCCGACGGTGATCTGATCGCCGGAAACCGAAACTTCATGCGGGAAGCGGCCGTGCACGCTGTCGTAGCGCAACAGATGCGCATTGGTCTCGACCGGGCCGAGGTCGTTGACGGCGACGACGTCGATGTCCTTGCGGCCGGATTCATGGATGGCGCGCAGGATGTTGCGGCCGATGCGGCCAAATCCGTTGATGGCAACTCTGACGGTCATAATTCTCTCCCTGGGAGTTGGAGGGCGGATGAGGGGTCCGCAGTTTCATAGCGGTGGAATCAGAAAGAATCCAGCCGCAGTGGCGTGGATTTAAATCGATTAAGTTGGGCCAGCCCGGCGAGTCCGCCTTTCGCGATTTCGCCGAACCTTGAACCTACTTGGTATGCAGGCGGGCTTCCGCCGCCTTGGCCGCGGCTT
>NZ_RZTE01000030.1:48394-66892 GCF_003997415.1 Mesorhizobium sp. M7A.F.Ca.MR.245.00.0.0 | reverse complement strand
GTAATGCCGAAATGCGGATAGAGTTGCTCGATCGTGCCCGAGGCGCCGAAGCCTGTCATGCCGACGAAGATGCCGTCGGAGCCGATCAGATGATCCCAACCCTGGCGTATGCCGGCCTCGATCGCCATCTTGATCGGCGCGTTGCCGATCGTTTTCTTGCGGTAGTCGTCGCTCTGCTGGTCGAACAGTTCGAAGCAGGGCACCGAGACGACGCGGGTCGGATGGCCGTGCTTTTCCAGCAGGTCGCGCGCGCCGAGCGCGATCTCGACCTCGGAGCCGGTGGCGAAGATCGTCACCGCCGCTTCACTGCTGGCGGCAGCCAGCTCATAGGCACCCTGGCTGCTCAGGTTCCTGGCAACGAATTCGTCGCGTACCGTCGGCAGGTTCTGGCGTGTCAGCGCCAACGTCGACGGCGTCTTTTCCGACTCAAGGGCGATCTGCCAGCATTCGGCGGTTTCGACGGCGTCGGCCGGGCGGAAGACATTGTGGTTGGGAATGGCGCGCAATGCGGCCAGATGCTCGACCGGCTGGTGGGTCGGGCCGTCTTCGCCCAGACCGATGGAATCATGGGTCATGACGAAGATCGAGCGGATGCCCATCAGCGATGCCAGCCGCATCGACGGCCGGGCATAGTCGGAAAAGCACATGAAGGTGCCGCCATAGGCGATGAGGCCGCCATGCAGCGTCAGGCCGTTGATCGCAGCCGCCATGCCGTGCTCCCGGATGCCGTAGTGGACATAGCGCTGGCCATAGTCGTCCGAGGTGATGTTCTTGGTCTGGCTGGTCTTGGTGTTGTTGGAGCCGGTCAGGTCGGCGGAGCCGCCGATGGTCTCGGGCAAGGCGCCGTTGATGACTTCCAGCGCCATCTCGGACGATTTGCGGGTGGCGACCTTCGGCTTGTCGGCCGACAGCTTCTTCTTGTAATCGGCAATGACCGCGTCGAAATTGGACGGCAGCTTGCCGCTGATGCGGCGCTCGAACTCAGCCTTCAGCTTGGCATCGGCCTTGGCCAGGCGGCCTTCCCAGTCTGCACGCGCCTTGACGCCGGCCTTGCCGGCGGTGCGCCAGGCGTCGAGGATGTCGGCCGGAATCTCGAAGGGCGGCGAATCCCAGTTGAAGAACTTGCGCGCGCCGGCGATCTCGTCGGCGCCAAGGGGGGAGCCGTGCGCCTTGTTGGTGCCGGCCTTGGTCGGCGCGCCGAAGCCGATGGTCGTCTTGCAGGCGATCATGGTCGGCTTGTCGGAATGGCGGGCGGCTTCGATGGCATAGGCGATGACTTCCGGATCGGTGCCGTCGATGTGGCTGGCATTCCAGCCGGAGGCCTGGAAGCGGGCCACCTGATCGGTGTTGTCGGACAGCGAGACCGGACCGTCGATCGAAATGTCGTTGTTGTCCCAGAAGACGATCAGCTTGTTGAGCTTGAGATGGCCGGCAAGCGCGATGGCTTCCTGGGAAACACCTTCCATCAGGCAGCCGTCGCCGGCCAGCACATAGGTGTAATGATCGACGAGATCGTTGCCGAAGGCGGCATTCATGATGCGCTCGCCGAGCGCGAAGCCGACCGAATTGGCGAGACCCTGGCCGAGCGGCCCCGTCGTCGTCTCTATGCCAGCGGCATGGCCGTATTCGGGATGGCCGGCGGTCTTCGAGCCCAACTGACGGAAGTGCTTGATCTGGTCGAGGGTCATGTCTTCGTAGCCGGTCAGATGCAGCAGCGAATAGAGCAGCATCGAGCCATGGCCGGCCGACAGGATGAAACGGTCGCGGTCGGCCCAGTGCGGGGCCTTGGGATCATATTTCAGGAAGCGCGTGAACAGCACCGTGGCGATATCGGCACAGCCCATGGGCAGGCCTGGATGGCCGGAATTTGCCTTCTCGACGGCGTCCATGGAGAGAAAGCGGATCGCATTGGCCATCCGGTCATGTTGTTCACGCGACGTCATGGTTCCTCCAGAAGTGGGGGTTTGGGGGCTTGGGAGAGCCCTTGAAAAGGGTGCGCGACACATAGCAGGCGCGGGCTTTTAGTCAACAAATCGGGTGCACATTTGCCGGTCTTGTGATGCCGGCGGCGGACCTACATTAGCGTTAGCGGGGGACAGTCGCGAGAGCTTTGTTGACGTTGCCTTCACCCGGTGCCTAATGTTTCAGGGATAACGCGTTCTGAACGTGAACGATTCGGTGATGGGCAGGGCACAGGACGAAGGCCATGACCGGGGAAGCCACACTCAAGGAAGTCATCGCGAGGCTGGGCAAGGCCATCGAGGGGCTGGAAAACGCCGTCGCGGCCAAGCTCGAGCATGAACGCGACTACTCCGAAGCCGAGGCCGAGGTGCAACGGATGAATGCCGACCGCTCGCGGCTGGCGCAGGAACTCGATAATTCCGAAGCGCGCGCCGAACGGCTGGAAGATGCCAACAAGGAAGTCTCGCGACGTTTGGTGACCGCCATGGAAACCATCCGCGCCGTGTTGGACAGATAGGAGCTGGCCCGATGGCACAGGTCACGGTTTCAATCGACGGCAAGCAGTATCGCATGGCCTGCGACGAGGGCCAGGAAGAGCATCTGATCGACCTTGCCGAACGCTTCGACCGCTATGTTTCACACCTGAAGGACTCGTTCGGCGAGATCGGCGATCAGCGGCTGACCGTGATGGCCGGCATCATGGTGATGGATGAACTCTCGGAGTTGCAAAAACGCGTCAAGGGCATGGAAAGCGAAGTGCTGACCTTGCGCAAGACCCGCGACGAGGCTCTGACCAAGGCCGACAAGAGCGATAGCGTGCTCACCAACGCGCTCGGCGCGCTGGCACAGCGCATGGAAGACCTGACTGTGACGCTGGCGGTCAACAAGAGCTGAGACAGAACCTTTCCTGTCCAACCCCAGGCTCTCATCCGCGCGCCGCGCATTCGGCAGCATAAAAATGCTCGCCTGCCGCCGACAAGAGTTTCATATTATCTTGCAGCCACGATTTTTGCGCTATGATGCAACGATGCCGGGCGGGACAGCTTGATGGCGGCGTGGGTTGCCGCGTGCCGTTCCTCGCTGCCGACGGTTCCGTTTACAGGGGAGATGTACCATGAGCCTTCGTATCAACGACATTGCGCCGGATTTTACCGCCGAGACCACGCAAGGGACGATTAAATTCCATGACTGGATTGGTGACGGTTGGGCGATCCTGTTCAGTCACCCGAAGAATTTCACGCCGGTCTGCACGACCGAGCTTGGCACGATGGCGGGGCTCGAAGGCGAGTTCAAGAAGCGCAACGTCAAGATCATCGGCATTTCGGTCGATCCGGTCGAAAGTCACGGCAAGTGGCAGGACGACATCAAGACGGCGACCGGTCATTCGGTGAACTATCCGCTGATCGGCGACAAGGACCTCAAGGTCGCCAAGCTCTACGACATGCTGCCGGGCGGTGCCGGCGAGACGTCGGAGGGCCGCACGCCCGCCGACAACGCCACAGTGCGCTCGGTCTACGTCATCGGACCGGACAAGAAGATCAAACTGGTGCTGACCTACCCGATGACCACGGGGCGCAATTTCGATGAGATCCTGCGCGCGGTCGATTCCATGCAGCTCACCGCCAAGCATCAGGTGGCGACACCGGCAAACTGGAAGCAGGGCGAGGACGTGATCATCACCGCTGCTGTCTCCAACGATGACGCGATCAAGCGCTTCGGCGCCTACGAGACCATTTTGCCCTATCTGCGGAAGACCAAGCAGCCATCGGCCTGATCCCAGGCGCCTCGGAACGATCTTTGGCCTCCTCACCCTTGCGAGCAAGTGATACTTGACTGACGACACCGAGCGGACAACCATGCTCCTCTCGGGTGTCGTCAGAGAAAATCATTCCTGGCGACCGAGAGTTGGGGAAGCCGGAATTGGACGTAGCTTTGGCCAGGCCGCAGGTCAGCGGCTTCTATGACAAGCCGACCGGCGCCATCCAGTATGTCGTCGCCGACCAGGCGACGAAGCGATGCGCCATCATCGATCCGATCCTCGATTTCGACGAGAAATCCGGTGCCACGGCAACGACGAATGCCGATGTCCTGCTCGACTTCGTCAGCGAGCAGGGACTGAGCGTCGAATGGATCCTCGATACCCATCCGCATGCCGACCATTTCTCGGCGGCGCATTACTTGAGAGAGAAGACCGGCGCGCCGACGGCGATCGGCGACAGGGTCATCGAGGTCCAGAAACTGTGGAAAGCGATCTACAACTGGCCGGATTTTCCCGCCGACGGTTCGCAGTGGGACAGGCTGTTTAGAGAAGGCGAAACCTTCCAAGTGGGTACCCTTCCGGTCAAGGTGCTGTTCTCGCCCGGACACACGCTGGCCTCGATCACCTATGTGATCGGCGATGCCGCCTTCATCCACGACACGCTGTTCATGCCCGACAGCGGCACGGCGAGGACGGACTTTCCCGGCGGCAGTGCCGCGCGGCTCTGGCGCTCGATCCAGGACATATTGGCGTTGCCGGACGAGACGCGGGTGTTCGTCGGCCATGACTATCAGGCCGGCGGCCGCGAACCTTTGTGGGAAAGCACGGTCGCCATACAGAAGGCTACCAACATCCATCTTGCCGCCGCCTGCAGCGAGGCCGAGTTCGTCGCCCTGCGCGAGGCGCGCGACAGGACGCTGCCGATGCCGCGGCTGATCCTGCATGCGCTGCAGGTCAACATGAATGGCGGGAGGCTGCCCGAACCCGAAGCCAATGGCCGGCGGTACCTGAAGTTTCCGCTGGACGGGCTTTGAGGGGCCGTTGGTGAAGCTGCCAATCTCGACCCTTGCGGGGGAGATTGGCTGTCGCCCCCGTTCGCCAACTCCCAATCAGCCACAAAAAAGGCGGCGCCAGGTTTCCTGGCGCCGCCTTGATTTTTTGTTGCCTTAGCTAACCTTACGCCGCCGGCTGCGCCTCAATCGTGCGCAGCGCCTGGGTCTGGCGCTTGGCGGCGGCCTTGACCGCGTCCTGCACCTTCTCGAAGGCGCGCACCTCGATCTGGCGCACGCGCTCGCGGCTGATGTCGAACTCGGACGACAGCTCTTCCAGCGTCAGCGGCTCTTCGGCGAGGCGACGGGCCTCGAAGATGCGCCGCTCGCGCTCGTTGAGCACGGCAAGAGCGCCCGACAGCATGCCGCGCCGGTTTTCCAGCTCGTCCTGCTCGATCAGCATCTCTTCCTGGCTTTCGTGGTCGTCGACCAGCCAGTCCTGCCATTCGCCGGATTCGCCTTCGCTGGCCCGGATCGGGGCGTTGAGCGAGGCGTCGCCGGACAGGCGGCGGTTCATCGACACCACTTCGGCTTCGGAAACGTTCAGCCTTGTGGCGATCTCGGTGATCTGGTCGGGCTTCAAGTCGCCGTCGTCGAGCGCCTGGATCTTGCCCTTCACCTTGCGCAGGTTGAAGAACAGGCGCTTCTGGTTGGCGGTCGTGCCCATCTTGACTAGGCTCCACGAGCGCAGGATGTACTCCTGGATCGAGGCCTTGATCCACCACATGGCGTAGGTCGCGAGGCGGAAGCCGCGCTCGGGTTCGAATTTCTTGACGGCCTGCATCAGGCCGACATTGCCTTCCGAGATCACTTCGCCGATCGGCAGGCCATAGCCGCGATAGCCCATGGCGATCTTGGCGACGAGCCTGAGGTGGCTGGTGACGAGCTTGTGCGCAGCGGAGGTGTCTTCATGCTCGGCGTAACGCTTGGCGAGCATGTACTCTTCCTGCGGCTGCAGCATGGGAAAGCGGCGGATTTCTTCCAGGTAGCGGCTGAGGCCGCCTTCGCCGGAAACGATACTGGGTAATGACTGGGCCATGATAGCGCCCCCTCTCTATTGGAGTGATGCCCCCGAAACGCGGCGGGCATGTGACGCGAGCACCAAAAGGCTCGCCCGCGACATCAGATCTTATACAGGAACAAAACCAGAAAAGACAGGCATTTGTTCAACACGAAACAGTGTGTCACGCTGAAGTGAACAATGCTGCTCAGGTTTTTCTGTGGCAGGTTCAGAGCTTGCGGAAGCCGCCGACGAGTTCCTCCATGTCCCTCGGTAACGGCGCCTCGAACCTCATCGTTAGATGGGTAGTGGGGTGCCGAAATGCAAGGAGCCAGGCATGCAAAGCTTGCCGGGGAAATGCCTTGACCTGGCTTTTCAGCGGTTCGGGCAGCCGGTTGGCCTTGGTGCGGAAGGCTTGGCCGTAATCGGGGTCGCCGATCACCGGATGGCCGATATGCGCCATGTGGACACGGATCTGGTGGGTGCGGCCGGTCTCCAGCCGGCATTCGACCAGGCTGGCCGTGGCGAACTCCTGTTGGCTCTCGCCGAAGCGCTCCTGCACGGCGAAGTGGGTGACCGCATGGCGGGCGTCGTCGCGTCCTTCCGGCACCACGGCACGGCGCACGCGGTCGGCGGCGCGGCCGAGCGGCGCGTCGACCCTTCCGGTCGGCCTCTGCGGTATGCCCCAGACCAGCGCCAGATAGGCACGCTCCAAGTCGCCGGTCAGGCCGTGATCGGCGAAAGCCTCGGACAGTGACTTGTGGGCGCGGTCGGTCTTGGCGACCACCATGACGCCGCTGGTCTCCTTGTCGAGGCGGTGGACGATGCCCGGCCGGCGCACACCCCCGATTCCTGAAAGGCTGGCGCCGCAATGATGGATCAGCGCATTGACCAGCGTGCCGGTCCAGTTGCCCGCTCCGGGGTGCACGACAAGCCCGGCCGGCTTGTTGATGACGATCAGTTCGTCGTCCTCATAGAGTACATCGAGTGCGATGTTCTCGCCCTGCGGCTCCGCCGGCTCCGGCTCCGGCATGGTAACCGACACGCTCTCGCCCGGCGCCATCTTGCGCTTGGTCTCGTCGACGGGCTTGCCGTCGACCGAGACCGCGCCCTGCCTGATCAGCATCTGCACGCGGCTGCGTGACATGTCCGGGCCGAGGTTTGCGGCCAGCCACTGGTCGAGGCGCAGGCCGGCCGCATCCGCGCCCGCCACCAGCACTGTCGGTTCCGCCTCTATCAATTCAGGGGCCTCTTCGCTATGAGCGCTCATTGAAAAACCGTTCCGGAACTGTTTTGCCATGGCCAGCCCGATCGCCGAAGAAGACCAGGATAAGCCGCTCGACCCCGAGGTCGAAAAGGTGCGCAGGAAACTCGTCCGCTTCGTCGGGATCAATCTCGGCCTGCTGTTCCTCGCCCTTATGGTGGTGATCGGCGCCCTTGTCTACAAAGCGCGCAATGCACCGCCGGCGAACCCGCCGCTGGCCGGCGATATCCAGACACCCGCCGGCGAACCGGTCAGCGGCGACATCGTGCTGCCGGTCGGGGCCAAGGTGGTCAGCCAGTCGCTGTCCGGCAATCGTGTCTCGATCGACGCCGAGCTTGCCGACGGCAGCCGCACGATCTTCGTCTACGACATCGCCGAGCGACGCCTGATCGGTCGTTTTGCGATCCGCAACAAATGAGCGGGCCGCAACAATGCAACAAACAGGTTTGTCGCAGAAATGAACAAGCCTGAGGTATGACCGGGTTCGCCGACCATCGACGCGTCGCGACCGTGGCCCTGGTCGTCGCCAATTATGACGAGGCGATTGCCTGGTATGTCGAGCGGCTGGGTTTCCTGCTCGTCGAGGATGTCGATCTCGGCGGCGGCAAGCGCTGGGTCACGGTGGCGCCGGCCAACGGGCAGGGCGCCAAGCTGCTGCTGGCCGCGGCTTCCGACGAGGCACAGAGCAAAAGCATCGGCAACCAGACCGGCGGGCGTGTCTTCCTGTTCCTCGAAACCGACGACTTTGCCCGCGACCATGCAGCGATGCTGGAGAAGGGCGTCGAATTCCGTGAAGCACCGCGCTCCGAGCCCTATGGCACGGTGGCGGTTTTCGCCGATCTGCACGGCAATCTCTGGGACCTCATCGAGCCGAAACGATAGGCTTGCAGCCGACTTTTCCCCGATAAGGGAAAGCCGCCGAACCCCAGTTGCTTTTTCCCAGCGCTCGGCCTATATCGCCGGTTCTTGAACGCGCCCATCGTCTAGCGGTCAGGACACCGCCCTCTCACGGCGGGAACAGGGGTTCGATTCCCCTTGGGCGTACCAAAGATTTCAAAGCACTTTTCTAGTCGCGTTTTGTTCTATCCAACATTTATGGCTTTTCACCCTAGACTAGGACATATTCGGATAGTTTGGGTTATAAGCGGGTGGCAAAATGGACTACGTCTATGTCGACAATTCCAATCTTTACATCGAAGGTCGTCGTGTCAGCGCAGTCAAGCAGGGGCTTGCGAAGGACATCAAAGAGGCGATGAACAATGGTGTCCTTGACCAAGGCTACCAGATTAGCTTTGGCAAACTACATGAATTTCTCTTTGGACAGAACAATCGCCAAATCAAGCGTGCTGCGCTCTTCGGATCGCGCCCGCCTCCTAATGACGGAATCTGGAAATTTGCTAAGAAGGCCGGCTTCGATGTTCACCTCGAAGATCGAAATTACGCCAACAAGGAGAAGAAGATCGACACGGGTATCGCCACGCTCTTGACGAAAGACGCTTATAAGTCTGGCGATCCGAAAAAGGATATCTTCACACTCGTGGCGGGCGACGCTGATTATGTACCGACCATCAAAGCACTTCAGGAAGATGGCTATAAGGTCGAGGTGGTGTTTTGGAACCACGCCTCACGCGAATTGGCGCAGGTAGCGACAAAATTTATCGGCTTGGACAGATATCTAGAGACGCTGCGAATGTGAGCCAACACCTTGGAGAGGTGAAGGACTCAGACCCGCTGCAGGCCAAAGCTGCCGCCAGCTGTTCGCCGAGTTGGTGGCCTTCACGAATGCTGAGGGTGGAACGCTCGTCCTCTGCGCCGAGGAAACGGCTGAAGAATCTAGGCGCGCCAACAGCGTTTCGCCGCTGCGTAGAAGCAGATTCCAATAATGTGATTTGGGGGTGACATGCTGGCATCATTCTTACAGACAGCATCGGTTGTAATCGCAGCGATTTCTGTAGCCATAGGCGTTACCGCTTGGCGGCGATCAGCGCTTGGTCAAAAGCGTTTTGAACTCGCTGAGCGTGTCTACGAACTGTTCTTGGAGGCCAGGGACGCTTTCAGCCACATTCGATCGCCCTTCGGATACGGAGGCGAAGGCTCAACCAGAAATAAGCGGGAGGGGGAAACTGAGGAGGAAACCCAGCTCCTCAACAATGCCTACGTTGCAATTGAGAGGTACAACAACAAAGCTGAGGTGTTCTCGAAGTTGATTCCCCTTAAGCACCGGTTCAGCCTCTACTTCGGCAAGGAGACTGCGGAACCCTTCACGGAGCTTACCAGCATAATAAACGAGATATTTCTGGCGTCGCGCCAGCTTTCCCGGTCTTGGCGTGATCAAGGGCGCAGCCCAATGTCACCGGAGGAATTCGAAAAACATCTCGAGCGAATGCATAGGGCCGAAGGCGTCTTCTGGGAGGGTGCCGAGGATCCGGATTTGCTCAAGCAGCGCATCGATGCGATGGTCGCAAAAATTGAGCGGACCTGCGAAAGCGTAATCAACCCGCGCCGCAACATCCGTACAGTTGCGGCAGGTGCCTTCGCCGAGGGAAGATCGTTTCTAAGCTTCCGAAAGATGTGACTGTTAGCCACGCCGGTCGGCCGGCCGGTCGGCGGAATTATTCCATGAGCCTGAACCAATCGCGCATCGTAAGTTGAAGACGCAGTTGCTCGTCCTCAGCAAGTGGGCTGCAATGCGCGATAGGATTTCTCAGCGCATTGAGGCTCGCCATAACCTTCTCGACTGCCCGTTTGCTAGAAAAAAGCGCGCCAAAGATGTCCCAGTTCGCGGTGATTATCCCAGAGAGCTCGCCAAAAGTAGTATAGTCCAGTTCGTCATGGGAGCGGCGCGTTACGCCGGCATCGAGTTCTTTTTGGATACGGCTGGCAACTTCCGTCTTAATGTTGGGCAAAACGCGTGCACCCTGCCACCAGTCCGGCGTCTTGTCAGCTGCCTCCATAACTTCTGAGACGAGTCCTCTAATGGACTTTTCTAGGGAGTAGAAAACTTCGTAGTGGCGGGACATTGCCTTCGCCTCAGCGCGAATAGCCATGTCGATCTGTGGGTAGTATTTTTCATTTACCTCAGCGGAGATGGCGGGCAAATGACCAAGCTCAAGGCCGTACTGAGTGGCAATGCGGGATAGGTCTTCGGCAACCATCTGGTTGGTCATTCCGAATGCCTTTATCTTATCTAGGACGGATCTATTCATTTTCCGAAAGCAGATGCTCTTTGAGACTCTTGAATATAGCATTGAAAACGGCCTGATCTGAAGTGGCCGGCAGATTGAGATTGATAGTGTACGATAGATTCAAGCCCAATCCGCTTCGTCGTATAGACTGAATATGCTCCATTGGTACGACGTCTTTGGCCGGAACATGTTGAATTTGAGGTGCATCGTCGGTATCGAAGTTTGCATAGCTTTTCAAAATCTTCAGGGTCGAAAGGGTTAGCTTGGGGACCTGACCTTCCGCAGCCGCTCCAGTGACTTGCAGAATTAGCGATAGAAGAGCGGAATCTGATAGGTCATAAAAATACTCGTTGGCGTCGGACAGGGGCTTATAGCCATGCTTTATTGCCGCCGCTACAGCGGATTTGTCAGTCATATTATTTCGGAACTGCTTGTAAAGATCAGTTGGGCTCCCGTCCGAAGCCACAAAGCCGATTCTCTTTAGGAACGGCAGCATAGCGGCGCCCGTTCCCCCCTTCAATTGAAGCTTCGTCGTGACAAAATCTCCCGTGACACGCTCCGGCGTCGCGGCGGCCTTGATCTTCTCGAAGGCTGTTTTGATCGACCCAGGCGCTGATAAGTATGGCAATGTTGCAGGCACGATCCCCTCCTAGCGGCAAGGCTTCACGATAGCCGAAGTTGCAGATGACGCAACTAAGCGACTGTAAAAGTAGATCGTTGAGTGGATCGAATAGGAGAGCCAGTGCAGCCATAATCAGCCAAGGCATCGCAATATCCGCAGTTCGGTACCACCAAGTTGGAGGCTTCAGAGGTATCTGCTTCTTTCTATGGGGGTTTCATCGACGGAGTTCTCAAGGGTCCGACTCCTCTTGGGCGTACCACTCTCTCCGTCTCCACCAATCGTCCAACCTAGATCGCATTCGCCGCTTCTGGCGTAGCGGGGCCGATTGCATTAGCATCGCGTCATGGGTCCTGAGGCCCGGCTCCAGCGGCGCGCAGAACGCCGGGTGTTGGGCGGATCCGGACGGGCAGTCGATGCCTCGGGAGGGAGACCAATGCAGAAACTGCAGTCGCAGGGCGTTCATCACATCACGCTGGTCGGCGCCGGACGCCAGACCTCCATCGATTTCTGGGAAGGCGTGCTCGGCATGCCGTTCATCTTCGAGCAGCCCAACCTCGACAAGCCGAGGGAAAGCCATCTCTATTTCGATCCCGGCGACGGCCGGCTGATCACCATCTTCACCGACGAGAGCCGCACACCGGAGAAACGGCGCACGCCGACCGATCCGGGCTGTGTCCACCACATCGCCTTTTCGGTGTCGCGCGTCACCTTCCTGCAGGCGGTCTCCCGGCTTGACGAGCGCGGCATCAAGCACAGCGGCGTCAAGGATCGCGGTTTCATGGATTCGATCTATTTCGAGGATCCGCTCGGCCTGCTGATCGAACTGGCGTCCTACCGCTTCGAACCGCCAGCGGGCTTCACCCACGCCGATGTGCTGATGGAAGCGCACAGGCTGCGGGTCGCGCGCGGCGACTACAACATCGCCGAAGTGCATCTCGCCGATGCGATCCAGGCGCTCGTCGAGCGCTCCCGCGCCACCTTGTCGGACGATCGGGCGCCGAAGAACCCATACTGAACAGACCAGAGGGAGGAACAAGATGGCCAAGACAGCGACGAAGACTGCCGGGAAATCCGCGGCGAAAGCTGCGGCAAAGCCAAAAGCCAAGGCGGCCGCCAAGCCTGCGGTGAAGGCGACGGCAAAAGCCGCGCCCAAGGCCAAGCCGGCCAAGAAGCCGGCGTTGAAGCTCAGCATGCTGAAGCCCAGCGTCAACAACATGACCGTGCGGGTGTTTGCGCGCGCGGCCGGTTTCGACCATGCCGAGACCGATGCCTGGGGCCACACCCGTTCGCCGGAGTTCATGGCGCGAAATCCCGCCCATTTGACACCGATGATCGAGGACAAGGGCCTTCCCAGAGGCGTGCTGTGGGAAAGTTGCGCCATCATGCAGTATCTCGCCAACAAGCACGGGCTGGAGAAATTCTATCCGAAGGCGCCGGCCAAGCGGGCGATGGTCGACAGTGCCATGTTCTACCTGATCGGTACGCTCTACCCTTATGTGGCGCGCGCCACCTATCCGGCGCTCGGCTTCCCACAATATGCCGGCGAGGTCGGCCACAGCGACGCGCACCCCGACAGGAAGTCGGAGGCCCAGAAGGCGGCGATGGCGGCGATCGCCGAGCCGCTCGAAGTGTTTCACAGCTTCTTCAGGGACGGCAAGCCGTTCATCGGCGGCAAGAACCCGTCGATCGCCGATATCCGCCTGGCGGCGACGCTCGAATTCCTGGCCGTCGTCGACTATGCCTTGCCCAAGTGGGCGAAGGACTATGTGGCGGCGATCGAGAAGACGCTCGGCAAGGCCTATAGCGAGCCGGCCGGCGATGTGCGCGGCTACATCGCCCATGTGAAGTCGCAGGCCAAGGCCTGAGGTTAAGGATTCGTTAACCAAAGCCCTGTCTACTGCAGGCAATTCGCTTTCGGCCCGCGACCACGGATGTACTGGCGCAGAACGTCGTAGCGATAGGAAAGGTCGGCGCAATGCCGGCCTTTTTGCTTTCGCACGCCATCGCCAAGTGCGATCTGGCACGCAGGCCTCGTCCAGTGTCGCTTTTTTGGCGTCAACTTTTGTCGAGAGATATTGTCATTGCCGGCGTTGGCCCTACCATCCATTTCGGCAGTCCGGCATGGATTGTCGGTCAGGCATGAGACGAGGGCTGGCGATGAAAAGCGTTGCGAGACGGATTGCGGTTGCGGGCGTGATGCTGGCGGCCGCTGTCCATGCTTCGAGTGCAGCCGAACTCAACACGATGGACGATGTCGGGGCAGCGATCCAGGCATGCTGGACACCGCCGGCGGACGCCGGGACCGCCAGCGTCACCTTGAGCTTCAGCTTCAAGCGGGACGGCACGCTGATCGGCCCGCCGAGGCCGACGGCCATTAAAGTGGATGGTGATGCCAAATCGAAGAAATCGTTTGTCGATGCCGCGACGGCGGCCCTGCAGGATTGCCTGCCCCTGACTTTCTCGGAGAAGCTGGCGCAAGGGATCGCTGGCAACGTGTTTACGTTGCAATTCGCCTCTCCCAAGTAAGCCTCGTTGTCGGGTCAGTGGTGACTGCGCCTGGCCTCGGCATGCCGGGCAAGATCGGGCGTCTCGAAGACGTAGTCGCTCCAGGCTGATTCAGGAACCTGGCCGGCCAGATAGCATTCCAGCAACAGGCTTTGCTCGGGATTGAGTGGCCTTGGCGCGCGCTGGTCCAGCCCCAGCGAGTGAAACAGGTTTCTTGTCAGGTCGGAGACGGTGAAGTGGATCGACATCTGCGTTCTCCCTTTGGTCCTTCAACGCGGAAGACCGGGCAAAGGTTTCGAACGCATGGCGATAATGGCGCATTGATCTCGGTCCGTTGCGCTGCAGGTCCTCGGCGATGGTCGGGCTTGCGCTTTCTTTCGAGGTTCGTCTCAATCTTGAAATAAAAATGTAATATCGAATTTACACGAGGTGACGTAGTACAATAGACAATAGGTCGTTCATGTCGAAATTCTTTATATTATTAGGAATTACTCATGTAGCCGAAGCTTGCTGAAGTCATGGCTCTAAATTCCAGGTTCTCTGCAAAAAGGACCAGTTGTCCCGATGATCCGTTTCTGGCCTTCCATGGTGATCGCATTTATTTCGCTGGCCGCAGTTTTGTTCGGTACGCTTTCGTCCTACGCGGACAGCTGCGGCGCGATCAGAAGCCAGTTGCTTTCGGCTGGCCGCAGCGGCGGGGCGAGCCCGGAGCTTGCCCAGTTGCGCCGGCAACTTGCAGCCATCCAGACTATCGAGAGACAACGCCAGTGCACGGCGAAAAGTTCGCTTGGTGGTCTCTTCAACGCTTGCGCCGATCTCGCCAGGAGCCGCTCGGATGTGCAGCGCCGGATCGCTGCCGCTGGGAATTCGGGCCGCGACACAGCGGGCCTGCAGGCGCGCCTCGTCGCGCTTGGCTGTGCGCCTTCGGCAAAGCAACGGCCTGTGCGCGCCGCGCCCAGCACCCAATCGGCGAGCACCACGTTCGCCGGCAATGCGATGCTGTTTTGCGTGCGTCTGTCGGACGGATATTTCTTCCCGGCGCCAAAGTCGCAATTCGCCGCCAGCGGCGATCTGAAGGAGACGGTCGATCAATGCCGTTACATCTGCGATGACCCCGGCGTCGACCTCTACACGTTGAACGACGCCAGCCTCGAGACCGACCAGATGACCGCGCTCGACACGCGCAAACCCTATACCGAGCTGCCGGCAGCCTTCAGATATCGCGATGATGCGAATTTCAAGGCATGCGACGTCAAGCGCTACTACCAGCGGGTCACCGAACTGCGAGCCAGGACCGTGACGCCCGCCAACATGCGCAACGCCATTATTCCGCTGCCGACGGCGAAGCCGGATCTCAGCACGGTTGCGGCCGTCCCCGGGATCGATGCCGAAGCCCCAGGTGCCGCCCAGCACCTTTCGATCGAGGCCGGCGAGCGGCCGGTGCGCTTGGTCGGCCCGGCATTTTTCCCGGCCGAATGATCGCCGGTCTTCCCCGATTTGCGATCACCGGCGGCGGCGTGCCTGCTGCTATGCTGCTGCGCGATCCGTCTGGAACAGAGGGGCGCTCACGGCGTTGTGATCGACATCAGCCGGGAGGAACGCCATGGCTACGTTCAGGGAAATGCGGGTGCTGGAGATCGTCGAAAACGACTCGCTGACCACCGAACAGAAAATCGCCGAACTGCGCGAGATCGAATCCGAGGCGCGTGGGTTGCAGCGGGCTGCCTCGGAGGGTCCAATGGACGACGATGACGGTTGGCAGGAAGATCTGCGTCAGGTTCGTCTTGCACTCGACAAACTCGGAGCGAAGGAGCCGAAAAAAGGCGCTGCTTCCCTGTGAAGGCCGGTTCGCCGAGCTATCCGCGGATCGCGTTTGTTTGACCGAATCCCGCTTTTAAGACCAAGCTCCAATCTAATCGCAGACCATGCGAGCTCTCTTGCCAGGCTCGCTGACGTTCCTGCAGGTCAGCGACTTCGCCGGCGCCGATAGGGACGCCGACGCAGGCAACCTCGTCTGGTGCCGTTTCGGTGCGGCATGGCTGACCTTGCGCTCGGAAAAACGCCGGGGCGGCTGCGGCGCCACCGGAAAAGCGCCGTTTTCGACCTCGGATTGGCCGTAGTCGACATTCGGTGGCGGCCGGTCCCAGAAGCGCCGGACATCGAGCGGCCTCGGGATGACGACCGTGCCGTCATAACTGCGCGAGCAACCGCCGCCGAAAAGCAGCGCCAGCCCCATGAAAAAAGGCACAATCCGTCCAAGCATCAGCAATACCCCTCCCGTTGCTTATATAGCGGGTTCGACCCCGCCGACAACCGGGCGGAATGAAGCTAACTGACCGTTAAGGTTAGCGGATCCTTAATGCTTCTCGGGCACATTTTGCCGACGAACCGCGGAGGAGGGTTCGGCCTTGGTTTTCGGGGTGGGGACGGCATGGCGGAAGCGAACGAAACAATCAGGGCGCGCGGCAAGCGCGCGCCTCGCAGATCCACAGCGCATGGCGACGATGCATCATCGTCCGCCTCTTGCATGGATTCGAACGATGCGCTTCGCCAACTCGTCGAAGCCGGTTCCGACTGGGTCTGGGAGACCGACGCCGAACTGCGCTTCTCCTGGCTCTCGCAAAATTACCAGGCAGCCACCGGCATCGATCCGGCAAACGTGCTTGGCCGGTTCCGCTTCGACTTCCTCAATCAGGTCCTGAACGGCGATCGTAGTGGCGCCGCGCATTTGGAGGATCTGCAGGCGCACCGGCCTTTTCGCGACTTCGTCTACGAACTCAAGGGTGGCAGCGCCGACTGTCGCTGGGTCTTGACATCAGGCTTTCCGAAGTTCGACGACGAAGGAAGATTTGCCGGCTATCGCGGAATCGGCCGCAACGTCACGGCATTGGCCGGCGCCTTCAAAGGTCCGGGGCAGGAACCATCGGCCGACGGCGAGCCCGACCAGCATCTGGCCGACCTCGAGCGGACGATGGACGCCATGCACATGGGCGTCGTGCTCCTCGACGCCAGGCTCGACACGCTGATCGTCAACAAGGCCTATCGCGACCTCTCGAGGATTCCGGACGGCGCTGTCGGCGTCGGCGCTCCGTTCAGCCTGTTGATGGAACTCAACCGCCGCAGCGGCATCTATGGCGACATCGACGAACGGCAATGGCAGCGCTACCTTGCCACTCGTCTCGAGGAGATTCGCGCCGGATCCGTCGCGCCGCGCGAATTTGTCCATGCCAATGGCAGGACGATGATGTTCTCGGTGACGGCGCTGTCAGGCGGCAAGCGGCTGTTGACCTATTATGAGGTCACCGAGATCAAGCAACGCGATGCGGAGATCAAAAGCGCGAACGCCAAGATCGCCGAGACCTTCGCCAGTCTCCGCACCATGGTCGACCAGATGCCGATCGGTGTCCTCGTCCTCGACGCCGATATGCGCACCGAGATCATCAACCGTGCTTTCTATGATTTCTGGCAGATCGACGCCCGGCGCGCCGAGATCGGCTGCAGCTTCCGCGATCTGATGGACGCCAGCCGCGACATCGATCCGTTTGGTGCCGACGATGCATCATGGCAGCGGCATATCGCCGAGCGCGAGGCGGAAATCAGGGCCGGGATCGCCGCGGCGCGGCAGTTCCCGCGCAATGACGGCCGCACGCTGATATCGTCGATGGCGCCGCTGGCCGGCGGCAAGCGGCTGATCTCCTATGTCGACGTCACCGACATGAAGAACCGGGAGGCCGAACTTGCCGACGCGCTGGAGAAAGCGCGGCTGGCGGAGGCGGTGATCAACGCCGTCAAGGATCCGATCTTCGTCAAGGACGACCATCTGCGCTTCGTCTTCGTCAACGAGGCGTTCGCGGCTCTGTTTGGCCAGACGCCGCAAGCCATGCTCGGCAAACCCGGCGGCGATTTCCTCCCGGCGAACGCTGTCGCGCTTTTCGAGCAGAGCGAAGGTGAGGTCCTTGCGACCGGGCGGCCGTACGAAGTGGAAGAGAATTTCGAGGTCGATGGCGCCAGCCGATCGCGTATCGTCAGGAAGAGCCGCGTCGGCATGGCCAGCGGCCGCAACTATGTTGCCGGCTTCCTGTTCGATATTTCCGAAATGAAGCGCCGCGAGACGGAAGCGCAGGATGCGCGCAAGCATCTTGCCAGCGTGCTGGAATCCTTGCCGGCCGCCGTGATCATCTACGATCGCGACGACAGGTTCGTTTTCGCCAACCGCAAGATCCAGGATACGCTGCCGGCCTTGAAGCCGGCATGGCAGCCCGGCTGCACATTCCGCGAGGCACTCGTTCTGGGCCATGCGAACGGCTATTTCCGCGACAGCGGCGATCCACAAGTCGACCAGCTCTACGACAGCGACCATGACCGCTGGCTGGATGCGATCCTCGCCCGCTACCGCTTGCCCAATTCCTGCTACGAGCGTCATAACCCCGACGGCCGCTGGTACCAGGTCTACGACATGCGGACCGATGATGGCACCTTCATCGGTGTTCGCGTCGACATCTCCGAGATCAAGAGCCGCGAGGCGGCATTGCGCGATTCGATGCGCCAGATCGACCTGTTCCGGCACGTGATGGACGAGTTGCCGGTGGCCGCCTTCATCAAGGCGCAGGACCTGAGCATAGAATTCGTCAACAAGGCCTGGTGCGCGATCACCGGCTTGGCCAAGGAGGATGTCATCGGCCGCACCGACCGGCAGTTGTTCGGTGCGCAGGACGCCGATGGCTACAGCCATGACGACACGCAAGTCGCCGTGACGGGCGACGTCAGGGAGGTCGAGGAACCCGTCACCCATCGCGACGGCACGGTTCGGCAGTTGATGACGCGCAAGAGCCGCCTGGTGACGCTGGACGGGTCGGTGCATCTGGTCGGTTCGAGCACCGACATCACCGACGTCAAGGCGCGCGAGCGTGCGCTGGAAGAGAGCATGCGCGAGAACGAGGTGTTCCGCAGCCTGATCGACAACGTGCCGGTATCGATCTACGCCAAGCGCTCCGATCTCCGGCAGTTCTATGTCAACAAGGGCTGGTCCGATCTCACGGGCTTCAGCAAGGAAGAGGCTATCGGCAAGACCGACATCGAGATTTTCGGGCCGGATGGCGAGGCTTTCGTCAATGGCGACCTCGCCGTGCTGCGCACCGGCGAAACCCAGGAG
>NZ_RZTE01000030.1:15157-48384 GCF_003997415.1 Mesorhizobium sp. M7A.F.Ca.MR.245.00.0.0 | reverse complement strand
ACCCAGGAGGTCGAAGAGACGGTGACGTTGGCCGACGGCAGCGTCAGGCATCAATTCGCCCGCAAGGGCGCGATGATCGCCTCCGACGGCTCGCTCTATCTGATCGGCTCGACCACCGACATCACCGAGCTGAAGATGCGAGAGGCGGAACTACGCGAAGCGCGTCAGCGCGCCGTGCTCGCCGACCGCGCCAAGTCGGAATTCCTCGCCAATATGAGCCATGAGATCCGCACGCCGATGAACGGCGTGCTCGGCATGGCCGAACTGCTGGCCAAATCGGACCTCGACCCGAAGCAGAAGACGTTCACCGACATCATCGTGAAATCGGGCAATGCGCTGCTCACCATCATCAACGACATACTGGACTTCTCCAAGATCGATGCCGGTCAGCTGGTGCTCGATCCGGCGCCCTTCAATCTGGCCGAGGCGATCGAGGATGTGGCGACACTGGTGTCGACACGAGCCAAGGAAAAAGACCTCGAGCTGATCGTGCGTGTCGAACCTCGGCTCGAGAGCCTGTTCGTCGGCGATGTCGGCCGTATCAGACAGATCGTCACCAACCTGCTCGGCAACGCGGTGAAATTCACCGATGAAGGCCATGTGCTGGTCGACGTCACCGGCGAGAGGGTTCCAACCGGAACGAAGCTGACGATCTCGGTCACCGATACCGGTATCGGTATCCCCGAGGAAAAACTGAAACTGGTGTTCGAGAAATTCAGCCAGGTCGACACCTCTTCGACGAGGCGGCACGAGGGAACCGGCCTCGGTCTTGCCATCACCTCACGGCTCGTCGAGCTGATGGGCGGCGATATCGGTGTCGAAAGTGCGGAAGGCAAGGGCTCGACCTTCTGGTTCACGGTGACGCTGCCGAGGGCCGGACAGCAGAACGGACAGCGCATCATGCCGATCGACGTGACCGGTGCGCGTGTACTGATCGTCGACGACAATGCCGTCAATCGGGCCATCCTGACCGAACAGATGACATCGTGGACGTTCGATTCCTGCGCGGCCGAAAGCGGCGCCGAAGGCCTCAAGGTGCTGATCGCCGCCGCTGCCTATGGTGTCCCGGTCGACTGCGTCGTGCTCGACTACCAGATGCCTGGAATGAGCGGCGCCGAAATGGCGCGGATCGTGCGCAGCACCGCCGGCCTTGCCGGCACGCCGATCATCATGCTGACCTCGGTCGACCAGTCGCTCGCCAACACCAGCTATCGCGATCTTGGCATCGATGCCCAGCTGATCAAGCCGGCGCGCTCCTCGGTGCTGCTGGAAACGCTGGTCGCCACCATCCAGCGGCATCGCCACAACACGAGCGGCAGCGACGCGCAGCCGCTCGCAGCCGACGTCGCTACGGGTTATGTGATGCGGCCGCAGCCCTCGGCACCGTCCGAACAGCGGGCGCTGCTGCAGCCGCCCTCAATTCGCCCCCGGCCACCGGTGGCGGCTGGCGGCGACAGGCTGGATATCCTGGTGGCCGAGGACAATGAGGTGAACCAGATGGTGTTCACCCAGATCCTCGGCGAGACCGGTTATGGTTTCGAGATCGTCGGCAATGGCCGCAAGGCGCTCGACGCCTTCGGCCGGCTGAACCCGTGCATGATCCTGATGGATGTCTCCATGCCGGAGATGAACGGTCTCGAAGCAGCCGCCGCCATTCGCCGGCTGGAGGAAGAAACCGGCACGCATGTGCCGATCGTCGGCGTCACCGCGCATGCGCTGAAGGGCGACCGCGAGCGCTGCCTGGAGGCGGGCATGGACGACTATCTGCCCAAGCCGATCAGTCCCCGGGCGTTGCTCGAGAAGGTCGAGCGCTGGGTCGGCGCCAGCCGGCAGGCGCAGCGCAACGCCGGGTAAGGCCGGCTCTGCCCGAGTACCGGGAATACGGCGAAGATTCGCGCCCCTGTCAGCGGCCAAGACTATGGTGCGATCGCACCATATGAAAGGCGGCATCCAGCCGAGACAATGGCGACATTCGAATTCCGCTCTTCCCAGTTACGGGCGGGAGCAGCGACCGCCGGCATGAGACAGCGTCAACCTACCCCAACGGACCTGTTTTCGGCGATGGCCCGGCCACGACACCGTCTGGCTGAGAGCAACGCGCTCCCGTCCGGCTTTTCTTCATAAAGGCCGGCTGATTCCCAAATCGCCGGCCAGCCTCGACCGAATCGAGCAAGTCCCTGATTCCGGTGACAAAGCGGGGCTGCGTCGGGAGTGCCGGCCAGGCGGCATTCTGCTCATCCCGATGACGCGTTACCGGGGTGACATCAAACTGTCATGCGACTGTTATAATCGAAGGCTATTGGCCTCAGCGGGCGCCGACTGACGAGCGCCGAGAGACCATCTTCCGAACAGGAGCAGGCCACATGAAGAAATTCCTCTATACGGCGTCGGCCGCTGCGCTTGCGCTCGCCGCGACGTCCGGCTTCGCCGCCGCGCGCGACCAGATCCAGGTCGCCGGATCATCGACAGTGTTACCTTATGCCAAGATCGTCGCCGAGCAGTTCGGCGAAACATTCACCAACTTCAAGACCCCGGTCGTCGAATCCGGCGGCAGCGGCGCGGGCATCAAGGAATTCTGCAAGGGCGTCGGCGAAGATACGATCGACATCGCCAACTCGTCGCGTCCGATCAAGGCGGACGAACTCAAGTCCTGCGCCGACGCCGGCGTGAAGGAAGTCCAGGAAGTCCGGATCGGCTATGACGGCATCGTCTTCGCCACCGACATCAAGGGCCCGGATTGGGCGCTGGTTCCCGCCGACATCTACAAGGCGCTCGCGGCCAAGCTGGTCGTCGACGGCAAGCTCGTCGACAATCCGAACACCAAGTGGAGCCAGGTCAATCCGAAGCTGCCCGACTGGGACATCGCCGCCTATATTCCGGGCGAAAAGCATGGCACGCGCGAAGTGTTCGAGACCAAGCTTCTCGATGCCGGCTGTGACAAGGCTGCTCTCAAGGCCGCCGGCATTGCCGACGACAAGGAAATCGGCAAAACCTGCATCGCCATCCGCAAGGACGGCAAGGCCGTCGACATCGATGGCGACTATACCGAGACGCTCGCCCGCATCGACTCCAACAAGACCGGCGTCGGCGTGTTTGGCCTCGCCTTCTATGAGAACAATGCCGACAAGCTGAAGGTCGCCACCGTGGAAGACGTCGTGCCTTCGACCGAGACGATCGCCAGCGGCAAGTATCCCGTCTCGCGCCCGCTGTTCTTCTACGTCAAGAAGGCGCATCTGGGCGTCGTTCCCGGCCTCAAGGAATATGTCGAGTTCTTCCTTGACGACCAGATGGTTGGCCCGGAAAGCCCGCTCGCCGAATACGGCCTCGTTGCTGCTCCGGATGCCGAGCGTCAGGCCCAGCGTGACGCTTTCGCCGCCGGAAAGTCGATGTAATCAGCTGCCGAACCGGGGTGCGGGCCAAATCCCGCGCCCCGGTTTCATCGCAGGCCGCAATGGCGGCTGCGTAAGAATTTCTCTTGGGGTGGGTCCATGTCGTCCTTGCTCGTACTGGCCATCGTCGTTGCCGTCGGCCTGGTTGCCTTTTTCATCGGTCGGCAACGTGCCGCGGCCCAGGACAATGGCAAGGTCAAGCCGCATTCGCGCGCCCACTATCATGGCTGGTGGGCCTTCCTGCTCGCCGTTCTGCCTGCCCTTTTGCTGCTTGCCGTCTGGACCGTCGGGTCTTCCGTCTATCTGGACCGACACATTCACACTGCCTTGCCCGAGCTCACCGTCGACAGCAAGGTTGCCAGTGAGGCACTGGATGTCAGCCTGGTAAAGAGCCTCGCCAGGGGCCTGCGCAAACTCGATGCAGGCACACTGGCCGCAATGCCGGCCAGCTTTGCCGAGCTGCAGCCGCTGCTCGCCGCCAAGGGTGTGGCACTGGCGAGCGACACGCAGGATTACATGATCCCGATCGCCATCGAGGCGAACAAGGTCCAGGACCGGCTCGGCCTGTTCGGCGCCATTGTCATTCTCGTTTCCTCGATCGCCGGCGCCTTCTATGCGCTCAGGCAGATCGAGCCGCGCGCCAGGGCCCGCAACAATGTCGAGAGGCTGATGCTGTGGGGGCTGCTTGCCGCCTCCACCATCGCCATCCTGACCACCATCGGCATCGTGCTTTCGATGCTGTTCCAGACGATCACCTTTTTCGAAAGCGTCTCGCCGATGAGTTTCTTCTTCGGCACCGTCTGGGATCCGCGTTTTGCCGCTGCCGGTTCGGGCGGCAGCCAGGGCCAGTTCGGTCTGATCCCGCTTCTTGCGGGCACGCTCTACATCGCCGCCGTCGCGCTGCTGGTTGCGGTGCCGGTCGGGCTGATGTCGGCTGTCTACATGGCCGAATATGCAACGCCCAAGGTGCGCTCGGTGGTCAAGCCGGCGCTTGAACTGCTGGCCGGCATACCGACCATCGTCTACGGCATCTTCGCCGTCGTCACGCTTGGGCCGTTCCTGCGCGACCTGTCCGCGGCGCTGACCGGCGGTTCGCCCTTCATCCAGGGCCAGAGCATCTTCACCGCCGGCCTGGTCATGGGCGTCATGCTGATCCCGGTCGTGTCCTCCCTTTCGGACGACATCATAACCGCGGTGCCGCGCGCCATGCGCGACGGGTCGCTTGGCCTCGGCGCGACCCGCTCCGAGACGATCAAGCGGGTGATCCTGCCGGCTGCACTGCCCGGCATCGTCGGCGCCATCCTGCTGACCGCCTCGCGCGCCATCGGCGAAACGATGATTGTCGTGCTGGCGGCGGGCGTCGCCGCCAACCTCACCATCAACCCGTTCGAGGCGATGACGACCATCACTGTCAAGATCGTCAACCAGCTCACCGGCGACCTCGAGTTCAATTCGCCGCAGACGCTGGTCGCCTTCGCACTCGGCCTGACGCTGTTCGCGCTGACGTTGGTGATGAACATCGTCGCGCTCTACATCGTGCGCAAATATCGGGAGCAGTACGAATGACCGACATTTCCATGGATACGATGGTCAGGGCGGCGGCCCATCCGCGCCGCGACATCGGCCTGAAGGCCCGTTACGCCGCCGAACGCCGTTTCCGCATCTATGGCGTCGTGGCGATTTCCGTAGGCCTGGCGTTCCTGGCAATCATGCTGATCACCATCGTCTCGAAAGGCTACACCGCCTTCTGGCAGACGACGGTATCACTGCCGATCTCGTTCGACGAGAAAGTGATCGATCCTTCCGGCAAGCGTGCAACCGATCCGAGCGTTCTGATCAAGGCAAATTATCCCAGGCTCGCCGAAAACGCGCTTGTGGCCAAGCTCGGCATCTCTCCTGATGACAAGCCGATGATCCAGAAGCTCAAGGGCTTCCTGTCGGAAGGCGCCCGCGTCCAGTTGCGCGACATCGTTGCCGCCGATCCGTCCGTGATCGGCACGACACGCAACGTCAACATCCTCGCCGCCGCCAATCTCGACTCGGCTTTCAAGGGCCAGATCGACCTCAGTGTCGAGGAAGCGCGACGCAAGGTCTCGGACCAGCAGATCACCTGGATGAACAAGCTCAAGGCCGAGGGCGCGATGGCCGAGCACTTCAACAGCGGCCTGTTCACCTACGGCGCCTCCAGCCGCCCGGAAACCTCGGGCATGGGCGTGGCGATCATCGGCTCGTTTTATATGATGGTGATCGTGTTGCTCCTGGCGCTGCCGATCGGCGTCGCCGCCTCCATCTATCTGGAGGAGTTCGCCAAGAAGAACCGTTTCACCGACCTTATCGAGGTCAACATCAACAATCTGGCAGCGGTGCCGTCAATCGTCTTCGGCTTGCTCGGCCTCGCGGTGTTCATCAATTTCCTGGGCATGCCGCGCTCCGCCGCTTTCGTCGGCGGCCTGGTGCTGACACTGATGACGCTGCCGACGATCATCATCGCGACGCGCGCTGCACTTGCCGCGGTGCCGCCGTCGATCCGCTCGGCGGCTCTCGGTCTTGGCGCCTCCAAGATGCAGATGGTGTTCCAGCACATCCTGCCGCTTGCCGCACCCGGCATCCTCACCGGCACCATCATCGGTCTAGCGCGTGCGCTCGGTGAAACCGCGCCCCTGCTGCTAATCGGCATGGTCGCCTTCGTCGCCGATCCACCGACGACGCCTTTCGATCCGGCCACCGCGCTGCCGGTGCAGATCTATATGTGGGCGAACGAGGCCGAACGCGCCTTCGTCGAGCGCATGTCGGGCGCGATCATCATCCTGCTCGTCTTCCTCATGGCCATGAACATCACCGCGATCGTGCTTCGGCGTCGGTTCGAGCGGCGCTGGTAGAAAAAAGGCATTTTGGTATGAACATCATGACCGAACAGTCCCTTGAAAATGCAGTGGGCGATAAGATGAACGCCAAGTCGAACGAAGTGATCAAAATGCGCGGCGACAAGGTCGGCGTGTTCTATGGCGAGAAGCAGGCGCTGTTCGATGTCAATCTCGACGTCCGCCTGAATCAGGTGACGGCGCTGATCGGCCCCTCCGGCTGCGGCAAGTCGACCTTCCTGCGTTGCCTCAACCGCATGAACGACACCATCGATTCCGCGCGGGTAACCGGCAAGATAACGCTCGACGAAGAAGACATCTACGACAAGAACATCGATGTCGTCGAACTCAGGGCGCGCGTCGGCATGGTGTTTCAGAAACCCAATCCGTTCCCCAAGTCGATCTACGAGAACGTCGCCTATGGCCCGCGCATCCACGGATTGGCCAAGCGCAAGGCCGACATGGATCAGATCGTCGAGTCGAGCCTGAAGAAGGCGGCAATCTGGAACGAGGTGAAGGACCGTTTGCAGGAACCTGGCACGGGTCTTTCCGGTGGCCAGCAGCAGCGTCTGTGCATTGCACGCGCCATCGCCGTGTCGCCCGAGGTGATCCTGATGGACGAACCGTGTTCGGCGCTCGACCCGATCGCCACTGCTCGCGTCGAGGAACTGATCGACGAACTGCGCCAGAACTATACGATCGTCATCGTCACCCATTCGATGCAGCAGGCAGCGCGCGTGTCGCAGCGCACCGCGATGTTCCATCTAGGCTATCTGGTCGAGGAGGGCGCCACCGACAAGATGTTCACCACCCCCGACGACAAACGCACCCAGGACTACATCACCGGCCGGTTCGGCTGAGCTCAGGCATATGAGGGACGAAGATCATGGGTGAACATACCGTTGCATCTTTCGATGAGGATCTGGAGCAGATCAGCCAGCTGATCCGCGACATGGGCGATCTCGCCCGCTCGATGGTCAGTGGCTCGACCAAGGCTTTGCTCAATTCGGACAATGCGCTGGCGCAGCGCGTGGTTTCCGATGATGCCATCATGGATGCGCGCCAGCGCGAGCTGGACGATCGCGCCATCACGCTGATCGCCAAGCGCCAGCCAATGGCCAACGACCTGCGTGCGGTGGTCGGTTCGATCCGCATGGCCGGCGACCTCGAGCGCATCGGCGACCTTGCCAAGAACATCGCCAAGCGCGTCGGCACTGTCGGGCTGAGCGTCACGCCGCACGATCTTTCGCATTCGATCGACGCGATGGCGCAGCTGGTGCTGATCCAGGTGCAGGGGGTCGTCGACGAGTATGCCGCCGCTGACGCGGCAGCGCTTGCCACGCTCAGAAACAATGACGAACGCATCGACGTCAAATACACCTCGGTGTTCCGCGAGCTGCTGACCTACATGATGGAAGATCCCCGCAACATCACGGCGTGCACGCACCTGTTGTTTTGCGCCAAGAACCTCGAGCGGATCGGCGACCACGTGACCAACATCGCCGAAAATGCCTACTATGTTTTGACCGGCACGCAGCTGCCAGCCAATCGTCCGAAGCAGGACGAGACGGCAATGTCCGCGCCAGCGGCATAACAGGGGTGACCAGCCGATGATCGCACCACGCATCATGGTGGTGGAGGATGAGGAGCCGCTAGGCGTGCTGCTCCGCTACAATCTTGAATCCGAAGGTTACCAGGTCGAGGTGGTGACGCGCGGCGATGAGGCCGAAATCCGGCTGCAGGAGAACGTTCCCGATCTTCTGGTGCTCGACTGGATGGTGCCTGCGGTTTCGGGCATCGAACTCTGCCGGCGCCTGCGAATGCGTCCCGAGACCGAGCGGCTGCCGATCATCATGCTGACCGCGCGAGGCGAGGAAAGCGACCGCGTGCGCGGCCTGTCGACCGGCGCCGACGACTATCTGGTCAAGCCCTTCTCGACGCCGGAGTTCATGGCCAGGGTCAAGGCGCTGCTGCGCCGGGCCAAGCCGGAAGTGCTGTCCAGCGTGCTCAAGGTCGGCGATATCGTGCTCGATCGCGAGTCGCACCGTGTCTATCGCAAGAAGAGCGAGATCCGGCTTGGGCCGACGGAATTCCGCCTGCTCGAATTCATGATGCGCCATCCAGGCCGCGTGTTCTCGCGCAGCCAGCTGCTCGACAATGTCTGGGGCGAGACGATCTACATCGACGAGCGCACAGTCGACGTGCATGTCGGCCGGCTGCGCAAGGCGGTCAACAATGGCCGTATGCCTGATGTCATCCGCACGATCCGTGGGGCCGGATACGCCATCCGAGAGGACTGAACTCCCTCGTTTGAACTCACGCCACGTTCTTGCCGCCGAAACCGGATCTCGCCTGCACGCCCGGCGCAAAAATCTCCTGATCGACGAAGATCAGCGCCCGCATGGCGCAGCCTTCGCGGATCAGCGGCAGTTCGTTCGGCTCGGTGTCGAAGGAAATCGATTTGGAATGCTGGCCGCCGGCGGTCTGGGCAATCGCTTGCCGCAATGCCGGCTCGATCAGGTCGAAGGCGGCGGCGCTGACACCGACCATGGCGACCGGCGCCGGATCGATCAGCGCGAACAGGCTGCCGAGGCCGTAGCCGAGCGCTTCGCCGGCCTTGCGATAGGCTTCCCGTTCGGGTCCGTCACCTTCGCGGGCCGCGGCAGCCAGGGCGCGCATGTCGGCGTCGCTGACATCGGCAACGGGTTCTGCATCCTCGCCCATCTGCCTGGCGTTGCGCCATATGGCGTAATTGCCCGCATAGGCTTCGACGCAGCCGCGCCGTCCGCAGCGACATAGCGCGCCGTTCGGCCGATGGATCATGTGGCCGAATTCGCCGCCCGAAGAATGGGTGCCGGTGAACAATTCGCCCTTCAGCACCAGTCCCATGCCGATGCCGTGCGACAAAAGGATAGCGATGAAATCGTCGCGGTAACGATCGGGGTCGCGCCAGCGCAGCGCCACCGCCATCATGTTGCAGTCGTTCTCCATTATGGCAGGGATGCCGAACTCGTCTTCGAATATGTCAGCGAAGGCGATGTCGGTGTGCGGCGTGATCGGCGACCACAGCATGGCGCGGGCACGGGTGTCGGTGATGCCCTGGATGGCCAGCGCGATGCGGGCGATGCTGCGCACGTCCAGGTCGGGATCTGCCAGGCGGCGCCGCACGATGGCCGTGCATTCCCCGATCAGCGACTCGCGCGACATCGTCAGCGTGTCCAGCCGGCGCTGTTCCTCGGATATTACCTGGCCGGCATAGTCGATGACGGCGACGGAGAGGAAGTTCAGCGACAGCACCACGGTCATTACCGCGACCGCTTCCGGATTGAGACTGAGGCCGACCTGCGGCCGGCCGCGTTTGAGCGAGCCGGCCTCGCTCGGCTTGCTTTCGGTCAGGATGCCTTCGACGATCAGGTCGGATGAAATCGCCGAGATGGTCGAATGGCTGAGGCTTGTGGTCGCGGCGATCTCGGTTCGCGACGGCTGTCCGGCGCGGCGCACTGCCGCGATCACCATGGCGCGGTTGCGGCGGCGCAGATCGTCGTGGCGGATTCCGACCGACATGTTCTTTCATATCCTCCCGGTCGCCGCGGTTCCTCCTGCCCCTGGAACGCTGTCGGTGACGCCGGTAAATACTGGCAGAAGCTGCACGCCGTGTCATTTATTTATTCCGAGACTCGAAAAAAACTCGAAATGACATCAAAATCCATCAGAATCGATGTTGACAGCGTTCGGGCGTTGGCCCAGTGTTTTTTCGAGGCTCGAAAAAATAGAGCCTTTGTGCCGGCCCTCGGGTCAGTTTGGTCGCGCCATACGCGGCGCAGGGAGGATAATATGAAAAGATTCACGGCCGCCATCCTGGCGGGTGCCGCCATGTCGCTGACGCTCGCGTCTGTCGCGCAGGCGAAGGACAAGGTCGTCGGCGTTTCGTGGTCCAACTTCCAGGAAGAACGCTGGAAGACCGACGAAGCCGCCATGAAGACGGCGATCGAGGCCGCTGGCGACAAGTACATCTCCGCCGATGCGCAGTCCAATCCCGGCAAGCAGCTTACCGATGTCGAAAGCCTGATCTCGCAGGGCGCCAATTCCCTGATCATCCTGGCGCAGGACGCTTCGGCCATCGGCCCGGCCGTGCAGAAGGCGCTGGACGAAGGCATTCCGGTCGTCGGCTATGACCGGCTGATCGAGAACAAGGACGTCTTCTATCTGACCTTCGACAACAAGGAAGTCGGCCGCATGCAGGCCCGCGAAGTGTTCAAGGTCAAGCCGGAAGGCAACTACGTCTTCATCAAGGGCTCCGGTGCCGATCCCAATGCCGATTTCCTGTTCTCGGGCTCGATGGAAGTGCTCAAGGAAGCCATCGACAGCGGCAAGATCAAGAATGTCGGCGAAGCCTACACGGATGGCTGGCTGCCCGCTAACGCCCAGAAGAACATGGAACAGTTCCTGACCGCCAACGACAACAAGGTCGACGCGGTGGTCGCGGCCAATGACGGCACTGCCGGTGGCGTCGTCGCGGCGCTGACGGCTCAAGGCTTGGCCGGCACCGTGCCGGTCTCGGGTCAGGACGGCGACCACGCCGCGCTGAACCGCATCGCCCTCGGCACGCAAACCGTGTCGGTGTGGAAGGACGCGCGGGAGCTCGGCAAGAATGCCGCCGAGATCGCCTCGCAACTGGCCGACGGCAAGAAGACGAGCGACATCGCCGGCGCCAAGGACTTCACGACGCCGGGCGGCAACACCGTCAAGTCGCTGTTCCTGACCCCGGTTGCCATCACCAAGGACAATCTCAACGTCGTCATCGACGCCGGCTGGATCAAGAAGGACGAAGTCTGCGCGGGTGTCGCCGCCGGCACCGTGGCGGCCTGCAACTGATCCGTACCACTTTGAAATATCTGAACGCCGCGGCCCAAAAGCCGCGGCGTTTTCTCAAAGAATTCTGTTTCCGCATCATGCGGATAGCTTCTAGGCTGGGCTCCGGCATGCGCGTCAGACGGCCAGCCGGTGGGAGGAAACCATGACCGATACGACGTCAAACCCGCAGACCGATACGGCGCGCGCGTCGGAACTCGGCGCCGTCGCCCGGTTCCTGAAGGCGACCGAGATCGACACCCGCATGCTCGGCATGATCGGCGCGCTGCTGGTCATCTGGATTGGGCTGCATGTCATTTCCAGCCTGCGCCTTGGCGTCAATCCGCTCGATTTCGACAGCCGCACCTTTCTCACGCCGCGCAATCTGTGGAACCTGTCGGTGCAGACATCCGCGGTTGCCATCATGGCCTGCGGCATGGTGCTGGTCATCGTCATGCGCAACATCGACCTGTCGGTCGGTTCCGCCGAGGGCCTGATCGGCATGGTGATGGGGTTTGCCCAGGTGCATTTCCTGGTGCGCTTTGTCGGGCTCGAACTCGGCAACCCGTGGATCTGGGTCCTGGCACTGGTCATCGGCCTGGCGCTCGGCCTGTTGATCGGCGCTTTTCAAGGCTTCGTCATCGCCTATCTCGAAGTGCCCGCCTTTATCGTGACGCTGGGCGGCTTGCTGGTCTGGCGCGGTGCCGCCTGGTGGGTCACTTCAGGCCAGACCGTGGCGCCGCTTAACGCCACTTTTCAGCTGATGGGCGGTGGGCCGGCGGGATCGATCGGCGCGACCTGGAGCTGGGTCGTTGGGATCGTCGCCTGCCTCGCCGTGGTGTTTGGGCTGTTCAACGGGCGGGTGCAGCGCAAGCGTTTCCGGTTTCCGCTACGTCCGATCTGGGCCGAGGCGCTGCTTGGAGTCGTCACCTGCGGCGCCATCATGGGTGCGGTCTGGCTCGCCAACTCCTACCCCTGGCCGATCGGCATCGTGAACAGATATGCGGCCGCCAACAACATCACCGTTCCCGAAGGCGGCCTGTTCATCGCCCACGGTATCGCCATACCGGTGCTGATGGCGGTCGCCGTCGGGCTGGTCATGACCTTCATCACCAACCGCACCCGTTTCGGCCGCTATGTGTTCGCCATCGGCGGCAATCCCGAGGCGGCTAATCTCGCCGGCATCAACACGCGATGGATCACCATGAAGGTGTTCATGATTATTGGCGTGCTGGCCACGATTGCCGCGGCGATCTCCTCGGCCCGGCAGAATTCGGCCACCAACGTGCTTGGAACGCTCGACGAACTGCTCGTCATTGCAGCCGCCGTGATCGGCGGCACGTCGCTTGCCGGCGGATCGGGAACGATCATCGGCGCCATGCTGGGCGCGCTGCTGATGCAGTCGCTGCAGTCCGGCATGGTGCTGCTCGGCGTCGACTCGCCGCTGCAGAGCATCGTCGTCGGGGCCGTACTGGTCATCGCCGTGTGGCTCGACACCGTCTATCGCAAGCGCGTCTAGGAGGGCATGCCATGAATGACAAGACTGCTCCTGCAGCTACCGCGCTGATCGACATGAGGAACATCTCGATCGCGTTTGGCGGCATCCGCGCCGTTGACGACGCCTCGATCGATCTTTTCCCCGGCGAGGTCGTGGCGCTGCTCGGCCACAATGGCGCCGGCAAGTCGACATTGATCAAGATCCTGTCCGGCGCCTACAAGCGCGATTCGGGCCAGATCTTCGTCAACGGCGAGGAGGCATCGATCTCCAATCCACGCGACGCCAAGAAATACGGCATCGAGACGATCTACCAGACGCTGGCGTTGGCCGACAATGTCGACGCCGCCGCCAATCTGTTCCTCGGCCGCGAGCTGATGACCGCCTGGGGTACGCTCGACGACGTTGCCATGGAGGCCGAGGCGCGCAAGGTGATGGGCCGGCTCAATCCCCGCTTCCAGCGCTTCAAGGAGCCGGTGATCAAGCTGTCGGGCGGCCAGCGGCAATCGGTGGCGATCGCGCGTGCGATCCTGTTCAACGCCCGCATCCTGATCATGGACGAGCCGACGGCGGCGCTTGGTCCGCAGGAAACGGCGCAGGTCGGCGAACTGGTCAAGCAGCTCAAGTCCGATGGCATCGGCATCTTCCTGATCAGCCACGACATCCACGATGTGTTCGAGCTTGCCGACCGGGTCTGCGTCATGAAGAACGGCCAGGTCGTTGGCACCGCCCGCACCACCGATGTCACGCAGGACGAGGTGCTGGGGATGATCATTCTTGGCAAATGCCCGCCGGGCGCCATTCCAGGACCGGGCGCGCTGAAGATCGCGGCCTGAGATCAAGCCAGCTCGCGGTTGCCGGACACGTGATATGCCAGCCGTAAGGATGGCTTGGCCTTGGCATTGTGTTGGCACGGCGACTTGCCCATAAAGGTCCGATATCGCTCAGGGACCGCACGATCCGTTGAAGAAGCTTTTCCCGATCATCGCCTTTATCGCCGTCGCACTAATCAGCATGGTGATGGCAGGTTTCGCCTATTTCGCCACACAGGAAGCCGCGCGCATCAAGTTCGAGGCGACTGCCGACGACGCGCTCAACCGGATCGAGAGCCGCATCGACCTGCATCTGTCGCTGCTGCGCTCGACGCAGGCCCTGTTCGACGCCCGCAATGGCGATATTTCTCGCAATGAGTTCAAGGCGTTCTTCAACGCGCTCGATGTCGACAAGAATTTCGCCGGCTTGCGCGGCATCGGTTTCCTCAGGCTGGCAAAGACGGGCGACGAGGCGACGGTCGAACGCGATATGCTGCACGATTATGGCGTCAGTCATCCAATCTACCCGGATACCACGCAACCCTGGCGTACCCCTATCGTGCTGTTCGAACCGCTGGATCCATCCAACCAAGCCGCCATCGGCTACGACATGTTCAGCGAACCGATGCGGCGTGTGGCGATCGAAAAGGCGATGTCCGACGACCAGCAGCACGCCAGCGGGTTGGTGCAACTGGGCCAGGACACGGGCGCCTCGCAGACGTTCACCGGCTTCTTCGTTTTCGTGCGGCTCAATGTCGAAACCGCTCCCGACGTCATCAATGCTTCGAGATCCTCGACATCAGGTTTTCTCTATGCGGCCTTCCGGGCTCGCGATCTGTTCCAGACCGCGCTCAGCCGGTCGCCGCTACTGCCGGTCAACACCGAAATCTATGACGGCGATGGTGCCGTGAGCGGCGACAATCTGCTGTTCCGGTCGGAGACGCCGCCAGCTTCGACTTTCGGGGACAGGCTGCTGGTCACCCGAAAGATCATCGTCGCCGGACGGCCATGGACTGTCCTGTTCCGGCCGACAAGCGCCTTCTCGCAGCCGTCGTCG
This sequence comes from Mesorhizobium sp. M7A.F.Ca.MR.245.00.0.0, assembly GCF_003997415.1. Taxonomy (NCBI): domain Bacteria; kingdom Pseudomonadati; phylum Pseudomonadota; class Alphaproteobacteria; order Hyphomicrobiales; family Phyllobacteriaceae; genus Mesorhizobium; species Mesorhizobium sp. M7A.F.Ca.MR.245.00.0.0. The sequence goes on along the minus strand of NZ_RZTE01000030.1, from coordinate 33,919 downwards.
CGCGCCATTCCCGTGATGCTGGGGCTATTCGGCCTGCTGTTGGCGGGCGCCATCGCGCTGGTGGCGCGATATCAGGAGCGGGCCTATGAGGCAGCGTCGCGGTTGCACGAAACCACGGAAAAGAGCCTGATCGAAAAAGACCTGATGCTGCAGGAGATGAAGCATCGCATCAAGAATTCGATCACCAGGGTGCTGGCGATCGCGCGCCAGACGGCATCGCGGGCTACCGACGTCAACGAGTTTTCCGCATCCTTCTCGGCCAGGCTGCAGGCGATGGCAGCGTCCCAGGACATGCTGACGCGCTCTCGTTGGCAGAAGGCCGATCTTGGCGATCTCTTGCGCATCGAACTCGGCCAGGTGTTCGGCAAGGAGTTGCCCGAGGGGCTGCTGTCAGGGCCGCAGGTGCTGCTTGACGAAACCACGACGCAAGCGCTCGGCCTGACCTTCCACGAACTGGCGACGAATGCGCTGAAATACGGCGAAGCCGGCAATTCCGTGGGGGCACTGAAAGTGGATTGGTCTCTGGAAGGGCGTGGGCGCGACAGGACACTGGCCCTGAACTGGCGCGAAAACGGGCAGAAGAAACTCGAAGCTCCCGCCGAAACCGGCTTCGGCACCAAGCTGATCGATCTCAACGTGACGCGCGAATTACGCGGTACGATCAAGCGCGACTACCAGGCCAATGGGCTGAACGTGGAAATCAAAATTCCACTCGCCAATTGAGCGCGACCTTCTCCCGAAAAGGATCAAGCGTCCGGACATGAAAAATCCGAAGGCCAGCGGACCAGCCTCCGGATCGACGTTTCGATTATCGCCGAATTAGTTGCAGCGAGCCGTGTAGATCCGGCCGCGATGATCGCGATATTGGCAATAGCCGTTGCGCAGATTGCGCACCAGCAGGCCGGAACCGGCGCCAACGGCCGCGCCGATCAGCGCGCCCTTGCCGCCGCCGACCAAGCCGCCGACACCGGCGCCGATCAAGCCGCCGCCAACCACGTCCTGTTCGGTCGAGGTGCAGCCGCTGACGGCAACCACCGCAACCAGGGCAATAATCATCTTCCGCATAGAGTCACTCCTCACTTTTTGTCCTCACTTGGTAAAGCTCCAGCTGCCATTTAGCATGAAATGACGGCCTTTGCTGCTGCAATCTATTGTTGGTGAAGATAGTCTTTTTCTGGGCCTGCCGCGTTCGACGCCATTACCAGGCTGGAAATTGCCAAAGAAGCGTCAAGCGTACCATCGGCGCGCACGTTCCAGACTATCTGATCATAGTCGTCTTCAAGCACCGGATCGACGGCAAGACATTTGGCGACGATGTGATCAGCCTGCCCTTGCACGTCGCCCAAGACGAATGGGCGCTCGGCCACACATTGCTCGGCGGTCGCGAAAATGCTGACGGGCACCTGGAGTTCACGGCAGTCGGCCATCGTGTTCGAGCAACCGATGACCAGCAGCAATGCAGCGATATGTTCCATGGCGGGAAAGTCCTCTCGCCATAGTAACGGTCTACATCAGCCAAAGTTCCTGGCGCGCTGGGCCGGGCAGGGAAATAAGACGGCGACAATTGATTCTGTCGCCGGCCGAAACCAGCTGGCCTCAATAGACAAGCTGGTACAGGGCGACCACCACGATCACCGCCACCAAGGCCAACGCAACAAGGCGCAAGGCTCCGTTGGGGACAGGGGCCAGCGGTGGCGCGGATGACTCGGAGTCCTCAAACTCGCCCATGGAAATCCGGGCGGCCTGCTCCAGTCTGTTCATATCGGCAACCGTCAAGGCATTCCCTCCCGCACCATGCTGCAAATCCTGCTGCGGAAATGTTCGGTGATGCAACAGGTTCCAGCGGTATCTGGGAAAAACAGCATCTGCTTTTATGGTGAACAGCTGGTTAAGAAAGCTCGGGTCGCTCAATCCGTCTCGAAATTGCCGTGTGGAACGACAAGGCGGTACTCGAGACGGCCAGCCGCGATTTCGAGCGTCGCCGTTCCGTTCAGTGACGCCGGCACGACCCGTTCGAGTGCGACGCTGCCGAAGCGCTTCTCGCTACGCCTGACATCACTGGCTCCGATTGCCTCGGCCCATGTCAACGACAGGGAGGTTCCCGTGTCGGCTGCGGTCAGGTTGGCTGTAACATTGACGAATCCATCGGGCCGCGACAGGGCGCCATAGCTCACCGAATTGACGGCGAGTTCATGCATCGCAAGGCCGATATGCAGGGCAGCGTTGGGATTGAGATAGGGGTTTGCCCCCTGAAACCGCAGGCTGCGAACCGGATCGCCGCCGTAGCGGCCCACCTGGCCCGATACGAGTTCGCGAAGTGCGGCGCCCCGCCAGTTGGAAGAGGTCACGAGATCCTGGGACGAAGCCAGCGATTGCAGCCGGCCGCGAAAACGTGTCAGGAAATCGCCGATGCTGTCGGAGTAGCGACCGGTCTGGGTGGCTATGCTCTGGATGATCGCCAGCAGGTTTTTCGAGCGATGGCTCACCTCCCGCAACAGCGTCGTCAGGGTCTGCTCACGGCGCTTCTGCTCGGTCGTCTCGACCATCGTGGTGACGACGCCTTGCACCGTGCCGCCATCGCCGTGGTCGGCATCGATCCAGACCTCAAACCAGCGGCTGCCATCCTCGACGGGAACGCTGATCTCGAGACGTTGGGGGTTGCCGGATGCAATGACGTCGCGCTTGGCCGCGCCGATGCGGTCGGCCTGCGCCTCCGGCAGAATACCGATGCTGTCGGCGGTGTCCGAAACCCAGGGCGCACGCATGTTGCGCGCCCATACGGTTTTCATCTCGCGATCCTGGTAGAGAACGGAAATGCCGGCATTGTGCAACGCGTGAAGAAGGGCGCGGCCGAGCTGCATGCCGCTTTCGGCAGGATGGAGGGCGATGACTTCATCGCTTTGCACGTCGTCCTTCCTGTTTCCGGTGCTGGAACCCATCGGCCAAACTGTCCACCCAATTCAGGCTGAACGGCTCACCGGTGAATGGGTTCCAAAGAGGTTTCCCGAACCCGCCGCCAAAAAACGGTCCGCCGGACGGCGTCCTTTGAAGGACACCGCCCGGCGGTGGCTGGAAACCGTTTGAGGGGTGCGGCTTCCAGTGTTCGGCCGTCCGTCCTTACGAAGCCCGTTTGAACAGGCCCGCAAGAAGCGAAATGACCAGGAAAGCGAGGAAGATGAAAAACAATATCTGCGCTATGCCGGCAGATGTACCGGCGATGCCGCCGAAACCAAGCGCGCCGGCGATGATCGCAACGACGAGAAATACGAGCGCCCAGTAAAGCATGATGCATCTCCTTCGAATGATGCGATAAAAACGTGGGTGGTTGCGGTTTGTTCCCACCCTTTGCCGAAAAAGACCGAGCTTGCAAATCGTTCGGCAGCCGGACGCGCAGGAAATTCGCCCTCACCGCCCGATGCGTGGATCAGGCGGCCCGAAGTGAAGAATTGAAGAATTGAGGAATTGATGAATTGACGATTTTGATGATCTGGAGAAATCGGCGAGCGAGGCTATCGCCTTCAATTCCTCAATTCCTCAATTCCTCCACTCCTCAATTCGCGACTTATGCGGCTGCTTTCGCCTGCCGGTCAAAAAACAGTGCCTGGCTGATCAGCGCCTTGACCATGTCGGGATTGAACGGCTTGGTGACCAGGAAGGCTGGTTCCGGTCGTTCACCAGTCAACAGGCGCTCGGGGAAGGCGGTGATGAAGATGACCGGCACCGACGTCGATGACAGGATCTCGTTCACGGCCTCGATGCCGGAACTGCCGTCGGCAAGCTGGATGTCGGCCAGCACCATCTTCGGCCGTGTCTTGCCGAACATCATCACTGCCTCGGCATGGGTGCGCGCCGTTCCAACGACCCGGTGCCCGAGGCTCTCGACCATTTCTTCGATATCCATGGCGATCAGCGGTTCATCCTCGATGATCAGAACGTCGGTTGCCACCTGGCGGGATATCTCGTTGCTCGCCTGGGCAAGCAGCTCTGAAAACTCCTGGTCGCCGACGTCGAGGATCTCAGCCGCTTCGTCCTCGCTGAAGCCTTCGACAGCCACGAGGAGGAAGGCCTGACGGGGCCGCGGCGCGATCGCATTCAGATTGGCGGCGGTGCGCTGTTCCCACGCCGATTGCGCCTGCTCCTGTGGAACGCGAATGGCGACCGATGTGAACAGCTTGGCGAAAACCTTGTACAGCGCGATGCGGTCGCTCGATGCTTCGGGAAATATCTCGATATCGGCGATGATGGCCTCGAGCATCGCGGCTACCAGCGCATCACCACTCTCTTGCGACCCGGAAACAGCCCGCGAGAAGCGGCGCAGGAATGGCAGATGTGGTGCGATGGTGGCGGATAAGCTCATGGTAAGACGTCTCCCTCAGAATGACGTGAATGCGTAGCAGGTCAAGCTGACTGCAAGCCCTGACGATAACGCGGATTTTTAGAAAAAGTTCCGCCTCGACGGAACGAATACCGGGGAGGGGCGTTTGGGGTCGGGATGGGCAACCAGACGAGGGCGCCGCTTGCGTTGTGTTGAGTATGATAAGAGCGGTTTGAGCGCTGGGAAAACAAGGGCAAAATGAAGGATATGACGAAAGATATTCTGGCTGGCGCCGAGAGCAGGCGCCGGAACGGTTCTGGTGATGCTCTTGGGCCGAACTCCGAAATCGGACGCAAACTCAAACAATATTACGACGCGCTGGTCTCCGACGATGTGCCGGATCGCTTTTCCCAGTTGCTTAGCCAGCTGGAACGGGCTGAACCCGCACAGAAGAAGGACTGAGGCATGGCCGCGGTCTCACAAGGCTTCAAGACCGATCTGCTTGGGGCAATCCCAAGTCTGCGCGCGTTCGCCGTGTCGCTGACGCAAAATGCCGACAAAGCCGACGACCTCGTCCAGGAAACGCTCGTCAAGGCCTGGGACAAGCATGAGAGCTTCCAGCCCGGCACCAATCTCAAGGCCTGGCTTTTCACCATCCTGCGCAACGAGTTCTATTCGCAGATGCGCAAGCGCGGGCGCGAAGTGCAGGACAGCGACGGTATCATGACGGCCAGGCTTGCCGTTCATCCGGCCCAGCACGGCCAACTCGACCTGAAGGATTTTCGCGGCGCCCTGGAGCAATTGCCGGAGGACCAACGCGAAGCCATCATCCTCATCGGTGCATCTGGTTTCTCCTACGAGGAGGCCGCCGAGATCTGCGGTTGCGCGGTGGGAACGATCAAGAGCCGCGTCAGCCGAGCCCGTACGCGCTTGCAGGAGATCCTGAAAATATCAGGCGAGGACGAGTATGGTCCGGACGCAATTTCGGCCCAGGTAACGAGCTCGCCGGCGAGCTGACCGCGATCGTGTCTCAAGCACGTCCGCAGGCCGCGGCGACCGCTTGCACGAGGTCTTCACCCGAATAGGGTTTGCCAACCAGCCTGACGCCCGGAAACGATGCCTTGATTTCATCGGCATCCGAATAGCCCGACGCAAACACGAAAGGTATGCCTGCCGCGCGCAGCCCGGAGGCGAAATCGATGGTTGAGGCGCCGCCCAGCATCAAGTCGACAATGGCTGCATCGAATCGCGTGGCGACCTCGCGGCCATCGACCTCGGTCAGGTCACGGGCGATCACCACCTCATCGGCGCCATGGTCGCGGCAAAGCTGCTCGACGTCCATGGCGATCAGAAATTCGTCCTCCAGGACCAGAATCCGCAATCCGTCGAGCAATGTGGGCACAGGCAAAGACTCCTTGAAACGCCGGAGTCATGATCGCTAATTCGCTTGCTGTCATTTAAAAAAGACATGTGGCAAGCGGGCGGAACCTCAATCCTTGCAACGCGTTGAAACGCGCTCTCCAAGAGCGGGCTTTCGAAGGGGGGTCGAAATGTCGGTTCAGAACAATAGCGCTTTCTCCAGCCGCCAATATCCTTGCGAGAACTGCCCATTGCGGCCGTTGCCGATTTTCCGCGATTTCGAAAAACAGGAACTGGCCTTCATCAGCAAATTCAAGAAGGGCGAACTCGCAGTCGAAAAGGGTGGCACGGTGCTGGTGGAGGGAAGCCATAGCGCCCATCTCTACACCGTGCTCTCCGGCTGGGCGTTTCGCTACAAGCTGTTGCTGGACGGCCGCCGCCAGATCCTCAACTATCTCATGCCCGGTGATCTGATTGGCCTGCAAGGCAGTGTGATGGGCGAGATGCAGCATTCCGTGGAGGCACTGTCGCCGATGCTGCTGTGTGTTTTCGAGCGCGAATATCTGCATGAGCTGTACCGCAATCATCCCGGGCTGGCCTATGACATCACCTGGATCGCATCGCGTGAAGAGCGGATGCTGGACGAGAATCTGCTCAGCCTCGGGCGCCGCAGTGCGATCGAGCGCGCTGCCTATCTCATCGCCTTCATCGGCAGCCGCGCCAAGGTCGTCGGACTGAATGGCAACCAATCCGTCCAGATACCGATCACGCAACAGCACATCGCCGATACGCTTGGCCTGTCGCTGGTTCACACCAACAAGACGATCCGCAAGCTGATGGATCGCAAGCTGATCGTCTGGCGCGACGGCGGCTGCGTGGTTTCCGACAATGAAGGGCTCAAGCGGCTCGCCGGCTGGGAAGGGCTGGGTGAAGCGCGCCGGCCATTAATCTGAGGAAGCGTGTTTTGCCGGAGCCGGCGGACCGGGTGCGCGCCGATGCGTTTTCGGCTACTTTGTCCCCAATGCCGGAACCTTGAGACGCGCAGCGCGTTTGAAACCAAGCAATCACAAGGAGTTAAGCCATGGCCACTGCCGCAGGAAAGACCGCAAACGACGCCCGTGCAAATGCGGACCTGGAAGCCGACATCAGGCAGTTGAAGGCCGACATCGACAAGCTCACCAAACAACTGGCCAAGACCGGCGAGCATGGCTATGGCACCGCGCGCCGCGCAGCCACGGAAGGGGTCGAGCAGTTGCGTGCGCAGGGCGAAGCAGCCTTTGACAGCCTGCGCAGCAATGCCAAGGACATCGAAGCGCAGATGATGGCAAGCGTGCGTGAAAAGCCGGTGACGTCACTGGCGATCGCCGCCGGCGTAGGCTTCCTTTTCGCGCTCATCGCGCGTCGCTAGTCGCGCTCCAGATGGGAATGTTGGCAACCCTGATCTCGGGCCTCGCCTCGGGGGAAACCGTGGCCGCCATACACCGGGCGCGCACGGCGGCAATCGTCTATGTGATCGCCATGGCCGCCGCACTTTGCGGTCTCGTTTTTCTTGTCGGGGCCGCCTATATCTGGACGGCGATGCGCTATGGGCCGCTTGCCGCGGCACTGGGGTTCGGCGTCGGTTTCCTGGTGCTTGCCGGACTTATCCTGCTGATCTACCGGATCTCCGCAGGCTCACGCGCCCGGCGCCGGGCGCAGCGCCGCAATGCCGACATGAAGGCGATCGGCATCACCGCCGCACTCGCCGTGCTGCCGAGTCTGCTCAAGGGAAAAGGCGGTCTCGGCGTCATTCTGGGTCCGGCCGTGGCGCTCGCGGCCTACGCCATCTACCGCGAGAATGTGAAATCCGACGATCTGGATGAGAGCGAACGGAGATAGAGCTGTTGGGAGAGGTCACTTTGACAACTCTTCCAGCGGCATCGATATTTCGGCAAACACGCCCTCCGGCCGGAATTCATGGGTCACTTCGCTGGAAATGACCTTGGCTAGGCTGCGGCGAATGAGGATCGAGCCGAAGCCGTGCCGATCCGGCGGAGCGACTTGCGGGCCGCCGCTTTCGCGCCAGGTCAGCACAAGACGCCGGGCATCCCTCCTGCCTTGCATCCTCCAGCCGAGATCGACCCTGCCTGACGGCACCGACAGCGAGCCATATTTCAGCGCGTTGCTGGCCAGTTCATGCAGGATCAGGCCAAGCCCGACGGCCTGGTCGGGCGACAGCAGCAGGTCGTCGCCGGAGATCGTCATGCGCGGCTGCTCGGCCGTTTCGAAAGGTTTGACCTCGATCTGGACGAGTTCACTGATGCCAATGCCGCGCCACTCGCGGTCCGACAACAGATTGTGGGCGATGCCCAAGGCCTGAAGCCTGGCGCCGAACGCCTCGAGGAACTTGCTTGGCTGGCGGGCATGGCGCACGGTCTGCGTTGCCAGCGCCTGGACGGTCGCCAAAGTGTTCTTGACGCGATGGTTGAGCTCACGCAGCAGCAGCCGTTGGCGTTCGTCGCCGAGCTTACGCTCGGAGATGTCGTAGTTGACGCCGAAGATCAAGGTCGGCTTGCCGTCGCCGTCACGCTCGATGACACGGCCGCGCGTGGCGAGCCAGCGCGGCGGATGAAAGCCCTTCACCCGGTATTCGCCGAAATAGTCGTCGCTGCCGGTCAGGGCGTCGCGAAAGCGGGTTTGGGTCTGGTAGACGTCACGCGGATCGATGGCGGTGAGGATGTCGCGTGCGCGCAGCCGGTTGGAGCGCGGCAGGCTGAACAGCTCCGACATCAATGTGTCGCATTCGATGATATCGGTGCGGATATCCCATGCCCAACTGGCGAGCGACGCCGCATCGAGTGCGATGGCACGTCGTTTTTCCTCGCGAACCAGTGCGGCCTCGGCGATCGCGCCGCTGCGGGTTGCGTCCTTGAGGGTGAACAGGCTGGCGGCGAGGCCGGCGAGCGACTTCAGCTGGTGGAGCTCGGCGCGGGATGGAAAACCATGCGGCTCGTGGTCGAGCACGCACAGCGTGCCTATGCGGGCACCTGCCACAACCATCGGCGCGCCGGCATAGAAGCGGACATGGTGCTTTCCGGTGACCAGCGGGTTGGTCTTGAAACGGGGATCCGTCGTTGCATCCACCACCACCATCGGCTCGTCGCCGGCGGCAATCGCATGGGCGCAGAAGGAGACGTCGGTCGCGGTTTCGGCCTCGTCCAGGCCGAAGCAGGATTTGAACCACTGCCGTTCGAGGTCGACGAGTGTAACCAGGGCCATCGGCACCTGCATCACCGCCGCGGCAAGGCTGCTGACGCGGTCGAAATCGGGGTCGGCCGCCGTATCCAGCATCTCCAACCCGTGCAGCACGGCGAGGCGGTCAACATCCTTGACTGCGCGCGCAACTTCGGCCGGCAGCTCGGGCACTGTTTGCGTCTTGCCAGTCACCCCACTTGCCTCGTCCCGGTCTTCGCCGCCGCCTGCTTGCCCTGGTGCAAGGCCAGCGCGCTTTTCCGGAACCATCCTAGCGAGGAACCGTTACCCGACCATGATTTGCCGAGCGCGCCAGTTGGTGCAGAATGAGACAAGGATCGAGCATGGCCAAGATCATTCCCGAAAACAAGGCGCGGCAGGGGCGATGGGGCTGGCATGGATTTCGAATCCTGATCGCCGGATTGCTTCTGGTGTTTGCGGCTTGGGGCATTGCCGAGATTTATGGTGTGTTGATCAAGACGCCAACCAGCGATGAACAGCATGTCCCGACACCCAGCACCACCGAGCAGGCTCCTGCTGGTTAAAGCCGCTTTGTTCGTTGCAACGCATAGCATCAGGCGGCTCTTGATTGGGCCGCACTCGCCGGCACCAGTACATTCAGCGCGCCAGGCTGGATTTCGATTACTGTTTCACGGTCAAGCCTGACCAATTCGCCGTCCATCACGGCGCGAAATTTGCGGCTGCTCGAATGGATTTTCAGCACCGTTCTGTTCGTCTGGTGGATTTCGACATGTTCGTTGTCGCGCCATTTGCCGCGCGCCACGTTGAAGAAGAACTTGACCAGTTCGGCGCGCTGCTTCGCCACCGTGACATAGACACCGAGCACGCCGCCCGCCGGATTGTCGGCGTAGGGCAAATGGCCTTCGCCGAACAAATTGTTGGTGATGCCGATCCCGGTGATGCGTGCCGCCATTTCGGCATCACCGATGCTGAGCGTCACATTCATCGCAGGTGGATTGTTGATCGTCGCCCAAGCCGCCTTGGCCGAGGCGCGGATCTTTCCCAACCGCGAACCGAACTCCATCTTCTGGCGCAGTTGCACCATCTTCGCATGCATGCCGATCGAGAACTGATGTATGAAAGGTTGGCCATTGGCGGTCGCCACGTCGACCGCGATGATTTCGCCGTCGGCGAAGGATTTCAGCGCCCCATCGAGCGACTGCGGAATGCCCAACCCCCGTGCGAACAGGTTCATGGTGCCGGCCGGCAATATGGCAAGCGCCTTCTTCGTGCCCATCAGCCGGGCGGCCGCGGCGGAAATGGTCCCGTCGCCGCCACCCGCCAGCACGATGTCGACGGAGCGACGCGAAGCCGCGCTGTCGAGCGTTTCCACCACGTCCTTGCCGGCGACAATTTCGATGCTGAGCGAGTGCCCTGCCGTCTCCAGCGTCTGATGCATCCTGTCGGAGAAGGCGACGAGGTCGGTGGTGCGCAAAGTGCCGCCATCCCGGTTCAGCACCGCTGCGAATTTCATACCCCGCTCCACCATGTCAGCCAAAAAGCGGCCGGGACACGCCCAGCCGATGGCTGAAACGCGGCGGCGACGGAAAGGTTCCCTTGACACGGAGGGGCTTCTAAGCCGCTCGATCATTTCCGTGTTTTCGTTTCCCGAACCGCAGTGGTTTCTCGGAACAACAGACTGGTCACGACGTTGTGAACCTGTAGATGCCGCGTCAGCGAGAACGACGCGGCGCATGAGATCAGGCACGAGGAGAGACTATCATGATCCGCAATCTTTTAGCCACGACCGCACTCGCAACACTGATCGCCACCGGCGCTTATGCGCAGAGTACGACGACCCCGGCGCCGGCACAGAGCCCAGCCGTTCAGGAGTCAGGCGCCGCGACGGTCCGCGCAGAGGGTAGCATCGTCACCAACATCATCGGTGAATCCGTCTACAACGGCACCGGCGATGATGCCGAGAACATCGGCAATGTCAGCGACGTCGTCTTCGACAAGGATGGGCAGGCGAAATCCGTCGTCATCGACGTTGGCGGTTTTCTGGGTGTCGGTGCCAAGAGCGTCGCCTTCGAGTACGGCAAGCTGCAGTGGGCCGAAAAGAATGGTGACCGCTGGCTGGTAGCCCAGACGACCAAGGACGAGTTGACCGCTCAGGCGGAATTCGACAGCCAGCCCTACAGTCCGGCCCCCGCACCTGCGGCATCGACCGACGCGACCGCACCTACGGCACCTGCTACGACGGATACGGCACAAAAGCCGGCCGACATGAACGCCGCTCCGGCGGAACCGGTAAAGCGCGCGGACGGTAACCTTGCCACCAACATCATCGGTGAAGACGTATATAACGGAACCGGTGATGACGCGCAGAATATCGGCGACGTCAACGACATCGTGCTGACCAAGGAAGGCAAGGCCGAGTCCCTGGTCATCGGCGTGGGCGGTTTCCTTGGCCTCGGCGCCAAGAATGTCACCTATGATTTCTCTAAGGCGCAGTGGGCCGAGAAGAATGGCGACCGCTGGCTGGTGGCCCAGACCACCAAGGAAGAGCTGCAGGCGCAGCCCGATTTCGACCGCAAGGCCTATGATCCGGCGCCGGCCACGACGGCTTCCAACGAGCCTGCGGCCACCGCTCCGGCTGCTGTGCCGTCCGACACGACGGCTCCTGCTGTCGCTCCGGCAGACAAGACCGCCGAGGCTCCGGCAGCGACCACCCCTGACGCCTCGGCTCCCGACCAGACACAGACTGCCGCCATCGACAAGTCGACGTTGACCGAGATGCCGGTCGGCGAGATTCGTGCCGATGACCTGAAGGGCACGACTGTCTACGGCGCAAACGACGCCAGGGTAGGCGAAATCGGCGATGTCGTGCTTGCGCCTGACAACAAGACGGACGCGGTGATCGTCGACGTTGGCGGCTTCTTAGGCGTCGGTGAAAAGGAGGTCGCGGTTGGTATGGATAATCTCAAATTCATGACCGACAAGGACGGCAACAAATATCTTTACACGACCTTCACCAAGGAACAGCTCGAGGCTCAAACCGCCTATGATAAAGGCAGTTACGCCGAACAGCGCGATCAGCAGCGCATGATCGTAAGGTAATTCTGTTCAGCCCAATGAAGCCCGCGCTGGCAACGGCGCGGGCTTTATTTATGTGTGGCCAGGTGGCAGGCCAGCGGCATGGCCGACGAGGCCGTTCTCGGTCAATTCGGCCAGCGCCAGCGACTGGTCGAGATGTTCGGCCCGCCAGGCGAGCAGCCGTTCGGCGAATTCCAGGCGCACGGTGAGATGGCCGGGGTCGGCCGCGAGATTGTCCAGCTCGCCCGGATCGTTTTCCAGATCGAACAGCAGCGGCGGCAGGTTGCCGCCGAAATGCACATATTTGAAATGCTCCGTGCGGATAACGGCGAGGTTGCATTGGCGTGCGGCGATGCCGAAATGGTTTTCGGCCTCGCCCGCGGCAATCGAGCGGAAGTCAAACTCCCAATGCGCGGCATCGCGCCACGCCGCAGGGGTTTCTCCGCCCAGGAACGGCTTCAGCGAGGCGCCGTCGAGATGTGGCGCGGGCTCTTCGCCGACCAGGTCGAGAAACGTCGGCAAAATGTCGACCGCTTCGGTGAAGCTGTCGACACTGCCGCCGGTCGCCTTGCCTTGGCGCGGATCGCGAATGATCAGCGGAATGTGGTAGCTGCCGTCGAAATAGCCGCCCTTGCCCAGCATGAAATGGTCGCCCATCATCTCGGCATGGTCCGAGGTCAGAACGATGATGGTGTCGTCCCACGCGCCTGCGGCCTCAACCGCTTTCCAGACGCGGCCGAGTTGCGCATCGACCTCGGAAATCATGCCGTAATAGATCGCGCGGATGCGGCGAAAATCGTCTTCGCTCCAGTCGTGCACCTTGCCTCTGGCGTCTGGGCGGAATTTTATCTGTTTCTGCCGGCCGAGATCATAGGCAAGATAGGGATGGTTTTCCGCCTCTTCGTGCCAGCTTGCCGCGCGCCGGAAGGCCGGGCCGTCAGCCGGATCGTACATCGTGTTGTAGGGCTCCGGCACAATGAAAGGCGGGTGGGGGCTGATGAAGGAAAGATGCGCGAACCACGGCGTGGTGTCCTCCTGTTCGCCAAGCCAACGCGTAAATTCGCCGGTCAGGAAAGCCGCCGGCGTTTGTTGCCCGGAGTAGACGGGCGGCGCGTTGCTGATGGTCCCGGCCACGCCGTCGGCCAGCGGACGGTGGATGTCGGGAGACCCGGCGCTGGCGTCGACACCTTGCAGCTCCAGCCAGGATAGCCATTGCTTCTGGTGCTCGGGCAGCAACTGGCGCACCGTAAAGCCCGGCAGCACGCCTTCATAGCTTTGCAGCCGCGGATCGCCCGGCGCCAGCAGGCGCGGATCGAGCGAGACGTCGGTGTAGCCGAACAGCGTCGGATCATAGCCCAGGGCGCGAGCCGAGAGCGCTATGTTGCCGTGGCGAGCGTCGAGCGGCGTGCCGTTGCGGCAGACGCGGTTGTTCATCTGGTAGAGGCCGGTGTAGAGGCAGGCGCGAGCGGGCGAACAGGGCGCCGCGCCGCCATAGTGCCGCTTGAACAGCACACCCTCCGCGGCCAAAGCGTCGGCATTCGGCGTCTGCACGACCGGATGGCCGGCTGCGGACAGACAATCGCCACGCCACTGATCGCATGTGATCAGGAGAATGTTGGGCCGCCTGGCTTTTCCAGTCACTCACAATACCTTTGTCGCGGGATGTCGAACGCCGTTCATGGAACCGAATTCCGGCCACGGCGCAAGTCTGACCTGCGAACCAATTGGTGAACGAACCTTGTTCCATCGTTCACTTTTACGACACAGTCCATTCTGTGTTTGCCGCCTTTGCGTAAACTGCTCTGGTCCTCATATTGGCGTGGACAGCGGCGAGGGCCGCACATGCACCAAGGAAGGAGCAAGACAATGCTCGACCAGATCAAGGGCCTGCATCACGTCACATCGATGGCCAGGGATGCCCGCCAGAACAACGAATTCTTCACCAGGAAACTCGGCCAGCGCCGGGTCAAGAAGACCGTCAATTTCGACGCGCCCGACGTCTACCACCTCTATTACGGTGACGAGACCGGCACGCCGGGTTCGGTGATGACCTATTTCCCTTTCCCCGATATAGGCAAGGGCCGGCATGGGGTCGGGGAAGTCGGAACCACCGTCTACTCGGTGCCGGAAGGCACGCTTGGCTATTGGGAAAGCCGTTTTGCCGATGAGGGCGTCACCGGCCTGTCGCGTGAAGAGACATTCGGCGAGAAGCGCCTGGCTTTTGCCGGACCGGATGGTGACGGCTTCGCGCTGGTCGAGGCCAAGGGTGACGGCAGAGCGCCCTGGGCGAAAGGCGGTGTTCCGGTCGACCAGGCGATCCGCGGTTTACATTCGGTATCGCTCAGGCTGAAGGATGGCGGCGCCACCGAGGAGCTGCTGAAGTTCATGGGCTATGAGGAAGTCGACAAGTCCGGCAATCTCAGGCGGCTGGCGGTGAAGAACGGCAATGGCGCCGACGTCATCGACATCGAATCGCTGCCGAGCACGGCCTTCGCCGATCTCGGTGCCGGCTCTGTCCATCACGTCGCCTTCGCGGTCGAGAACCGCGCCAGGCAGCTCGAGGTACGCAAGGCGTTGATGGACACCGGTTATGGGGTGACGCCGGTGATCGATCGCGACTACTTCTGGGCGATCTATTTCCGCACACCGGGTGGCGTGCTGTTCGAAGTCGCCACCAACGAGCCGGGTTTCGACAGGGATGAGGACACCGCTCATCTCGGTGAGGCGCTGAAGCTGCCGGCGCAGCATCAGCACCTGCGACCCTATCTTGAACAGCATCTGCAGAAGCTGGAAGGCTGAGGTCATGAGCAAGGACGCTTACATCCACAAGCTGCTGCCCGGTTCGCCGGGCGGTCCGCTGCTGTTCGTCTTCCATGGCACTGGAGGCGATGAGAACCAGCTTCTGTCGCTGGGGCGCGATCTCGCGCCCCAGGCAACCATCATCTCGCCGCGCGGCGATGTGTCCGAACAAGGTGCCGCGCGCTTCTTTCGCCGCACCGGCGAGGGCGTCTACGACATGGAGGATCTGGCACGGGCGACGATCAGGATGGCGGGCTTCGTCAAAGCCCATGTCGAAGCAGCGAAGCCATCGGCCGTGCTGGGTCTCGGCTATTCCAACGGCGCGAATGTCCTGGCCTCGGTGGTGTTCGCGGTTCCAGCGCTGTTCGGCGCGTCGGTGTTGATGCATCCGCTGATCCCGTTCGAGCCGCAGGTGAAGGGCAGTCTCGCCGGCCGTCATATTCTGATGACCGCCGGCAAGCGCGACCCGATCTGCCCGCCGAACCTGACCACGCGGCTCGAGGCATATTTGCGTGCCGACGGCGCCGATGTCACAGTGGAATGGCACGATGGCGGGCACGAGGTGCGGCCAAACGAGATCGAGGCGGCACGGCGGTTCTTTGCCGATGCTGCCCAAGGAGCATAGCGATGCCTGACCAACTGCCTGAGATCGAACTTGAGGATCGCGGTTCCAAGGGCCGCTATGTCCTGCGTGGACCCGATGGCGCCGAGGCCGAGATGACCTTCACCAAGATCGGTGAGCACCAGATCATCATCGACCACACCGAGGTGCCGGACGTCTTTCGCGGCCAGGGTGCCGGGCTTCGCCTCGTCACCCGCGCCGTCGAGGATGCGCGTGCGGCGGGTAAGAAGATCATCCCGCTCTGCCCGTTCGCCAACGCCCAGTTTCGCCGCCATCAGGAATGGGCCGACGTGCTGAAGCAATAGGGGTTTCGTCGCTTGGAAACGGTGCGGAAAGCGGCTGCGATCCCCACGGGGATGACTTTGGCATTTGTGCGGGTAGCGCATCCTGCCTAAGTCGATATGATATATCTCAGCCCCTTGCCGACAAACGAACCGAATGATCCCCCTATGACCGAAACCGATCTCGTTCCCGTCTTCGACGGCCACAACGATACGTTGCTCAGACTCTACCAGTCGAAAGACACGGATGTCGAAAAGCTGTTCATAGAGGGGAAATCGGGCGGCCATATCGACCTGCCGCGTGCCAAAGCCGGCGGCTTCGCCGGCGGCATGTTTGCCATCTTTCCGCCGCCTGTCGAGAAATCCAGGCGCGGCGCCGTGCCCCTGGCGCCGAGTGCCGCCGAGCCGCTGCCGCCCGAGGTTCCGCGCAATGAGGCGCTGACCTCGACCATCGCGATGGCCTCGATCCTGTTCAGGCTGGAACGGACCGGAACGCTCACCGTCTGCCGCAGCGCCGGCGATGTGCGCGGTGCCATGGCGCAAGGCTCGATCGCCGCGGTGTTCCACATCGAAGGGGTCGAGGCGATCGATCCCGAGCTCACCATGCTCGACGTGCTGCATGAAGCCGGCCTGCGCTCGCTCGGCATCGTCTGGAGCCGGCCGAACGCCTTCGGCCACGGCGTGCCGTTCCGCTTCCCGTCCTCGCCCGACACCGGCCCCGGCCTGACCGATGCCGGCAAGGCGTTGGTCAAGGCCTGCAACCAGATGAAGATCATGATTGACCTGTCGCATCTCAACGAGAAGGGCTTTCGCGATGTCGCGGCGCTCAGCGATGCGCCGCTGGTCGCGACCCATTCCAACGTGCACGCGATCTGCGGCCATTCGCGCAACTTGACCGACTGGCAGCTCGGCGCGATCCGCGAAACCGGCGGCATGGTCGGGCTGAACTTCGCAACCGGCTTTCTGCGCGAGGATGGTCGGATGAATGCCGACACAAGCCTCGACATCATGGTGCGGCATATCGATTCGCTGTTGCAGGCACTGGGTGAGGACGGCGTTGGTCTTGGCTCCGATTTCGACGGCGCCATGATCCCGGCCGTCATCGGGGATGTCGCCGGCCTGCCGAAGCTGATCGATGCATTGGCGGCACGCGGTTTCGGCCGCGCACTGATCGAAAAAATCGCCTATCGCAACTGGCTCAATATGCTCGAGAAAACGATAGGTTAGAGACAGCCTGCGGCATGGAGTGTGCGGCCCGCCGGCATATGTCGACAAGGACATACTTCGTCGGTGGAAGCCGGATGCGATTGGGTGGATAGCCGGCAATGCTGAAGACCTTCACGGATGAGGGCGGCGAATTCGAGCGAACCGATGTCGTCATCGTCGGTGCGGGTTTCACAGGCCTGTCGGCGGCGCTCGAGATGAAGAAGGCCGACATCGATTTCATTCTGCTCGAAGCACGCGACCGCGTCGGCGGACGCGTCGAGTCCCGCCTGAACGGACTTGGCGAACGGATCGATAGTGGCGGCCAGTTCCTGTGCGAGGACATGCCGGAATTGATGGCGCTGATCGAGGCGCGCGGCAAGACGCTGGTTGAAACCTATGTCGATGGCGATTTCATCACCCAGCCGACGATGTCCGTACAACGAGCAGAGCGGATCTATGACGCGGCAATGGCAATCCGCGAGCGCATGAACGGGATCGATCCGGACGACGTCTCGATTGCCGGACTGACCGTTGCCGACTGGCTTGCCCGCCAGCGCGATTCGGCCGACGCCAGGGCCGTCTTCCGTTCGATGATCGAAGGTCTCTGGTGCATGGCGCTGGATCAGATTCCTCTCTGGTATCTGATCGACAATGACCGACGCGTCACCAACGAGGTGCCGGAGCTGCAATATTTCGTGCGCGAAACCATGCATTCACTGGCCGACGATCTGGCCCGCGACCTTGGCGATCGGTTGCGGCTCAGCGAGCCGGTCACGCGCATCGAGCACAGTTCGCAAGGTGTTCTTGTCGTTTCGGCCGGGGGTGCCATCGAGGCGCACGCGGTCCTGGTTGCCGTCCCGCCAGCGACGGTGACGGTGCTCGCCTTTGCCCCCGCCTTGCCTGCTGGACTGGGGCGGGCGCTCGGCGCCTGGAAAAGCGGCGCGGCTATCAAGATCCTGGTGCGCTATGCCAAACCGTTTTGGCGCGGACGGGATTTGAACGGCATGGTGATGTGGCTCGATCCGCCGGGGCTGTTTGCCTGCGACGCCGGCAAGGATGCGGAGCATGCTGCGCTCGTCGTGTTCGTCGGCGGGTCGCTCGCGCTGCGCTGGCGTGACCTCGGCGAGGCGGAACTGCGTGCGGAGGTGACCGGCCGGTTGGAGGTAGCCCTTGGTCCGAGTGCCGGCGACGTCATCGATTTCAGTTTGCGTGACTGGGTAGGCGATCGCTGGAGCGGCGGCGCGTACAGCGATCTTGTTGTCGATGTTAGAGCGAAAGATGCCGAGCGAACGATCCTTGCCGGCGCACCGCCGGTGTATCTCGCCTGTTCAGAACTCTCGCCGTCGTTTCCGGGGTATGTCGAGGGCGCCATCATTGCCGGGCGTATCGCCGCGCACAAGATCATTGCCGAGCTTCAAGCTCCGGTCTGAGCCTGGTCTTTTCGAAAAACTGTTTGGCAAGATCGGGTCAGGTTGCGCCTCGAGCCCGAGCGCCGTCGAAGCTATGCCCGATTTTGCCCGACTTCGCCCGAATGCTGTTTCGAATTCGTTACAGTGCCAGGCCTTCGCCACCCCATCGTCGTTACAAAGTGCGGATAAGTTCATTTCACCGCCAAAAGAAACTCAGCGAAGGGGAAGGCAATGCATGCGAAAATCCAGACGATCCGCGGCGAGAGCCGCCTTCAGGCTCCAGAGCGCAATGACCGCCGTCCGAAACTGGCGCTGCGCCAGCGGGCCAGCGACCACCCCATGGCGATGTTCATGGTGCTGGCTGCTTGCGCCTTCGTCGGCATGGCGTTCACGCCGACAATCGGGCCGGCCTTCGCTTCGTTGAATCCGCCGTCCAATCTCATCGACGGGGCGCAGACGGCGACCAGGATCGCGCGTCTGCCG
>NZ_RZTE01000030.1:0-15147 GCF_003997415.1 Mesorhizobium sp. M7A.F.Ca.MR.245.00.0.0 | reverse complement strand
ATCCTGGTCGCCGTCTGCCGGTACCGGTGACCGACTTCGCCTGCAAGGGCCAGACCTGGGGTGCCGAGAGTATCGACTGCCTGCGCGCAATCGCCGAACAGTCCGGAACACACAAGAGCCGCGCCATCCGCATGATCGCCACTGCCGCACCCTTGGCCGACACGCCGAATATTTTCTGATTTTGTCGTAGCCTGATCCGAAACCGTTCCCGTTTTGGGATCATGTTCTGGACTCCCCAAGCGCTCCCTCCAGCGCGCTCTTCTTCGGCCCCCGCCCCCGGGGGCCTCTTTTTTATACTTTAAAGGCCGCCTGTTCGGCAATGGCGGACAGCACACTGCGCACATCAAGCGTGCTGAACGGCTTTTCCAGGATCTGCGGCCGCTGCTGTGCCGGCAGGGCCTCGATTTCGGCTTTCGCACCGATCAGGTCGCCTGTGACCAGCACGAAACGCCGCGCCAGGTCAGGCTTTTCGGCGAGCAGCTCGCGATAGACCGATATGCCGCTGACGCCGGGCATGCGCAGGTCCGAGAAGACGATGTCCGGCGGCATGTGGCCGCTCAAAGTGGCGGCGGCCGATTCCCAGACAGGAACGATCCGCGACTTGATGCCCATCAGTTCGAGTATGTCGGAGAGCGAGCCGGCGACATCCGGCTCGTCGTCGATGATCAAGGCATGGCGCAGGCCGCTCGATCGCGGCTGGTTGTCGCCGGCGGTGGCGAGGCCGGCCACGATGGCCGGCAGCTGGACGACGAAACGCGCGCCTCTCGGGAGCACTTCCTCGAACCAGACATTGCCATTGTGCCGCTCGATGATCGATTTCGAGATCGACAGGCCGATGCCGGTGCCGACGCCGACCGGCTTGGTGGTGAAATAAGATTCGAAGATGCGGCCGCGGATTGCTTCCGGCACGCCGGGCCCATTGTCCTCGACCGAGAAGCAGGGGTGACCGCGGTCGCTGCGGAACGTCCGCACCTTGATCAGCCGGTCACCGGCAATGCCAGCCAAGGCGTGCTGGCTGTTGATGAGGAAGTTGGCCGCTACCTGCGTCACATGGTCGGCGTCGGCCATGGCCAGCAGCGGGCCGGCGGCGAAATCCGTGTCGATGACGATGCCGCTTGAGCGCGCGCCATAGGCGGTCACTTCGAGTGCCGACCGGATCACCTGGTTGAGGTCGGTCTCGGCCTGTGCCGCGGGATGGAGGCGGACCATCGACAGGAAGCTCTTGACGATGCGGCCGCAGCGCTCGGCCGCGGCACGCACCTTCTCGGCGCGCACCTTGGTCTGCGGATCGGAAGCGAATTCGTGCAGCAGCGTCGATTGCGCCACAACCACGGCCAGGGGATTGTTGAGCTCGTGCGATACGCCGGCCAGCAACGAACCCATCGCCGCCATCTTCTCGTTCTGGTGCAGCTTCTCGCGCTGCCGGCCGATTTCCTCCTCCGCACGCAATTTGTCGCGCAGGTCGCGGATGGAGCCGAAGATCAGGCGGCGGTCGGCGACCCGCATCTCGGTCGCCGTCAGCTCGATCGGGAACACTTCGCCGGCGGCATTCTGGGTCACCGTCTCGAGCCTTTGGCCGACCATCGGCGCGCCGCGGCCGGACATGTATTCGGCCCCCGAAGCATAGCCCTTGCGGTAATAGATCGGCACGATCGTATCGAGCAGATCCTTGCCGAGAATGTCGCTGCGCTGGAAGCCGAACATCTTCTCGGCGGCCGGATTGAATTCGATGATCGAGCCGGTCTCGTCGATGACGACGATGGCATCGAGCGAGGCCTGCAGCATAGTGCGGCGAATGACCTCGCTGGCATGGGCGTCGGATGGCGAGCGCTCGATAGCGTCGCCGATAGCGAGCGCGATGATGTGCAGCGTCGCCTCTTCCTCGTCGGTCCATGCACGCTCGCTGACGCAGTCATTGACCGCCAGCGTGCCCCAGAGATGGCCATGCGCGAAGACCGAGACCGAGAGGAACGACTTGATGTTCTGCTTCTCGAAATCGGTCCTCAGGAAGCCTTCGAGGTCGCGCGTATGGCCGGCGAAGATCTTGCCTTGCCTCTCGTCCTCGGCAAGCCGCTCCAGCAGGGGGTCCGAATTGACGATCGATTGCATGATGACGGTCGGCGATGCCAGTTCGCCGCCGAAAAGAGGGTCGATCCAATAGGCGGCGACGGATTGGGCGAAGCCCTGGCCTGGCAGTTCGCGCAAGCGAAACAGGATGCCGCGCTGGCAATCCATGGCCCGGCAGAGCGTTTCCAGTATGCCGTCCATCTCGCGCTGCCAGTCGCCGGCCTCGCGCAGCCGGCGAACGACGCGCACGGCCGCCATGGCCGCGCCCTGCCTGAACCCTTGCATATCGGTGCTTGCTGCTTCAGCGATCATCTTGTGCTGTCATTCCGGAGTCGCGCCAATTCGGAGTCGTGCCAATTTCGGCTGGCGAGCAACCGAATCCTTCCGGCCCGGTGCTCAGTTGCCGTCGCCGGCCGGCAGCGAGAAGATATAGCCCTCGCCGCGCACCGTGCGCAGGAATTTCGGATTGGCGGGATCGGCCTCGATCTTTTTGCGCAGCCGCATGATGCGGATGTCGACGGCGCGCGACGATTCCGGATCTTCGGTGAAACCGATCGCCTCGGAAATAGCGGCGCGGGTCAGCAGCCGGTTGGCGCGGGTGAGGAAAATCTCCAGCACGTCGAACTCACTCTTGGCCATGTCGATCACCGCGCCATTGGCACCGGTGACCAGCCTGCCGTCGAGATCGGCCTGAAAGGGCCCGAAGGCAACGGAACGGCGATCCGTCCCAGCCTTCTTGTCCTGGAGCTCCTTCGGCTGGGGAACGCGGCGCAACACGCTGCGGACCCTGGCCAGCACTTCGCGCAATTCGTAGGGCTTGACGATGTAGTCGTCGGCACCGAGTTCCAGCCCGACGATACGGTCGAGCGCGGTGCCGGCCGCGGTGGCATAGATGATGCCGATCGGCAGTTTCGAACGCAGCCAGCGGCCGAGCGAGAGGCCGTCCTCGCCGGGCATGGCGATGTCGAGAATGGCGAGATGAAACGATTGCGTTTCAACGAGGCTGCGCGCTGCGGCGGCACTTTCAGCGGTGGCCACGTCATAGCCGGATGCGCCAAGATATTCGGCGACCGCGTCCCTGAGGTCGGGCTCATCCTCGACGATGACAATTCTTGCCCGCACGATGCTTTCGCTCCCACTTTCAGTGGAAAGTAGATTGGGTATAAACATCATGTCCAGCACTCATATCCGGGTTGCCAGGGAACGGTTGGAAAAGATGGCCGCACGATCCGTTATTGCACTTGTTTCGGTAGCCGAAGTGGTCGCGACCGAACTCGCCGACCATCTCGAGCGGCGCGGCCACGACGTGCATCAGGCGCGCCAGCCCTGGGAGGCCGAATCGCTGCTGTCGGGAAAGGGCATCGACGTCGTCGTCGTCGGCGACAGCCTCAGCCAGGCGGAGGGGCGGGATCTGCTCAGACGTTATGGCGGCCAAGCAGGAGGCGGCGAGGGCGGGCCGGATTTCATCTTGATCTGCCGGCCGGCCGATCTTGTAGACAAGGTGCTGGCGCTGGAGCTTGGTGCGGCCGACGTCGTCGAGAGCCCGCTCAATGTCCGTGAACTGGCCGCTCGTGTGGCCGGCCTGCTTTCGCGCCGCGGCAGGGGCACCCAGGAACTCATCGTGCTGGAGAACGCGACCGTCGATCTGAGATCGGCCATGGTCATGCATCGTTCCGGCTCCGAGGAACAGCTTTCGCCCGGCCAGGTGGCGCTGCTCAGGTTGTTCCTGGCCAGTCCGCGCAAGGTGCTGACGCGTGACGACATCATCGCCGCGGCACCGGCCGAAAACGCCGACGCCTTCGATCGCTCGATCGATTCGCGCATCGTGCGGCTGCGCCGCAAGCTCGACACCGACACCATAACCACAATACGTGGCGCCGGCTACCGGTTCGATCCGCCGCGACAGTTCGCCGACTGACCGCCGGGTACTGGCGCAATCCCTTTTGTAGGGCATCGGATTTTCCACCTCTGGGCCCGATGCTCTTGACGCTCAGCGTACCAGCAGAAGCGATGGCCCCACCGGCATGTCACTGCCCATGGTGAGTTCGCTTGCATGGGCGCGGTCTCTGAGCAGCACGGTGGCAAGGCCGGCAAAGCCGAGCAGGCCCTGGGCGTAAAGCAGTGCGGACAGCACCGAAGCGGCAAATTTCGTTTTCATCGTCGCAGTTCCCCAAATGCCAATTCTTCAAAAATGAACCTGTTGCGGGTCTCTTCAGGATACCCCCGAAGTGCCCGCGCCGCCCACGGAGCCCCCCGTCGCGGCGCGGGCCTTCGGTCCTCTCGGCAGCAAGTTGCCGGAGGCGCCGCGCAAACCCGTCAGCCTAAGGCCGACCCGCCAGAGGGCCTTTAGCCGGGCGATGCGCAGGCTGGAAACAATCCAGACCGTGGCGAAAAACAGTGCGGCATGCAGCGTCGAAATCTCGCCTGATGTCATCGCGCCGAGGCTTGTCAGCGGGGTGCCGGCAACCGTGCCGACGCCGCCGATGACCGTTGCCGCGATGCTGATCCTGAGAAGCCAGGACAGCGCGTTCGATTTCGTTCCCATGTTCGTTTCCGGCTGTTTTCGTTGCGTCAACTTTGCCCGCACCCCGTATCCGGATCATGCCGCTTGGAGCCGCGCTTTGTTGCAGGTTGGTTTCGATGTCGACGACTGTTCTTTCACATGATGCCAATTCGCACTTTCGTTTGGAGGCGGATACTCATGTTCCCGCCGCTGGTCTTTGCTGGCGGGGCCTGCCGAGCGTGTCCAACCCCATCTATAAGAGGGACGTTTGTTAACCGGTGGAAACAGATTCGAAACAGAAGCGAGCATTTTGCGAAATCTTCTCGAAACATGACGTTGGGATAAGCGGCCATCGAATTGGAGCCGGACCAACCGGCAGAGAGAGGGAACTTCATCATGCATACCGCCATTTCCGCCAAACTTATCAACATCACCGCCGCTGCCTTGACTGGTGCAGCACTGCTGCTCGGCGCCGGCTCGGGTGCGGCGCACGCCGCCAACAAGATCGTGGCGCGCGTTTCGCTTTCGCAGCAGATCATGGAAGTCTCCGTCGACGGCCGGCCGACCTTCGCCTGGAAAGTCTCCACCGGCGACCGGGCCCATGTGACGCCGACCGGCTCGTTCAAGCCGACCCGCATGCATGAAATGTGGTATTCGAAGAAATACGACAACGCCCCGATGCCGCACTCGGTCTTCTTCAGCGGCGGCTATGCGGTGCACGCGACCTATGCGATCAAGCGCCTCGGCCAGCCGGCTTCGCATGGCTGCGTGCGGCTGCACCCCGACAACGCCGCCGATTTCTACCAGCTCGTCGAAACCTTCGGGGCGACCAACACCAGCATCGTCATCGTCAAGTAGCAGGCTGTGACCGACGGCGTGTCAGCATGCTGCCGCGCCGTGTTCAAGGCTCCCGCCGGAAAACGCTGCGGTATCGAGCACAGCTCGAACCAGGGTATTGAGTACAGCGCAAACCGGCGGTATCGAGCAAAGCTCGAACCGGGGTATCGAGCTCAGCCAAAAAGAAAAGAGGCCGGAAATTCCCGGCCTCTTTTCTTTTGCTTCCATCTATTTGTCCTGCCCATTTCCGAGCGGGAATTCCTCGACCACCCTAGCTAGGCAGTGCCGGCATCAGCTTGGGATCCGGCTTCTCCGCCAAATGAGGCAGGTCCTTGCTGGCGATGAAGGTGTAGAACATGGGCACGACGAAGAGCGTGAACAGGGTTCCGACCAGGATGCCGGTGAAGATGACCAGGCCCATCGAATAGCGGGCCGCGGCACCAGCGCCGCTGGACGTGATCAGCGGCACCACGCCGAGCGCCATCGCCGCTGTCGTCATCAGGATCGGCCGCAGGCGCACCTTGGCCGAGGCGATGATGGCGTCGCGCCGCCGCATGCCATGCTTTTCACGCTGCTGGTTGGCGAACTCGACCAGCAGGATGCCGTGCTTGGTGATCAGACCGATCAGTGTGATCAGGCCGACCTGCGTGTAGATGTTGAGCGTGCCGAGGCCCAGATTGAGCGGCACGATCGCGCCGAAGATCGACAGCGGCACCGCCATCATGATGATCAGGGGGTCGCGAAAGCTTTCAAACTGCGCCGCCAGCACCAGATAGATGACGACAACGGCCGCCGCGAAAGCGATCAGGATGGTGTTGCCCTGTTCCTTTTCCTGCCGCGATTGACCGGAATAGTCGAGGAAGAAGGTGTCGGGCAGGCTCTCCTTGGCGATGTCCTCCAGCGCCTTCAGCCCGTCGCCGGTGGTGACGCCGGGCAGCGGGAGCGCCGAAATCGTCGACGAATTCAGTTGGTTGAACTGCTCGATTGCCGCCGGCGCCGCATTGTTCGAAATCTTGACCACCGCCGAGAGCGGCACCATCTCGCCCGTCACGCTGCGCACGAAGTATTCGCCGAGCTTATCGGGATTGTCGCGAAACTCCTGCGGCACCTGCGGGATGATGTCGTAGCTGTTGGAGTCACGGTCGAACTGCGCCACTTCGGCGCCGCCGACCAGCAAGGTCAGCGTGCGGCCGATATCGGCGATCGGCAGGTTCAACGCCGCGGCGCGATCACGGTCGATGGTCACCGTCACCTCTGGTGCGTCATAGGCCATCGAATTCTGCACGACGATGAAGCGGCCGGAGGCTTGCGCCTTGTTCTTGATCTGCTCGGCCACCTCGTACACTTCCGAGGAAGCGCCGGTCGATCGCACCACCATGGAAATGGGCAGGCCGCCACCAGAGCCGGGCAGCGTCGGCGGCGCGAAGACGAAGGCCTCGACGCCGGCCACTTTGGCGATACGGGCCGTGATGTCGGCCTGCAGTTCCTTCGAATTGCGCTTGCGTTCCGCCCAATCCTTGAAGGCATAGCCGACGAAGGCGCTGTTTGTCGTGCCGCCGAAGGCGACGGCCGAGAACTGCGCCCGTGTTTCGGGAATATCCTTCACCAGGCCGAGGATCTGGTTGACGTATGTCTCGGTGTAATCGGAGGTCGCATAACGCGGCCCTGTCACGATCGAGAGCAGAAAGCCCTGGTCCTCTTCCGGCGCCAGTTCGCTCGAGGTCTTGGTGAACATGAAGCCGGTGACGCCGACAAGCGCAAGCACGATGATCAGCGTCAATGGGCGATAATTGAGCGACCCGGTGACGGCGCGTTCATAGACATGCTCGACGCGCGCGAAGGCGCCGTCGACAATGCGCTGGAAACGGCCCGGCGTGCCGGACTTCAGGAGGCGTGCCGACATCATCGGAGTGATGGTGATGGCGATGACGCCCGACAGCACCACTGAGCCGGCGAGCGTGACCGCGAATTCACGGAACAATGCGCCGGTCAGGCCGCCGGTGAAGGCCAGCGGCGCGAACACGGC
Source organism: Mesorhizobium sp. M7A.F.Ca.MR.245.00.0.0 (assembly GCF_003997415.1). NCBI lineage: Bacteria > Pseudomonadati > Pseudomonadota > Alphaproteobacteria > Hyphomicrobiales > Phyllobacteriaceae > Mesorhizobium > Mesorhizobium sp. M7A.F.Ca.MR.245.00.0.0. The sequence goes on along the minus strand of NZ_RZTE01000030.1, from coordinate 7,714 downwards.
GGCCAGTGTCATGGTCATGGCAATGATGGCCGACGATATTTCGCGCATACCGCTGAACGCGGCCTGCATCGGCGACATGTGGTCTTCTTCCATATGGCGATGGATGTTCTCCACCACCACGATGGCGTCGTCGACGACCAGGCCGATCGCCAGCACCATGGCCAGCAGCGACAGCAGATTGATCGAATAGCCCACCGCAAACAAAAGGAAACAGACGCCGATCAGCGACAACGGGATGGTGATGATCGGCATCATCACCGACCGGAAGGAGCCAAGGAACAGAAGGATGACGACGATGACGATGGCAACCGCCTCGGCGATGGTCTTGAACACCTCTTCGATCGAAGCGCTGATCTGCCCGGTCGCGTCGTAGACGACCTCGATCGTCATGCCTTTCGGCAGCGTCTCCTGAATCTGCGGCACCAGCTTGGTGAGCGCAGCCGCCGTGGTCAGCGGATTGGCCGCCGGCGTCGGGAAGATGGCGAGGAAGGTGCCGGGTTTGCCGTTGAACGAGACCCGGGTGTCGGTGTTCTCGGCCGCGAGTTCGACGCGAGCCACGTCGCGCAACCGCACCACATTGCCGTCAGTCGAGCGCAGCGGCAGCTCGGCGAATGCCTCCGGCGTCTGCAATGTCGAGCGCACGGTGATCGAGGAAACGACATACTCGTTCTGGGTGTTGCCGGGCGCCGACAGGAAGTTGGAATTGTTGATCGCCGTCAGCAGTTCGGAGGCCGTCACGCCGCGCGCGGCAAGCTTGACCGGATCGATCCAGACGCGCATCGAGTATTCCTGGGCGCCGAAGATCTGCACGTCGGCGACGCCTTCGACCGTCGACATGCGCGGCCTGATGACGCGCTCGATATACTCGGTCAGCTGCTCCTTCGTCATGTTCGGGTTCTGCATCGAGATGTACATCATCGCGAACTGCTGGCCGGTGCCCTTGACGATGACAGGGTCCTTCGATGCGTCCGGCAAGGTGCCGCGCACGCCCTGGACCTTGGACAGGACTTCGGTCAGCGCGACGTCGGGGTTCGAGCCGAGCTTCATCTGCACGGTCACGGTGCTGGAGGACGGGCGGCTGGACGAGGTGACGTAGTCGATGTTTTCGGTCGAGGCGACGGCGCGGGCGATCGGGGCGGAAATGAAGCCCTGGATCAGATCGGCGCTGGCGCCTGGATAGGCCGTCGTGATGGTGATCGCGGTTTCGTCGACCTTCGGATACTGCCGGATCGACAGGTTGAAGATGCCCTGGAAACCCAGGAGCAGGATCATGCAGGCAAGGACCGTCGAAAGAACAGGCCGGCGAATGAAGAGATCTGAAAAGCTCATTGCTGTTCGGCCTGCTTGTTCGCCGATTTGGTCGGGTCGATGGTGTTGTCCACAACGACGGACATGCCGTTGAAGAGGCGGTTCTGGCCGGCGGTGACGACCTCGTCGCCGGCCTTCAGCCCCTCGACGATCTCGACCATGCCTTGATTGCGGCGGCCGGGCTTGACGAACACCTGCGACAGCACGAGCGCGGGCTTGTCACCTTCCGCCGCCGGCTTGGCCGGATCGGCAGCCTTGTCGGTTGGTTTTGCCGCATCGGCGGCAGGCTTGGCTGCATCAGCCCCCGGCTTCATGGCATCGGCCGGCTTGGTGTCCGCAGGCTTGGCTTCCGCCGATTTGTCGGCTGACGGCGCGGCGGGTTTTTCCTCCGGCTTGGCTGGGGCCGCCTCGGCAGGCTTGGCCGGCTGCACCACGAAGATGTAGTCGCCATAGAGGCTTGTCGTCAGCGCCGTCTGCGGCAGGGTCAGCACGTTCTGCTCTTCGGGCAGCTCGACACGCACCTGCACGAACTGGCCGGGGGTCAGCTTGCCATCGGGATTGGCGACTTCCGCCCGGATGTTCACCAGCCGGCTGGACGAGTCGATCTTCGGGTCGATGCCGCGAATGGCGCCTGCGAATGGCCTGTCCTCACCGCCAAGGCCCAATCGAATCGTCTGGCCGATCTTGAGCAAGGCGAGTTGCTGTTCGGGAACCGAGAAATCGACCCGCATCGTGTCGAGGTCCTGCAATGTCACCACGGCGGTGCCGGGCGCCAGATACTGGCCGATATCGATTTTCGGAATGCCCACCGTGCCGCCGAAAGGCGCCGTCAGCTGCTTCTGCTCGAGTACGGCCTGCAACTTGGTGACCTGAGATGCCGAGGCCGAGGCCGCCGCACGCGCCGTGTCCAGCGTCGAGTCGGAGCCGACGCCACGCCTGGTCAGTTCAATGGCGCGGGCCAGCGAGGTCTGGTCGAGCGCGGCCTGCGCTTTCTGTGCGTCGAGGTCGGCGCGCTCGACGGCGTCATCGAGCTGCAGCAGAACCGCATTGTCGGCCACCTTCTGGTTGGCATGGAAAAGGATGTCCTTGACGATCCCGGTGGTCTCGACCGTCAGGTCGACACCACGCACAGCCCTGACCGTACCGATCGCCTCGACGCCTGGCGTCCAGGCCGAAGGCTTGGCGATGGTCGTCGAAACGGTTGCCGCCGGCGGCTTCATCGATGCGAAGTACTGCTTGATGCCGTTGTCGCGCAGGAAGTTGAAGCCGACGATGCCGCCGACCACAACGACGAGCAGAGCCAGAACCAGAACAATGATAAAGATACGGAGTATGCGCTTGAACAAGGAAGTCCCCTCAGTCGAAATCCGGCGCGAAGCGCGGATATCGGGACACATATCGACTGCGGGTCCCGATTTCAAATAATGGCGGTCTTCCTGTACCGTCTGGACGGTCTTGTCAATTGGGCCTAAGCTTGCGATGGGAGGCCCCATGAGAGCCCAAAGACCGAATTCGCGCGAGAAGATTCTCGCCGCGGCGGCTGATGTTGCCCGGGAATCCGGACCAGGCAGCCTGTCGCTGGATGCCGTAGCCAGCCGTGCCGGCGTGTCCAAGGGAGGGCTCCTCTACAATTTCCCGACCAAGGCCAAATTGATGCAAGGTTTGGTCGAAGGCTATCTGCGTGAGTTCGAGCACGCACTGGAAGCCGCCCGCACAAATGACAAGGACGAAAATCTCCTGGCTGTCTACATCAGGCTGTCAGCCAATGATTGCGAGGAAAAGCAGCCGTCGGCGTCCTGGATTTTCTCGGCCATCGCCGAGGATCCCGATTTCATGATGCCGATAAAGACCTTCAAGAGGCAGCTTTTCGAGCGGCTGAAAGGTGAGACGCCGGATCTCAAATCGCTGTTGATCTGCTATCTCGCCATCGAGGGATTGCGCAGCATGAACCTCTTCGATTCGGATGTCCTGTCGAAAGATGAGCGAGAGCTTCTGGTATCGTCCCTGCTCGAGATCGCCAAATAGGCGTCGCCCACCCTATGTCTGGACCCCGCTGGTCGAAAGGCAGATTCCCGACCCCATGAAGGCGCGCGGCATGACCGAGGAACAGGTCAAGCACGATGTGCTGCTCGCAGCCCAGCCGACCAAGGAATTCGTCACCGTCGATGAGCTTGCTGCGTTGACGCTGTTCCTGTGTTCGGACGCAGCCAGGCAGATCACCGGCACGACCTTGCAGATGGACGGCGGCTGGACGGCACAGTAGAGGGTAATCCAAGCGTTCCGTTTGCCGGCTGGTGCCGCTGGGCGCTAGCAGAAAAGCACCCGCCTATGCCGTGGTCTTGATCGATGCGGATGGCGTGGTCGTGCATTTCCATGAATTTCCGATCGACGCGGCGGGTTGCCCGTGGCGGCTTCGCGGAACACTGAGCAGGACTTCCCGCGAGGGCCAAGATGCCGCCAGTCGCATGCGCCGGCCTATTGCACGGCAGCGCAACAGGCTGCGCCTTTGCTGAGCTGAACGATTCCAACCGATGCCCATCCGCGCACTGACGGCGACTGCGCTGCATCAGGTTTTCCAGCCTCTTTTTCGTCCCGCTGGACTGTGGTGAAAGTGCCCAAAAAAGCACAAGAATCTGGACATTAGTCTTGACAGAAATACAGATGTTCAATACCCGTCAGGCAATCGAACAAGCCTGCATTATGGGAGGAACGAGCGGTATGGCTTCCAATGTTTCGTTGACGGGCCTTGCCCGCGATCTCGAGGAACGCGCCAAGTCGGGCAAGCCTATCCGCATCGGCCTGATCGGCTCGGGCGAGATGGGAACCGACATCGTCACTCGTGTCGCTCATATGTCAGGCATCGAGATCGGCGCCATTTCCGAACTGAACCTGCCTGCCGCCAGCAAGGCCGTCGATATCGCCTTCCAGGAAACCGGGCATGCGCGCGAGGTGTCGAACGCGTCGGGGATGACGGCGGCGATGGAAGCCGGCAAGGTGGCGGTCACCAACGATGCCAGCCTTGTCATCAACAATGATCTGATCGACGTCGTCATCGACGCCACCGGGGTTCCCGCCGTCGGCGCCGAGATCGGGCTGCGCGCCATGGAACATGGCAAGCATCTGGTGATGATGAATGTCGAGGCCGACGTCACCATCGGCGCCTATCTGAAGAGCGAGGCCGACCGGCTCGGCGTCACCTATTCGCTGGGCGCCGGCGATGAGCCGTCCTCCTGCATGGAACTGATCGAGTTCGTTTCGGCCATGGGGCATCCGATCGTTGCCGCCGGCAAGGGCAAGAACAATCCGCTCAACATCGACGCTATTCCCCCAGACTATGAGGAGGAAGCCAAGCGCCGGCACATGAATGTGCGGATGCTGGTCGAATTCGTCGACGGCTCCAAGACCATGGTCGAGATGGCGGCGATCGCCAATGCCACCGGCCTGGTGCCAGACAAGGCCGGCATGCATGGGCCGGCGGCGACGCTTGGCGAACTGTCCAAGGTGCTGGTGCCGCAGAAGGATGGCGGCGTGCTGTCGAGGGTCGGCGTCGTCGACTATTCGATCGGCAAGGGTGTCGCGCCCGGCGTCTTCGTCGTTGCCGACATGTCGCATCCGCGCATCTCCGAGCGTATGGAAGATTTGAAGATGGGCAAAGGCCCGTATTTCACTTTCCATCGTCCCTATCACCTGACCTCGCTCGAAGTGCCGCTGACCTGTGCGCGCGTCGTGCTCTACGGCAAGGCCGACATGGTGCCGCTGGCCAAACCGGTGGCCGAAGTCGCCGCCGTGGCCAAGAAGGACATGCAGCCCGGCGAGAAGCTGGATGCGATCGGTGAATATTGCTACCGCGCCTGGATCATGACGACACCTGAGGCGCGCGCCGCCAAGGCCATTCCCTGCGGCCTGCTGCAGGGCGGCTCGGTCACCGCGCCGATCAAGAAGGGCGAGCTCATAACCTACGCGAATGCAGCGCCCGCGGCGGGCTCCAAGATCGCCGAACTGCGCGCCCGCCAGGACAAGCTCGTCTATGGGTCCGTGGGAGCGTGATCATGGCCACAGCCAGCAAAGCCGTCACTGACAGTCGCGCCAATCTGCCCTTCGTCTACCGCCAGTACAGCGCCGAGCAGCTCAAGCAGGTGCTCCACAAGATGTACCTGATCCGCCGCTTCGAAGAGGGCGCGGAGGAGTGCTACACGCGCGGCCTCATCCACGGCACCATGCATTTGTCGATCGGCCAGGAAGCCAGCGCCATGGGCATCTGCATGCCTCTTGCCGAGGATGACCAGATCACCTCGACGCATCGCGGTCATGGCCACTGCATTGCCAAGGGCGCCGAGGTCAAGCGCATGTTCGCCGAGTTCTTCGGCAAGACCACAGGCTATTGCAAGGGCCGTGGCGGCTCGATGCACATCGCCGATGTCGGCAAGGGCAATCTCGGCGCCAATGGCATCGTCGGCGGCGGCATCCCGATCGCCGTCGGGGCGGCATTGTCCTCCAAGATGATGAAGACCGGCAAGGTCGTGGTCTCGTTCTTCGGCGATGGCGCCAACAATGAAGGCGCTTTCCACGAGGCGCTCAACATGGCGGCGGTCTGGAAGCTGCCCGTCATTTTCGTCTGCGAGAACAATGGCTACGGCATGTCCACATCGACAGCCCGCTCGACTGCGGTCAAGAACATCGCCGAGCGCGCCGCCGCCTATTCGATGCCGGGCGTCATCGTCAACGGCAACATCTTCTCCGAGGTCGCCGAGGCGTCTCATCAGGCTATCGCCCGAGCCCGCGCCGGCGAGGGGCCGACGCTGATCGAGTCCAAGACCTACCGCCATCGCGGCCATTCCAAGAGCGACCGCAACCGCTATCGCACCAAGGAAGAGATCGAGGACTGGATGTCGAACCGCGATCCGATCACCCTGTTCGAAAGCGAGCTCAGGGAATTCGGCTTCATCGACGACAAGGGCATCGAGGCCATTCGCGATTCCGTGGCGCAAGAGATCGCCGAGGGCATCGAGTTCGCCAAGGCGAGCCCATCGCCCGATATCAGCGAGACCGGAAATTACGTGTATACGGAGCAGGCGTGATGGACGCGATGGTGCGTGAACTGAGCTACGCCCAGGCGATCCAGGAAGCCATGGCGATCGCCATGGACATGGACGAACGCGTTTTCCTGATGGGCGAAGATATCGGTGTCTATGGCGGCGCCTTCCAGGTCACCGGCGACCTGGTCGAACGTTACGGCGCTGACCGCGTCATCGACACGCCGATTTCGGAACTGGGCGGCGCGGGCGTCGCGGTGGGGGCTGCCCTCACCGGCATGCGGCCGATCTTCGAGTTCCAGTTTTCCGATTTCGCCACGCTTGCCATGGAGCAGATCGTCAACCAGGCGGCCAAGATGCGCTTCATGCTGGGCGGCGAGGTTTCGGTTCCCGTGGTGATGCGCTTTCCCGCCGGTTCCGGCACCGGCGCGGCGGCCCAGCACAGCCAGAGCCTCGAGGCCTGGCTCGGCCATGTGCCGGGTCTGAAAGTCATCCAGCCGGCGACCCCCTATGATGCCAAGGGCATGCTTTTGGCGGCGGTCGCCGATCCCGATCCGGTCATGATCTTCGAGCACAAGCTGCTCTACAAGATGAAGGGGCCGGTGCCCGAAGGCTATTACACCGTGCCGATCGGCAAGGCAGATATCCGCCGCGAGGGCCGCGACCTGACCATCGTCGCCACCTCGATCATGGTGCAGAAGGCGCTCGACGCGGCTGCCGCACTGGAGAGCGAAGGCATCGACGTCGAAGTCGTCGATCTCCGCACCATCCGGCCGATGGACAAGCAGACCGTCATCGACAGCGTCAAGAAAACGTCGCGGCTGCTATGCGTCTACGAAGCGGTCAAGACGCTGGGCATCGGCGCCGAGGTCAGCGCCATGATCGCAGAGAGCGAAGCGTTCGATTATCTCGATGCGCCGATCGTGCGGCTGGGCGGCGCCGAAACGCCGATCCCCTATAATCCGGAGCTCGAGAAGGCGACGGTGCCGCAAATTCCCGACATCATCACCGCTGCGCGTGACCTCGTGAAAGGGGTTCGCTGAGAAATGCCGACCGAAGTCATTCTTCCCAAGGTCGACATGGACATGGCGACCGGACAGATCTCGCGTTGGTTCGCCGAGGAAGGCGCGCACGTCAAGAAGGGCGATGTGCTGTTCGAGATCGAGACCGACAAGGCGGCGATGGAAATCGACGCGCCGGCCAGCGGCGTGCTGCGCGATGTCAGCGGCAAGGAAGGTGTCGATATCGCGGTCGGCGCTGCCGTCGCGTGGATCTATGCCGACGGTGAAAGCTATGCGCCAATCTCCCCCCTCGAGGGGGAGATGTCGACCAAGTCGACAGAGGGGGTTGCCTCAGGAGGCACCCCTGTACCG
>NZ_RZTE01000002.1:341516-406553 GCF_003997415.1 Mesorhizobium sp. M7A.F.Ca.MR.245.00.0.0 | reverse complement strand
CGCCCCCCTCTGTCCTGCCGGACATCTCCCCCTCAAGGGGGGAGATTGGCAGCTTTGGGGCCGGCCTTCACCTTGCTACGTTGAAAATTGGCGAAAACAGTGACGACGGCCAATCTCCCCACTTGAGGGGGAGATGTCCGGCAGGACAGAGGGGGGCGCCACAGATCGCCGACTTTGAACCGCCCTCACCCCTGATGCGCGGCCGCCAGTTCCTTCACGTGTTTTTCGTGCATCTGCAGCGTCGGCAGGGTTTTCTTGGCGAATTCCTTCATCGCCGGGTCGTCGCCGGATTGCGCATAGCCGCTGAACAGCGCCACGGCTTCCTTGTGGGCGTTGGTCTGCATCTCGATGTATTTGGCCTGGAACTGATCGCCGCTGGCGCCCTTTAATTCATCGAGCATCTTCTGCTCCTTGGGCTGCAGGGCTGGACCGGACGGTGCGGTGGCCGAGGTTGTCTGGCCCTGGGCAAGCGCCGCCTTGAATTCCTCGCCGGCCTTGGTGTGATCGGCGATCATCTGTTTGGCGAAGGCCTTGACGTCGGCATCGGTCGCCTTCTGCTCGGCGAGCTTGCTGGACTCGATCTCGAACTCATTGGCGCTCTGCACCGTCTTGATGAAGGTCGAAGTGTCGACCTTCGTCGTCGTAGCGAGCGGCGTGGTCGTGGCGGTCGTGTTCGACTGGGCAAAGGCCGGCGCGCCGGCAAGCAATGCTGCTGCGGTCAGAATGGTAAGCGTCTTCATGGCATGTCTCCGGTTGGAATTGTCCCTCGGACAATCCAACGTCGCTTGGGCACTCCGGTTGCAGCTCTTGAGGAAGAAGCCTGCGCATGTCGCCTCGATCGCCCCACCGTTTCCGTGCCGGACTCGAACGCTCGCCGATGCCCTCGTTCGAGCCAGCCCATGGGACTCATGTTCCGAAAACTGAAACGCGGCGGCTGGCCAGAGCTGCCTTTCAGTGGCAACACGCCTCGCCATATTGCAGCTGCTCGTTCCAGTTCGGGCGGCCTTCCGGCGTGAAATCCATCAGGTTCCACAGCGTTTCGCAGGTGCCGAGGCTGCGCGGATCCTGGCCCGGCTCCGTCGGCGCGAAATCCAGTTCCGAACTCCAGAAATGGCGTATGCCGTCGGCATCGCGATGGAACACCGACAGCAGCGGGATCTGTGAGCCGTCGGCCGCCTCCGCATTGTAGTCGCGCTTGAAGCTGTTGGAGGCCGAGGAGACCAACCGCATGTTGCGCCAGCCCCTGTCGAGGCCGAGTGTGACCAGGTTTTCAAGCGCGGTCTTGCCCACCACCGCGAAATTGAAGCCGGCGGCCTGGAGATGCCCGACCGCGCCGTCGAACTGGTCGAGCAGCGCCGTGCAGGAGGGGCATGGCTGGTCCTGCCGGGCGAGCTTCGCCGTGCCGCCGCTGGTCGCCACCTCGCGCTTCTCCTGCGGGTGGCGCGGGAACATCATGTTGTAAAGGATGAGCGAGTCCTTGCCGGGCGCGAACAGCTCCGAGAGCTTTATCTTTGCAGGCCTCCCATCGCCGTCCAGCCCGTCGAACTCATAATCCTGGCGGATCAGCCCGCCCGGCGGCAGCGCGCGCCGGGCCTCGGCGACCTCTTCCATGGCGCGGCGCAGTTCGATTTCCTTGCGCAGCAGTTTTTCACGCGCGGTGCGGTATTTGGCGGATTCGTTGGGAAAGGTGATCATGATCGGCTCCTTCAAGTCGCGGCGCCGGCGTCCCGACGCGGTTGCTCTACGACCCAAGGACGTTTGGCAGCGATCGGTCCCGACATTTATTGCGCATGGTGAGATGTCGTAATACCTGTTCGGGCAGCGTGATCCGGGGAACAACGTGCACGACGACGAGATCGATCTGCGCTGCCCGCAAGTGGTGGCCGACAACGCCGCCAAGGGCCTCAGGCTGCGCGGCGAGTTCGGCCGCGGCGGCACCGAGATCGGCGTCGCCCGCGCCACCGAGCTGAAGAACCGGGAAAAGCTCGCGCCCTCCACCATCCGCCGCATGGTCAGCTATTTCGCCCGCCACGAGGTCGACAAGCGCGGCAGAAACTACGGCAACGAGCAAAACCCTTCAGCCGGTTACATCGCCTGGCTGCTGTGGGGCGGCGACGAAGGCCGCGCCTGGGCGCTGGAGCTTAAGCAGAAGATCGGCAACGCGCCGGACATCTGAGGACTCGTCCCTCACCCCTTGACCCCGCCCGCGGTGAGGCCGGAGACGATTTTGCGCTGGAAGATCAGCACCAGCACCACCAGCGGCACCGTGACGATCACCGAGGCGGCCATGATGTTGCCCCATGGGATCTCGAACTGCGAGTTGCCGGAGAGCAGCGCGATCGCCACCGGCACGGTCCGCTGTGCGTTGTTGGAGGTGAAGGTCAGGGCAAACAGGAACTCGTTCCACGCGCCGATGAAGGCCAGCAGCCCGGTGGTTGCCAGCGCCGGCCACATCAGCGGCAGGAAGACCCGGGTGACGATGATCCACGGCGTCGCGCCGTCTAGGATTGCCGCCTCCTCGACCTCGACCGGCAGGTCCCGGACGAAGGTGGTGAGCACCCAGACGGTGAACGGCAAGGTGAAGATCATGTAGGAGAAGATCAGCGCGAACAGCGAATTGTAGAGGCCGAACAGGCGGACCAGTTCGAACAGCCCGGCCAGCAGCGCCACCTGCGGGAACATCGACACCGACAGGATGATGAACAGCAGGGCCGAGCGGCCGCGGAATCGAATGCGCGCCAGCGCATAGGCCGATGTGACGCCGAGCAACAGCGAAAGGGCAACCACCGCGCCCGAGACGAACAGCGAGTTCAGCAAGTTGCGCACGAAGCTGCCTTCGGTCAGCACATTCCGGTAATTGGCGAGGCTGAGCGTCGTCGACCACAGATCGGCCCGGAACAGGTCGGTCCCCGATTTCAGGCTGGTGACGATGGCATAGTAGAACGGGAACACGGCGACGAAGACGATGACCGCGACCAGCAGGTAAAAGGCCGTGCGCTTCACGATCCACATGTCAGCGGCCTCCGTCCAGGCTGATCCGGCCGATGCGGATGGTGATGATGGTGAGCAGAGCGAGGATCAGGAAAAGCAAGGTCGAGGCGGCGGACCCATAGGCGAACTTGTCGAACTCGAACAGGTTCTCGCGGGCGAACACCGACATCGACTTGGTGTGCACATTGTTGGGCGTCAGCACATAGATCAGGTCGAAGATGCGCAGCGCATCGAGCGCGCGGAAGATAACCGCCACCATCAGCGCCGGGCGGATGAGCGGCAAGGTCACCCGCCAGAAGATCTGCCAGGGGTTGGCGCCGTCGAGCCTGGCGACCTCGATGATCTCCCTCGGCAGCATCTGCAGCGCGGCCAGGATAAGCAGCGTCATGAACGGTGTCGCCTTCCAGATATCGACGATGAGGACGGCCGCCATCGCCGTGTCGGCGTCGGCCGTCCAGGCGATCTTGGTGCTGATCAGGCCGAGGTTGAGCAGCACGACATTGATGATGCCGAACTGGTCGTTGAGCATCCATTGCCACATCTTCGCCGAGACGATCGTCGGGATGGCCCAGGGGATCAGGATCGCTGCCCTGACGATGCCGCGGCCGGCGAATTCCGCGTTGAGAACCAGGGCAACGATGGTGCCGAGGATGGTTTCGCAGGTCACCGAAATCACCGTGAAACGAACCGTGTTCCAGACGGCACGCCACCAGACCGGATCGACGAGCAGCCCGTCATAGAGGGTCCGGCCGCTCGGCATGTGCAGCACCGAGAAATAATTGCCGAAGCCGACCCATTGGCGCGCGTCGAGGTCGGCTAGCGAGGCGTCGGTGAAGCTGAAATAAACCGTGCGGGCAAGCGGCCAGCCGGCCGCCGCGGCGAGCACCAGAAGCATTGGCGCCAGGAAAAGCGACGCCGAGCGAACGCGCTGTGCCGTCAACGGCGAGTGCGCGGCCCTGGCTGTTTCCGGTTCCATTCCTGTCATTTCGCTCCCGCTCGTTGCGGTCCCGCCGGGCGGGTGCCCCGGCATCGTCGCGTCACCAGCCTCGGCCCTTCAGCTTGGTCAGCATCGCTTCGAGGTCGCCCAGATTGTCGGCGGCGGTGCCGTCGCCCGAGAGCGTGTTGTGAACGGCGTTCCAGAACTGGCTCGAGGCCTCGTTGTATTTGATCCTGGCCGCGGCCGACGGGCGCGGCACCGCATTGAGAAATATCTGCTTCCAGCGCGGAATAATCGGCTGCTCTCTGGCAATGTCGGCATCGTCATACAGCGCCTGGATGGTCGGCAGGTTGGACGTCTTCAGCGCGCGGTATTTCTGCATCGCGGGCGAGGCGATGAACTTGACCAGCTCGATCGCGGCATCCGGATGCTTCGAATGTTTGGAGACGGCGAGATTCCAGCCGCCCAGGGTCGCGACCGGTCGGGCGCCCTCGCCCGTGCCGGCCGGCAGCGGTGCCACGTCGAACTTGCCCTTGATCGGCGAGCCCTCGCCGTTGCCGAGCGCATAGGCATAGGGCCAGTTGCGCATGAACACCGCATTGCCGGTCTGCCAGACGCCGCGCGATTCCTCTTCCTGGTAGGCGAGCACGCCGGGCGGCGCGATGGTCCCGACCCAGCCCTTGATCATATCGAGCGCCGCCGCCGCTTGGCTGTTGTTGATGGAGATGGAGCCGTCCGGCTCGATGATCTGGCCGCCGCCATTCGACATCACCCATTCGAGCGCGTTGCAGGTCAGCCCTTCATAGGCGTTGCCCTGGAAGACGAAGCCCCAGATATCCCGATTGCCAGCCGCACGCTCCTTGTCCATGACCAGCCTGGCGGTGTCCGCCAGTTCCTTCCAGGTGGCCGGCACCTTGGCGCCATATTTGTCGAGGAGATCCTTGCGGTAGTAGAGCGCCGGCGCATCGGTGAAGATCGGCAAGGCGACGAGCTTGCCGTTGACGGTCTGTGACTGGATGATCGATGGGAAATGCTCGGCCACGACGTCCTTGGTCGCTGCGGTCAGATCCACGAGCTGGCTGGCGAGCTGCGGTGCCCAGATCACGTCCGTCTGGTAGACGTCGATGTCACTGTTTCCCGCGGCGAGCCAAAGCCGGTATTGGCCGAACTGGTCGGTCCCGGACGTCGGCATGACGACGATGCTGACCTTGTTGCCGCTGTCTTTCTCGTAACGGTCGAGGATCTCGCGCAGCACCTTGATGCCGTCGCCGGTATCGCCCGACACCATCGACAGCTCGACGGCCCGCGCCGGCGTACCAACCAGAATGGCAGTGACGCCGAGCGCCAGGAATACGTGAGAAAACTTCATGGTGGTGGATGTCCCTCCGCGGCCGGCCGCGGAAAATCCTCCCACCCGCCGGCAGCTTGTCAGGCCCTCACCTCCCATTGAATGCGAAGCGGCGCTTTTGGGTTCCCAAATCGCGCCGTTCCTGCGTGAGGCGACACCCATCAGGGGGTGTTGAGATTCAGGTCAGGCCGAGTCGAAAATGGTGGTTTCCGAGAACCGGAGCGGAGCGTACTTTTGGGTACGTGAGCACCGGAAGCGCAGGAAGCCATCATTTGCAGGCCGGCATCACCTGAATATCAGCACACCCTAGCCTTCCCAGGCGACAGGCATCATGCCCAGCCGCTCATAGAGCCGGACGGCGGCGGGATTCTCGACCGTGTTGGTCTTGAGGTCGACATGATCGGCGCCGCGTTCGCGAAAAACGGCGAAGGCGTGCCACATCAGCGCTTCGGCAACGCCCTTGCCGCGAGCCTCGGGATGAACGGCTAGATCCTTGACGAAGGCGCGGGTCCAGCACAGTGCCGCTGCCGCCAGCCGGCCCTTGGCGTCGATGACGAGAAAGCACAGTGCCGGGTCGAATTCGGGATCGTCGGCGATGCGCGGCCACCACTCGTCGAACGGACCGTCGGCGCCGTCGTCGAACACTTCGGTCAACAGCGCATGCAGGGGCAGCGCGTCACCGGGCTCGAAGCTGCGCATGACAAAGCCGTCGGGCCAGTGCGGCGGAACCAGCGTCTCGTCGAGGATTTTGCGCAGCCGGATGTCGTTGAGAGCCGGCGGGCGCGGTTCAGGCATCGCGCTCAGGCGTCGGGCTGCAGGCGACGGCGCTGGCGGTCGCGGCCAAGGCCGGTCGCCTCGAGCAGGCCCTTGCGCTTGGCGTCGTAATAATAGCCGGTCTGGTAGAGCCAGTCGGCCTTCTTGGCGTTGCCGCCGGCCACCAGCCAGGCGCCGCGCAGATATTTCACCGCGTATTTCAGATTGGTATCGGCGTCGAACAGGCCCTTGGCCGGCCCGTCATAGCCCATGCCGCGCGCCGTCGCGTGTTTGATCTGCATCAGCCCCCAATGGCCGTTGTTGTAGGCTTTCGGGTTGAAGGTGCTCTCGCGGTTGACGACATGGCGCACCAGATCCACCGGCACCTGGTAGATCACGGCGTATTTCTCGATCAGCCGCTCGACATCGCCACGCACGCCCGTCGCGTGTTCTTCTTGCACGGGCCCTGCCGGGAACTGGACCAGGGCCGCCGGGTTCTGCGGCACGACATAGGCGACCTGCTGGACGCCGGGCATGCGATCGCCCTTGGCGGTTGCCGGCACGACCAGCCCCGCGGTCGTATAGGTCTCGGCCGCCTTGACCGGCTCGTTCGCATTTGCTGGCGGCGGCGCCTGCCAGGCATTGGCGGTCATCACCGCGGGCACGGCTGGTGCCGCCGGTGTGGATCCGGCAAAAGCGGTGGTCGCGGCAACCGGCTGTGCGGCGGGATCGAGCGGCAGCTCGGCCGTCTGAACGGGGGCGATCCCTGATGATTCCGGCAGCACCGAAACTGTCTCCGGCAGCGGCACGGTGAAACCGGCGTCAGTGCCGGCGACGGTCGCTGTTTCGGTGAGAGCAGGCGCGGGCTTCATCTGCGAGGTCGACGTGCAGCCGCTGATGCCGGCGGCGGCCAGGATCACGCCGATCGCGATAAGGTTGAGTTTTGCTGGCAAGCCGCGCTCGGGTCCGGTTTGTCGGGTTGTTAAGAAATTCCTTACACCAGCGATTCAGGCCGGGCAATCGGGGCGCTAAGGTGGTTTTCGGGTGGCGAGAGGCAGGCGGTGGTGCCATATTGTTCCGGATATGTACCGGAACGAATCCCGGATTTCGCCACTTTGCGGGAAGGAACGCATCATGGTCACGACAGCTTCGATCACGGCCGGCCACGCAGTGTTAGAAACAGTGATCGGTTTCATGGGTATTGCGTGGAGCGAAAAGGGCCTGACCCGGCTCTGCCTGCCCGAACGCAGCCGCGAGGCGGTGGAGCGGCGCCTGCTGCGCCATGGCGGCGTTTCCAGTGCCACGGCGCAGCCGCCATGGGTGGTCGAGCTGATCGCGGCGATCAAGGCCTATGCGGCGGGCGAGGACATCGATTTCTCCGCCGTGCCGGTCGATCTCGACGGCGTCGACGATTTCCGCCTCGCCATTTACGACGCCGCGCGAAAACTCTCCTTCGGCGAAACCACCACCTATGGCGAGCTGGCCAAGACCGCCGGCCATGCCGGGCTCGCCCGCGAAACCGGGGCCGCCCTTGGCGCCAATCCGGTGCCGCTGGTCATCCCTTGCCATCGCATCCTTGCCGCCGGCGGCAAGATCGGCGGCTTCTCGGCGCCCGGCGGATCGATCACCAAGGAGAAGATGCTGGCCATGGAAGGCGTGCGCGTCGGCCCTCCGCCACCAGCGCAGGTGTCGTTCGGGTTTTGATGTAGGCAGGTGCCTAGTTGTTGTGGAAGAACCGCCGGCGGAAATGCCGGTCATTGTCCGGCCGCTTGCAGTTGTAGACCGGGCAGGACTTTGTGTCGGCGCTCGGCACGTAGGCCCGTGTCCTCACCTCGCCCATGCTGCAGAATCGCTGGCTCTGCACATAGCGGTCGTAGAGCGGCAGTCCCGGCACCCGCTTCGACTGGTAGCGCAGGATGACCGCCCCCTGCCGGGCGATCGTCGCCTGAACCTTGCCGCAACCCATACGCGTCGGGTCGTAGCGCGAGATCGCCTGAGCCTGAGCGGCGACAAGCGTCAGGCAGGCGGCAAGCAGAATGGTTTTCATGGTCCTCTCCCCAAGATCCCCTCCCAAGCGGGTGTGGATCGAGCGCCCACAGGCTCCGATCATCGCGACGCTCTCACGCGATTGGGGCGGCCATTGGGCGGCGCCCTCATCACGGCTTTCTCACGCAGTCTTGTTTTTCGTGCGAAAGCAGCCTATATGCCTTCCATTGATATTTCGGCCGATCGATCCGGGCCTCGCGATAATCGCGTTTGCTGACGTCTATCTCCAAAATCTCGATGCACACCGGCTGGACCTCGGTCCGGTCAATCTAAAGCAAATGTGAAGGACTATCTAAATGGCAACTGGAACGGTCAAGTGGTTCAACGCCACCAAGGGCTTCGGCTTCATTCAGCCTGACGCGGGCGGCGCGGACGTTTTCGTCCACATCTCCGCTGTCGAGCGTGCTGGACTGTCGACCCTGGTCGAAGGCCAGAAGATCAACTTCGAGATCGAGCAGGACCGCCGCACTGGCAAGTCGTCCGCTGGATCTCTGAGCAAGGCAGCCTGATTTTGCGATAGCGCGCGCCGGGCGAGAGCTCGGGGCGCGCGGCAAGTCACGGATGTACTGACAGTCGCGCGAGAAGCGCGCTGGAGCGGAAAGACCCGACAAGCTGGATCAGCAGATAGCTGCCAGCCCGGACCGGACGTTCCCGATCAGGCTACCAAGCATGGAAGGCGGGATTTATCCCGCCTTTTTGCTGTCTGGGGTTAGGTGCTGCAACGGGCGCTACAGTCCCACCGGTGGTACTTTTAGCCTAGTAGTGGTATCATTCGGCCATGACCAAGCTTGAGCAAATTGAAAAATCCGTTGCGGAACTGAGCCCTGAAGAACTGAAGGCGTTTGCTGCCTGGTTCGAAGCGCTTCGGGAGGATATGTGGGATCGGCAGATCGAGGCCGATGCGAAGGCCGGCCGATTGGATAAGCTTGCCGAACAGGCACTGACGGACCATCGCGCTGGTCGGACGCGGCCTCTGTGAATCACGTCGCCTCCCCATCGTTCTGGGAGGCTTACGAAAAACTGCCATCGGCGATCAGAGCAAAAGCGGACAGGCGTTTTGAAAGACTCCGCTCCCACCCTTTTGATCCCTCGCTGCATTTCAAACAGGTCGGACGCTACTGGTCTGCGCGAGTTGACGACAATTACCGGGCTGTTGCCACCCGCACCAACGATGATGTGATCTGGTTCTGGATCGGCACCCATGCGGACTATGATCATCTCTTGAAGTAGCTACCCATCCGCCCACCTGGCGCGGGACAAACTACCCCATCCACCCGATCAGCACATGCCCCGGATCCGCTTCCACTCGGCCAAGCCAGGCCGCCACCGCCGGATAGGCGTCGAGCTGGAAGCCGCCCTGCTCCGCCGTATGCGTATAGGCATAGAGCGCGATGTCGGCGACGCTGAGCGCGCTGCCGGCGAAGAAGGCATTGTTTTCCAGATGCCTGTTCATCACGCCGAGCGCCTTGTTGCCGCGCTCCAGCGTCACCGCCAGCCGCTCCGGGGTCGCATCCCCAGCACGTTCGGGGAAGGTCAGCAGCGCCTTGCGCACGGCAATGTAAGGCTCGTGGCTGTATTGCTCGAAGAACAGCCATTGATAGGCAAGCCCGCGCTCATACCTGTCCGCCGGCAGGAAGCGTGTGCCTTCGGCGAGATAGAGCAGGATGGCGTTGGATTCGGCCAGCCGCCGGCCATCGTCGAACTCGAGCAGCGGCACCATGGCGTTCGGATTCTTGGCGACAAAGTCGGCTTTGCGCGTATCGCCGGTGTGCGAACTCACTTCGACATTGGTAAAGCCAAGGCCAAGCTTGGCCATCAGCAGGCGCGGCTTGTAACAATTGCCGCTGTCGATCATGCCGTAAAGTATCATGGCTGTTCCCCGGAGCACTGTCTCCGCGCGATTATCGCAGCGGCGGCGGTCTCAACCAATGATTTGTTTTGGTACGACGATCAGCGCCGCTGATGTGTGAATCGCCGAAAATCTGAGGCCGTTGAAGGGCATGTTGAGATTCAGGTCAGGCCGAGCCGAAAACGGTGGGTTCCGAGAACCGGAGCGGAGCGTACTTAAGTACGTGAGCACCGGAAGCGCAGGAAGCCGCCGTTTGCAGGCCGGCATCACCTGAATATCGACATGCCCTAGCCAAAGAGGGGCACGACCTTGCTGTCCCGGCCCAGCAGTGCATCGATGACCAGCGGTTTCTCCTCGAATACCGTGCCGGCCAAGGCCGGACGGGCAAGGAGAAAACCCTGCAGCAGGTCGACGCCGCCTTCGAGCGCGACGCGCAGATGGGTGGGCTGCTCGATGCCTTCGACCAGCACCTTGGCGCCGCGGTCATGCAGGCTGGAAACCAGCGGGCGGAAGAACCGTTCGGCGGCAGCGTGGCGGCAGAACTCCGCGAACCAGGTGCCGTCGATCTTGACGATGTCGGGCTTGAGCAGGCTCACCCGCTCCTCGGTCGAGTGCCCGGTGCCGAAATCGTCGATGGCGATGCGGATGCCGTCGCGCCGCATCTCGCGCACCAGCCGCACGAGAAGCGCGTCGTCCGCCGCCTGTTCGGTGATTTCGCAGACCAGCATGGCCGGCGCCAGGCCGAACTCGCCGAGATGCCTGGTCATCAGGCGAATCTCGGCCAGTGCCCGCCCGGCATGGTCGTTGATCAACGGGTTGTAGTTGAAGAACAGGTCGAGCCCGTCGACGCCGATGTTGCGGAAATTCCTGAGATGCAGCGCCCGGCACATGGTTTCCACAAACAGCCGGTCCGAGACGGCAACGCTTTCAAAGAACACCTTCGGCGCGCCGGGGCGGCCGGCACGGTGCGGCTCGATCAGGGCTTCGGCCGCGACCGCGTGAAGGAACCGGCCGCGCGGCGCGAAAATCGGCTGATAGGCGCTACGCAGGCGGAACTCGCCATAGATGCCGTATTCGATGCCGACTTCGTCGACCTGGATCGCATCGCCGACATTGCGCCGCCGATCGTCTCTCATGTCGCCACCCGGCGCCCGAAGGCCTTGACCGGCCGCGCCGAAGGCATTGCCGCGGCAGGAGCAGCCGTGTCGACGGCAGCAGCGGCAGGCGCCTGCCTGGCCTTGTCGAAGACGCCAAAGCTGGTCGGCGCCAATTCGGGCCGCGCCAGCACGAAACCCTGCACCATCGACGCACCCGATTTCTCGGCGAGCTCCAGTTGCCAGCCCTCCTCGATGCCTTCGAACACCGTATGGATGCCTTGCTCCTCGAAGTTCTTCACCATGGTGGTCAGCAACGCGAAGCCGGCGCCGGACTCCATCAGCTGCGTGATCCAGTAGGCATCGAACTTGACGATATCCGGCTTCAATTCCTTGACCCGATTGATGTCGGAATCGTCGGCGCCATAATCGTCGACGGCGATGCGAAAACCGTTGGCCCTCAGTGCCGCGACGAAGCCGTGCAAGGCTTCCTGCGACGCCGACCGCTGCTCGGTCACCTCGCAGACGACGCGACGCGGGTCGATGCCGGCCTCGTGCAGCACGAGCCGCATTTCGCGCAAGGCAGCGTCGGCAACGGCGCGTTCGGTGAACACTGACGGGTCGAAATTGACGAAGATCGATGCTTCCCGCGGCAGGCAGGCACCGGCGTTGAGAAGATGCAGCGTCCTGGTCAGCGCCTCGATATGCAGCCGGTCGGCGGCCGGGCAGGTCGAGAAGAAATTCATCGGCGATTGCGGCTCGCCGTCGCGGAACGGTCGGATCAGCCCTTCGAACGCGACCACCGACAGCTTGCCTTCCTTGAAAGCGAAGATCGGCTGGAAGGCGCTTTGCAGCGTGTAGATACCCCAGACACCGGTGGAGGTGCCGTCGTCCTGACGGATGATGTGGGCAAGCCCGACGCTGCGCGACACGGTTCCTCGCTCCGCAATTGGTCTGCCATCCTGCCACTCAAGCCTCTACCGCTCGTTAATGAATTTATTGTTGCCGACCCCGGGACCCGATCACAGCTCCTTGAGACCTGGATCAGCCGACAATGCTTGCGTTGCGCGAAATCATGCGACATGAGAAGCGCCGCGGTCGCTCCTGGCCGCGCCGATCTTCCATGGAGACGTCAAGCTCATGGCCTTTCTTGCCGACACCCTTTCCCGCGTGAAGCCTTCCGCCACCATCGCGGTCACGCAGAAAGCGCGCGAGCTGAAAAATGCCGGCCGTGACATTATCGGGCTTGGCGCCGGCGAACCGGATTTCGACACGCCAGACAACATCAAGAATGCGGCAATCGAGGCGATCCGCCGTGGCGAAACCAAGTATCCGCCGGTTTCGGGCATCGTGCCGCTGCGCGAGGCGATCGCAAAAAAGTTCAAGCGCGAGAACAATCTCGACTACAAGCCCGAGCAGACCATAGTCGGCACCGGCGGCAAGCAGATCCTGTTCAACGCCTTCATGGCGACGCTGAACCCCGGCGACGAGGTCATCATTCCTCGCCCCTATTGGGTCAGCTACCCCGAGATGGTGGCCATATGCGGCGGCACCTCCGTGTTTGCCGACACCTCGATCGACAACGGCTTCAAGCTGACCGCTTCCGTGCTGGAAAAGGCGATCACGCCGAAGACCAAATGGCTGCTGATGAACTCGCCGTCGAACCCGTCGGGTGCCGCCTATACCGAAGCCGAATTGCGCGAGCTGGCCGACGTGCTGTTGAAGCATCCGCATGTCTGGACGCTGACCGACGACATGTACGAGCACCTGACCTATGGCGATTTCGTCTTCAGGACCATCGCCGAGGTCGAGCCTAAGCTCTACGAGCGCACGCTGACCATGAACGGCGTGTCGAAAGCCTATGCAATGACCGGCTGGCGCATCGGTTATGCGGCGGGTCCGGTTCAACTGATCAAGGCGATGGACATGATCCAGGGTCAGCAGACATCGGGCGCCTGCACCATTGCGCAATGGGCATCCGTCGAGGCGCTGAATGGCCCGCAGGATTTCATCGCCAAAAACAAGGCGATCTTTCAAGGCAGGCGCGACCTTGTCGTGTCGATGCTCAACCAGGCACGCGGCATCACCTGTCCGTCGCCGGAAGGCGCCTTCTATGTCTATCCTTCCTGCGCCCAGCTGATCGGCAAGAAGACCAAGGCCGGCAGGCTGATCGACACCGACGAGACCTTCTGCTCGGAACTGCTCGAAGCCGAGGGCGTCGCGGTGGTGTTCGGCTCGGCCTTCGGTCTCGGCCCCAACTTCCGCATCTCCTACGCGACCTCGGAGACGCTTCTGGAAGAAGCCTGCACGCGCATCCAGCGCTTTACGGCTTCGCTGACCTGACTGGCGCGCTATGAACGCAAAGACCCGGCTTCACCCGCCGGGTTTTTTAATGGGCCGTCAGCCTCACGCCTCGTGCTTGGTCTCTTTGGCCGAGCGCGCCTCGGCCGGCGCCAGCACGGCAACCAGCAATGCGGCGGTGAGGAACGCGCCGATCGCTGCCGTCAGCATCGCGGCGTGGAAGCCGCCGGCATAGGCGGCAGCATAGAGTTCATGCACGCCGCTTTCGCCCATCGCCGCATCGGTTGCGAAATCATGCCGTGAAATCGCAGCACGAGCCACCGCTTCCGCGTTGGCGACACCGGCATCGCCGAGATACCCGGTCAAAAGGTTGGTTGCCCGCATGCTCATCAAGGCGCCGAGCAAGGCGATGCCGATGGCAAGGCCGCTCTGGCGGGTGGCATTGATGACCGCCGACACCATGCCCGAGCGTTCGCGCGGCGCATAGGACATGGCGGCAGCGCTGCCGGTCGGGATTGCAAGCGCGTTGCCGAGGCCGCCAATGGCGAACAGAAGGCACAGCATCGCGTAGGACGTCGAAGGGCCGGCCCAGCACATGCCGAGCATGGACAGGCCGATAGCAACATAGCCGATGGTCATCAGCGCGGAGTGACCATAGCGGGCGCTCAGCCTGCCGATCCATGGCGACACCACGATCTGGACGATGAAGGCCGGCGCCATGCGCAGGCCGGTCTGCGTCGGCGACCAGCCCTGCACCTGCTGCAGGAACATCGAGAAGAAGAAGACGCTGGAATAGGAGGTGAAGCCGAGCGCGAACGAAGCGACATTGGCGACGGCAAAGCGGACATCGCGGAACAGGCCAAGCGGCAGCATCGGCCGTGCAGTGCGCGCCTCGAAGCCGAGGAAAGCAGCCAGGCCGACGACGCCGGCGACCAGCGCCGCGACCGTCCTTGGCTCGCCCCAGCCATTCTCGCCGGCCGAGATCAGGCCAAAGGTCAGCGCCCCCAGCCACAGGATGCTGAGAGCCAGGCCGACGAGGTCGAGATGGGCATGTTCGGGATGCGCCGTCTCGTTGATCGAAGCAGCACCGAGCGCGATCGTGATCAAGCCCAGCGGCAGGTTGATCAGGAAGATGCTTTGCCAGCCGACGGTCTCGACCAGGATGCCACCGAGGACGGGACCAACGAGCAGAGAGATGGCGGCGAACGACGCCCAGCCGCCAATGACGCCGGCGCGCTGGCGCGCATCGGGAAAGGCCTGCGTCAGGATCGACAGCGCGCCTGGAATGAGCAGCGAGCCGGCGATGCCCTGCACCACCCGGCCGGCCAGCAGCACCGGCAGATTGGGCGCGACGGCGCAGATCAGCGAACCGGCCACGAAGATGCCGACGCCGGCCAGCCACGAGCGCTTGCGGCCATAGCGATCGCCGATCAGGCCGGACGACAGCATGAAGGCGGACAGGCACAGCGTGTAGGCGTCGACCACCCATTGCAGGCCGCCGAAATCGGTTTGCAACGCCTGCTGGATGGTCGGCAGCGCGACATTGACGATGCTGACGTCGAGCAGAGCCACGAACGAACCAAGATAGACAGCGGCGACCAGGGGCAGACGGTGCTTTGACAATGGCTATATCCAGACGTGAGTTTCGCAATCACCTACGTCACTGACTGACGGTCAGTTGAACGGACGGGCATGGCGCTGTCGATCACGCTATTGAGTTGAAAATATCGCGGCTGGAACAGAAGCCCGGCTTCCTACGGACTGAGCAATCAGCCGCCATATTGCTCCGCGGTCACCGCTTCCAGCCAATCGGCATGGACATCGTCGAGCGCCTCCTGCATGGCGATATGCGTCATCGCCGATTTCGGCGCCGCGCCATGCCAGTGTTTTTCGCCAGGCGCGAACGAGATGACGTCGCCGGCCCTGATCTCCTGGATCGGGCCGCCCCACGTCTGGGCAAACCCGGCGCCCACCGTCACGTACAGCGTCTGGCCAAGCGGATGCGTATGCCAGTGGGTGCGCGCGCCCGGCTCGAAGCTGACCAGCGTGGCCCGCAGCCGCGCCGGCGCCTCTTTCTCGATGATCGGCGTCTGCAGCACCCGGCCGGTGAAGTATTTTTCCGGCGCGATGACGGTCGGCACGCTGCCGCAGGCGATGATCTTCATGGGTCGATGGTCCTTCAAACAGCGGGCGACGGGTCGCCTGTTTTCAGTTTCGGCCGATATCGGTCGACGTGCAACAGCTTCCCGCTGCCAGCCCCAGCATATGATCCGCACGGTCCACTGCCGAGCAAAGGGTTTCTATTTTTCTTGCCCTGCCGGCAAACAAGTGGGACGATGGCTTTGGGCAGGTGGCACTTGAAAAGAACCCCGCCCGCGACGGTCGAACAGGCCGGCCGCCGCTCAGGACCGATTGACCAAGCCTGAACCATACATGCCAGTCGGTCCTACGGGAAACGCCTGAGTGGAGGTCAGTCATGGGTACTCGCGCCGGAGGACGACGCACGGGACCGAAATGCATTGCCATAGTCGGTCCCTTCGCAAGCGGTAAGACGACACTTCTCGAAGCCATATTGGCCCGTACGGGCTCAATTCCCCGACAAAATCCCGTTTCATCAGGTAACACCGTTTCAGATCATTCGCCCGAGGCGCGCGCCCACGCCATGAGCGTCGAGGCGACGGTCGCCACGACCGAATTCATGGGCGAGCAGATCACCTTCGTCGACTGTCCCGGTTCCATCGAATTCTCTTTCGAGGCCGAACCGGTGCTGGCCGCCTGCGACCTCGCGGTCGTCGTAGCCGAGGCCGATGAGAAGAAGATCCCTGCCCTGCAACTGATCATGCGCAAGCTCGACGATCTCGGAGTGCCGCGCATTCTGTTCCTCAACAAGGTCGACAAGGCAATCACCGGCGTGCGCGACACGCTGAAGATGCTGCAGCCGGCCAGTGCCGTGCCGTTGCTGCTGCGCCAGATTCCGCTGCGCAAGGACGGCGTCGTCATTGGTTCGATCGACCTGGCGCTGGAGCGCGCCTACATCTATCGCGAATATGCCGAAAGCGAGGTGGCGCAGATTCCCGGCGACGACAAGGCGCGCGAGCTCGAAGCGCGTTTCTCGATGCTGGAGACGCTGGCCGACCATGATGACCAGTTGATGGAACAACTGCTCGAGGAGATCGAGCCGCCCAAGGATGCGATCTTCGACGACCTCGCCGCCGACCTGCGTGACGGTGCGGTGATCCCGGTGCTGATCGGCACCGCCGAGAAAGGCAACGGCGTGCTGCGCCTCCTGAAGGCGATCCGCCACGACGCGCCCGACATCGAGGCGACCCGCAAACGGCTCGGTGCACCCGACGGCGCGGCTACCCTGGTCCAGGTGATGAAAACCATCCACACCTCGCATGGCGGCAAGCTGTCGGTGTCGCGCATCCTCTCCGGTCAGGTCGTCGACGGTTCCGAACTCTGGCTGCCCGGCGGCGACACGGCCAAGGTTTCCGGCATCTACCGGATGCTCGGCAAGGACCAGTCCAAGCTCTCCATCGCCAAGGTCGGCGACACGGTGGCACTGGGCAAGCTGGACGAGGTCAAGACCGGCCAGACGCTGAGCTCGGCCAAGGGCGGCATCAAGCCCCTCGTCCAGTTCGAGCCGCCGCAGCCGGTCTTCGCCTTCGCGCTCCGCCCCAAGGAGCGCAAGGACGAAGTGAAGATGTCGGCTGCCATCCAGCGGCTGGCCGAGGAGGACCCGTCGCTCAGCCTGCGCCACAATCAGGACTCGGCCGAAACCGTGCTGTCGGGCCATGGCGAGATGCATCTGCGCGTGGTGCGCGAGCGGCTGGAAGGCAAGAACCAGATACCGGTCGAAGGTCATCCGCCGGCGGTGCCCTATCGCGAGACGATCCGCAAATCGGCGCAGCAGCGCGGCCGTCACAAGAAACAGTCCGGCGGCCATGGCCAGTTCGGCGACGTGGTGATCGAGATCAAGCCGCTGCCGCGCGGTTCCGGCTTCCAGTTCACCGACACCATCACCGGCGGCGTCGTGCCCAAGACCTACATCCAGTCGGTCGAGACCGGGGTCCGCGACTATCTGAAATCCGGGCCGCTTGGCTTTCCGGTCGTGGATGTCGCAGTCAACCTATCGGACGGCTCCTATCATGCGGTCGATTCCTCCGACATGGCCTTCCAGATGGCGGCCAGGCTGGCGATGAAGGAGGGCATGGCCGCGTGCTTGCCGGTGCTCCTGGAGCCCGTGATGAAGGTCGAGATCGTCACCCCCTCCGATGCCACCTCGAAGATCATCGCTCTCATCCCGCAGCGGCGCGGCCAGATCCTCGGCTACGACGCGCGACCCGACTGGCCGGGATGGGATGTCGTCGAGGCAACCATGCCGCAAGCCGAGATCGGCGACCTGATCATCGAGTTGCGCTCGGCGACCGCGGGCGTTGCCAGCTATCGTGCCGTCTTCGACCACATGGCCGAACTCACCGGCCGTCTGGCCGACGACGCCATGAACACCAACGGCAAGGCCGCCTGATGGCGTGGCGTTCCTCTCGAACCTGATTCGGGGGAACAAAAGAAAACGACGTCCGGCGGGGACCGGACGTCGTTTTGTTCGCGGACCGTTTCCTTGGGAGGTAAAACGTCAGGTCCGCCGCATTTGGTACCGCCGAGTTCGGCGGAAAAACGGTTCGGACGCGGTAGCCGCCTGAGCCCGGGCCGTACGAGTGATGCCCCCATCTCCCGTCCGAACCACACCGCGTCCTATGATCTACATAGCAGGTCGCGGGCGTCCGGGATATGTTACCAGAGGTTACATGTCACCGTTACGTGGCAATTGTGATGGAATTTTTGGCCGGCCCAGCAGGGCACAGGCAACAAAAAAGCCGGATCAATGAAGATCCGGCTGAGTTTGATTGGAGTGCCTGTTAAGGCTAACCTCCAGAGGGGAACACTCGAGGGCGCTAATGGGAGGAGAACGCGCCCAGGAGATGATCTATATATGTGCTCATCATGCCCAAGAAACAAGCATCTATTTTGCAACACACACATGCAAAAAGACGCAGGCTGTGGTCTAACCCATTCCAGAAGCCAATAGGACCAGCAAAATCGTCGAAATGGAGCGCTGAATCGGGCAATTGCAACTACAGAATCGCTAATCTCGGCTGGCTTTCGGCTCGAAATGCCAAAACTGGGCAATGATGTGGAAGCGGGCAGCAGGCGTGCATTTCTAAGGCAATCGCGGAGCAAGCAGCCAATGCGGAGGTTTTCGGCGATCGCCGGCAGTGCGGCCTTCTTCATCGCGGCGCCCTGCGTGGTTGCCGGGCTGGTGCCCTGGTTGTTGACCGATCGCTGGGGCTTGCCCTGGTCGGGCCTGCCGGGCTTTGCCCCTGTTGGCGGGCTTCTGATCGTTGCCGCGGGCGCGGCACTCCTGCATGCCTTCGGCCGTTTTGCGCTTGAGGGCCTGGGCACACCCGCACCGGTCGCCCCGACCGAGAGGCTGGTGATAGGCGGCATCTACCGCCATGTCCGCAACCCGATGTATGTCGCCGTGCTGTCGATCATCCTCGGCCAGGCGCTGCTGTTCTCGAGCTGGGCGCTTGTCGCCTATGCCGCCGTCAGCGCTGTCTCCATGGGCGCCTTGTCAGGCTCTATGAAGAGCCGACGCTTAGCCGCCGTTACGGCGCCGAATACGACACCTACCGCCGCAACGTGCCCGGCTGGCTGCCTCGGCTGATGCCCTGGCGGGGATAATCCCGTAGGGCGTGAAAACGAAAATTAGAAGGACCAGCTTCGGGCCTTAGCGATGATGAAGTCCCGGAACACATGCAGCTTGGCCTGGTTCTTCATCGCGTCGGGATAGGCGAAATAGGTGTCGAAAGACGGCACCTCGGTCTCCGGCAGCAGCTGCACCAGATCGGAGTCCTTGCTGATCACATAGTCGGGCAGCATGGCGATGCCGGCCCCGCCCTGCACCGCGCGCTTGATCGATAATATGTCGTTGATCTGCAGCGTCGGCACCCTTTGTCCGCCTTCGAAATCACCGACCGTTTCCAGCCAGTTCAGCTCCGACAGATGCGACGGCACCGGCACGCCGAAGGTGACGATGCGATGAGCCTTCAGCTCTGCGACGGAAGACGGCTTGCCGTGCTTGGCGACATAGGATGGCGCCGCGTAGAGATGAAAATGCACGGTGAACAGGCGGCGCTGGATCAGGTCCGGCTGCTGCGGCTGGCGCAGCCGGATGGCACAATCGGCCTGGCGCATGGTGAGGTCGAGTTCCTCATTGGCGAGGATCAACTGCAGGCTGATTTCGGGATAGAGCTCGATGAATTCCTGCACCCGCTCGGTCAGCCAGCCGGCGCCAAGCCCCACCGTCGTCGTCACCCGCAGCACGCCCGACGGGCGATCCTTGGTCTCGGTCAGCCGGGACTTGATGGTCTCCAGCTTCATCAGCACGTCATGCGCCGTGCGAAACAGCATCTCACCTTGCTCGGTCAGCACCAGCCCGCGGGCGTGGCGGTTGAACAGCGGCACGCCGACATCATGCTCGAGCGCGCTGACCTGCCGCGAGATCGCCGATTGCGACAGATGCAATGTCTCGGCCGCATGGGTAAACGACCCCGCCTCCGCCGCAGCGTGAAACACGCGTAGCTTGTCCCAGTCCAACGCCATGATTCCCCTCGTTCTGTTTTGGCGTCTGAATGAAAAATCAGGCTTTTACACGGCGTTTCTAAGCCGCTCTCTGAACTCTCTACTCGGCCGCTTCGCGATGCACTTCGATGCCGGCCAGATACTTCTCCGCCTCGAGCGCGGCCATGCAGCCGAGCCCCGCTGCCGTCACCGCCTGGCGGTAGATATCGTCGGTCACATCGCCGGCCGCGAACACGCCCGGCACATCGGTGCGGGTCGAATCCGGCGCTGTCCACAGATAGCCGTTCGGCTTCTGCTTGAGCTTGCCGGCGAACAGTTCAACCGCCGGCGCATGGCCGATGGCCACGAACACGCCGTCGATCTTGAGGTGCGACACCTCGCCGGTCACCGCATGCTTGAGCTTCAGCCCCTCGACCGAGGGCGGCAGCGGCGTCTTGCCGGGCCGGCCGGTGATCTCATCGACGATCGTGTCCCAGATGACGCGGACATTGTCCTTCTTCAGAAGCCGCTCGCGCAGAATACGTTCAGCGCGAAAATCGCTGCGCCTGTGGATGACCGTCACGCTCCTGGCGAGATTGGACAGATAGAGCGCCTCTTCCACCGCGGAATTGCCGCCACCGACCACCGCGACATCCTTGCCCCTGTAGAAGAAACCGTCGCAGGTGGCGCAGGCCGAGACTCCAAAACCCATGAAGTCCTGCTCGGTCGGGATGCCCAGCCATTTCGCTTGCGCGCCGGTGGCGATGATCAGCGCGTCGGCGGTATAGGTCGTGCCGGAATCGCCCTTGGCGCGGAACGGTCGCACGTTGAGGTCGACCTCGGTGATGATGTCGTTGATGATGTCGGTGCCGACATGCTCGGCCTGTTTCAGCATCTGCTCCATCAGCCACGGACCTTGGATCGGGTCGGCGAAGCCGGGATAATTCTCGACATCGGTGGTGATCATCAACTGCCCGCCCTGCTGCAGGCCGGCGACCAGCATCGGCTTCAGCATGGCGCGGGCGGCATAGACCGCCGCCGTATAGCCGGCCGGGCCGGAACCGATGATGAGAACGGGCGCGTGCTTGGTGGTCATCTAAAGCCTCTGCGGAGGGCTGCCGGCAATTGCGGCATGGAAAACTCGATCATTGTCGCGCGTAATGTAAGTGTTGCCCACGACGCCAGCAAGGCAAGTTGGTGTTCGTCCCCGGAAAGCTTTGTCGCACCTGTCGGCCGCTGATCCCGCGAAATATTCCGGGCGAAGGATGGAATGGACAGCGAAGTCGTTTAATTACAAAATCACGCAAGATTCTTGCGTATTGCCCTCATGATCGAGAGCCCACATGCCCCTCAAGGCCGACCTCGACGCTATCGACTGGAAGATCCTGCGCGAATTGCAGGGCGACGGCCGTATGACCAATGTCGAACTGTCGAACCGCGTCGGCATTTCGGCGCCGCCATGCCTGCGCCGCGTCAAGCGCCTGGAGGAAGCCGGCATCATCCGTGGCTACCGTGCCTTGCTCAATGCACCAGCGCTCGGCCTCGATGTCGTTGCCTTCTGCCTGGTCGGCCTGCATCATCAGGCCGATGCCGAACTGCGCATCTTTGCCGAGCGCACCCGCGGCTGGCCAATCGTACGCGACGCCTGGATGGTGTCGGGCGAATCCGATTTCCTGCTGCATTGCGTGGCGAGCGACCTTGGCGCCTTCCAGAGCTTCGTCATCGAGGAACTGACCTCGACCCCGAATGTCGACACGGTGCGCACAGCGCTCACCATCCGCCGGGTCAAGGACGAAGGGCTGGTCTCGTTCGCACAGCCTTGAGCCGGCTGAACCGCAACGAGCTTTCGCCGATGTCGCTTGAAGGCCTCGCCATATCAGCGCCGCTTTGGCGTTCGATAGCTCTCCTGTGAAGCCGGAATTTCTGCCGTAGCCGTCTTGTTGGTTTCCTAGAGCAATTCCAGAAAAAGTATGTAACGGTTTTCCCGGGTAAAGCGCATAGCGCTTTCGGGATTGCGTAAACAGGGGCGCAGGGCGGCCCAATTCCGAGAACAGTGTGCCGTGGGGTGGGACGATGACTCGATTTTCTAGCCCGGTTTCGGCGCTGGTCATCTGCATGAACGAGGCCGACATGATCGGCGAGTGCCTGGAAAGCGTCGATTTCTGCGCCGAGATCATCGTCGTCGATTCGGGCTCGACGGACAGCACTCTGGACGTCGTCAACGGGTACATCGCCAAAGGCTACCCGATAAGGCTTTTTCACAACGATTGGCCGGGCTTTCCTCGTCAGCGGCAATTCGCGCTCGATCAGGCCACGCAACCATGGTGCCTTTCGATTGAAGCCGACGAGGCCATCGACGACGTGCTCAGGCAGTCAATCATGAATGTGACCCAGCTTGGGAATGACGCCTTCGACGGATGGTACATCAGACGCCGCGACAAGCTGAAGGGCTATGGCTATGCGCACCGCTGGGTGCTTCACAACAGGCTGCTGCGTCTTTTCCGCCGCGACAAGGCCACGATGGACCTCAATCTGCGGGTCCATGAGTCGTTCGAGGTGCCAGGCGAAACCGGCACGATAGAAAATGGCGTGCTGCTGCATCGCCGCGAAATGACCATTGCCGAGGATCTGGCAAGGGCCAACACCTACTCCAGCCTCAAGGTTGCCACGCTTGTCGAACGAGCCAAGAAGCCCGGCCTGATAAGACTGGTGCTGTCGCCGCTCGGCAACTTTCTGAAGTTCTACCTGGCCAAGCGCTACTTCCTGTGCGGCCGGCACGGGTTCGTCTATTCGATGCTGGTGATGCTGTATTCGTTCGCGACAGAGGCCAAGCTTTATGAAGCCTGGCGAGACAAAGATCGGATGTAAGCCGTCACGGCGCGCCCGAGGCGGTGCCAAGCGCAGCTATTGCGGCGAGCAGGCCGTCGAAATCCGCGCGCTCGCACCAAGGCCGAATTGTGAAGCCCGATCGGACAGCTGCTTGTCCATCTACCAGCCAGCCCTGCGCGAGGCCGGCGCGTTGTCCCGCCTCCATGTCGGCCTCCTTGTCGCCGACGACCAGCGAACGCCGCAGATCGAGCCCGAGGCGCCCGGCCGCCTCCAGCAGCATGCCCGGATTGGGCTTGCGCAACGGATGATCGGCAACCGCAAGCACACCGGAGCCAGCTTCGTGATAGGCGCAGGCGACGACCATATCGACGAACGCATTGTCGACGCGCAGCAGCTCGAGCACGCGGCCATTGACGGCGGCGAAATCGCCCCAGCCGAAATAGCCACGCGCGATGCCCGACTGGTTGGTGACGATGATGACCGGAATGCCGGCCCGGTTGGCGGCGGCTATCACCGAGGCTATGTCCGCGCGCAGCACCATTTCGGCAGGATCGTCCGGATAGCCCGTATCGACATTGATGGTGCCGTCGCGATCGAGGAACAGCGCCGGCGAGCCGGCGGCGAACACTCTTGAGCCGACCTGCTCGACCCATAGGCCAGGCTCCGCCAGCGGATAGCGGCCAGAGGTCGTGGGATCAGCCATTGCTGAGGCGCGCTTCGACCACCTCGCACAAATGATGGTAAAGGCACAGATGCCCCTGCTGGATGATCGGCGTCGAGGTCGACGGCACGTTGAGCAGGATATCGGACAGAGGCTTCAGCTTGCCGCCGGTGTCGCCGGTCATGCCGATCACCGTCATGTCCATCCTCCGCGCCTGTTCGGCGGCGGCAAGGATGCTCGGCGAATTGCCGCTGGTCGAGATCGCCAGGAGCACCCCGCCGGCGGCGCCATGCGCCTCGACCTGGCGCGAAAACACCGTGTCGAATCCATAGTCGTTGCCCCAGGCGGTCAGCACCGCTGCATTGGCCGGCAGCGCGATGACATTGTAGGCCTTGCGCTCCTTGAGAAAGCGGCCGACCAGCTCGCCGGCAATGTGGATGGCGTCACTGGCCGAGCCGCCATTGCCGGCGATGAGCAAGGCTTTCCCCGACGAAAGCGCAGTCACCACGGCGCTCGCTGCCCGCTCCATCTCACCGGTCAGGTCCCGTTCGACCATGGCTGATATGGCAGCCGCCGAGCGGACAAGGTAATCGTTCAAGTCGGACATGAAACCCTCAGTTTGTGGTGCCGCCGGCGCGCAATTTGCCAATGGTGTTGGTGGTGCTTTTGCCGGCGACGAGATCGACCAGCACAACGCGGCCGCCGGCTTTCTGCACGGCATCGGCGCCGACCACGGTGTCGACGGTGTAATCGGCGCCCTTGACCAGTATGTCGGGCAGCAGCGCTTCGATCAGCGCCAGCGGCGTATCTTCCTCGAACACCACGACCGCGTCGACCGAGGCAAGTGCTGCCAGCACGCAGGCGCGGTCGTGCTGGTCGTTGACCGGGCGCCCGGCGCCCTTCAGTCGCCGCACCGAAGCATCGCTGTTGAGGCCGAGCACCAGCCGGTCGCATTGGCTGCGCGCC
This sequence comes from Mesorhizobium sp. M7A.F.Ca.MR.245.00.0.0, assembly GCF_003997415.1. Classification (NCBI taxonomy): domain Bacteria; kingdom Pseudomonadati; phylum Pseudomonadota; class Alphaproteobacteria; order Hyphomicrobiales; family Phyllobacteriaceae; genus Mesorhizobium; species Mesorhizobium sp. M7A.F.Ca.MR.245.00.0.0. The sequence goes on along the minus strand of NZ_RZTE01000002.1, from coordinate 382,154 downwards.
GCGTGCAGCAAGCTGACATGGCCGGCATGCAGGATGTCGAAGCAGCCATTGGTGAAGCCGACGCTCAGGCCCTCTTCCTTCCACGCCGCCACCATGCGCGCGGCCGACGTGGCGTCGAGGATGGCGTCCTTGTGGGCCGTCGGCCCATGCGAACGGAACAGCGCGCCGGTGAGTTCCTCGACCGTCAGCCGCGCGGTGCCGCGTTTTCCCACCACGACGCCACCAGCGGCATTAGCGATCGAAGCGGCCATGACCGTATCGGCGCCCACGGCCAGCGCCAGCGCGAAGCTCGCGATCACCGTGTCGCCGGCGCCCGAAACGTCGAACACTTCGCGCGCCTGGGTGGCGATGTGGCGCGCCTCGTCGGGGCCGACCACGCTCATGCCCTTTTCGCTGCGCGTCGCGACCACGAAATCGAAACCATGTGCCGAAATCAGCTCGCGTGCGGCACCCACGATCTCGTCATCGGCGAACACCGCATGGCCGGCGGCCTCGCCGAGTTCCTTGCGGTTGGGGGTGATGGCGGTCGCCCCGGCATAGCGCGCGTAATCGCGGCCTTTCGGGTCGACCAGCACCGGCTTTCCAGCCTCGCGGCAGATGGCGATCAAGTCGCCGGCGACGCCGTCGAGCAGGACGCCCTTGCCGTAATCGGACAGGATGACGATGTCGGCGTGCGCCAGCGCGGCTCGGAAATGCCGGATCAGGCCGGCTCGCTCCGCGGCGCCGAGCGGCTTGATCTCCTCTTCGTCGAAACGCAGCACCTGCTGGTTGAGCGCGCTGAAGCGGCTTTTGGACGAGGTCATGCGACCACGCTCCTGCGCGAGGCCCGCCGTATCGGCGCCAAGCTCCCGCAGCATCCGCACCAGACTGTCGCCCGCCAGATCGGCGCCGATTACGGAAACGGGGACAGCGGCAGCGCCGAGCGAAACGATGTTGGCCACGACGTTGCCGGCGCCGCCCATGGTCGAGGTTTCGCCGCGCCCGTGCAGCACCGGGATCGGCGCCTCCGGCGAAATCCGCTCGATGACGCCGTTGACGAAACGATCGAGGATAAAGTCGCCGACCACCAGCACGGTGGCCTGGCCAAACCGCGCAATGGCGCGGTGCAACGGTTCGGGAGAAGGCGGATTGTGCTTGATCATGTCACCGGCAACGCGAGGGTAAGGCAAATCTCAATCGTGCTGAAAATTGTCAATTTACGGGCCGGATCGTTCATGCCTGCCGATATACCGCAAATTCACGCAGCGCAACGGCAGGGCATGATCCCGGCAGGCTCGGGCGGTCAGCTCTTCTGCAGGGCGACATGGACGCCCAGCCCGACCAGCACCGTGCCGCCGGCCCGCTGCATCAGCCGCTGTGCGCGGCTCGAACGCCGCAAACGGCCGATCACGGCGCCCGCCAGGAACACGCAGACGATATCGGCCGAGGAGAACATCAGATTGACGATCGTGCCGAGCACGACGAACTGCAGCCAGACCGGAAACGCCGCCGAGGCGTCGATGAATTGCGGCAGGAACGCCATGAAGAAGATCGCTGTCTTCGGATTGAGCACCTCGACGGTGATGCTCTCGAAAAAGGCGCGCCGCGCCGATTTGCGCTCGATCGCGGGCAGCGCCGCATCGCCCTCCACGCGCTTGCGAAACAGCGAGACGCCAAGCCAGATCAGATAGAGCGCGCCGACCAGCTTGACCGCCAGGTAGAGCGTCGGCACGGCATGAAACAGCACCGACAGCCCGGCAGCCGCTGCGAAAACATGCACGTAGCCGCCCAGATGAATGCCAAGTGCCGCCGTCAGGCCGGACCAGCGGCCGCGCGCCATCGTCTGCGCGGCCGCATAGAGCATGGCCGGGCCTGGAATGTAGGCGAAAATCGCCGTGGTGGCGAAAAACGCGATGAGCAGTTCGGTCGATGGCATTTTTGGTCCCTCACGATCGTGCTCTGTTCTGTCGATTCAGTCCGCGCGCGGGATGGCTTTGGACTGACCCGTGCGGACAACCGCAGTAAAAGCGAACATAATTTCTTGTGAAATGACGGGCTGAACGCGCCGATTCGCGCACCCGGCTCGAAATAGGCCGACGCTTCCAGGATATCATGATTGTACTCATCGACCATGACCCAAAGGGGCATAGGGTCGAGGCCCGCACGGTGGCGTTCAATTTCCGGGATGCTGACGGCAACGCGATCACGGCCCGGCTGCGTGGAAGTGATTGCAGGGATGAAGAGGTCGTACCGCCGGCTTTCCCAGGAAGGACAGCCACAAAGGCCACAGGCCGTGACTTCCGGCCTTCGGTCTCGCCGTCTCCGTGTTGGCGATGCCAAAGATATGGATATCGCCAGACGTCCGCAGCGGCGGGTTTAATCACGGTCCAATTCCGCGGCGTACTCCTCGAGCATCTCGACATGTTCGGTCGGGGCATCCTCCGCAGCGTAGACGCGGCGGCTGTCGTTGCCGAAGCGCGCTTCGTAGGCCTCGATGCTCATCAGGACGTATCTCGGCTTGTTGTGGCGAGTGATGGAGACCGGCTGCTGGCTGGCAGCTGCAAGCACATCTCCAAGATTCTGTTTCAGATCGGTCGATGGATAGTTTTTCATGGGATACCCTGTTTTGTCCATAATAGATAAAACAGACAAAACAGACAAGCGCATAAAAGTGGCAGGGACAGGCGCATGCACCTGGCTTTGTCGACAGCCCGCCTAGCCTCCCCTATAAGGACCGGAATCGCAAGCAACCAGAGGCCCTTCATGATCATCGTCACGGGCGGCGCCGGCATGATCGGCTCCAACATCGTCGCCGCGCTGAATGCCGAGGGGCATGACGACATCCTCGTCGTCGACGACCTTACCGACGGTCACAAGATCGCCAATCTTGCCGATCTCAAGATCGCCGACTATCTCGACAAGAACGATTTCCTGGCCCGCATGGAGGCCGGCTCGCTCGGCCGCATCGAGGCGGTGTTCCACCAGGGCGCCTGCTCGACCACCACCGAATGGAACGGCAAGTTCATGATGGAGGTGAATTACGCCTTCTCGAAACGGCTGCTGCATGCAAGCCAGGCGTTGCGCGTGCCTTTCCTTTATGCCTCCTCGGCTTCCGTCTATGGCAGCGGCTCGGAGTTTCGCGAGGATCCCGCGCTCGAGCGGCCGCTCAACGTGTACGCCTATTCCAAGAAGCTGTTCGACGACTACATCAGGCGAACCGTGTTCGCCGGGCGCACCGCCTTCGATACCGACCATTCACAGGTCGTAGGCTTGCGCTACTTCAACGTCTATGGCCCGCGCGAGGCGCACAAGGGCGCCATGGCCTCCGTCGCCTTCCATCTGTTCAACCAGGTCGAACAAGGCCAGAACCCGAAACTGTTCGGCGCCTATGACGGGTTCGGACCCGGCGAACAGAGCCGTGACTTCATCCATGTCGGCGATGTCGCCGACGTCAATCTGTGGCTGTGGAAACGGGGCTCAAGCGGCATCTTCAATTGCGGCACCGGCCGTGCCCAGCCCTTCCGCGCCATAGCCGAAACGGTGATAGACACGTTGGGGAAAGGCGAGATTGAATTCATCCCCTTTCCCGACCATCTCAAGGGCAGCTACCAGAGCTTTACGCAAGCTGATATGTCCCGTTTGCGCGCGGCCGGTTATAACGGCCAATTCCGGACAGTGGAAACCGGTGTCAGAGACTATGTCGAATGGCTGAAAGCCCAACGATCCTCGTGATCGGCCCACGCTGGGTGGGCGACATGGTGATGGCGCAGTGCCTGTTTTCGGCGCTGAAGGAATTGCATCCCAACGTCGCCATCGATGTGCTGGCGCCGGCCTGGGCAGCACCCCTGGTCAAGCGCATGCCCGAAATCCGCCAGCAGATCGACTTTCCGCTCAAACCCGGCGCGCTCGAATTCACCCATCGCCGCCGCTTCGGCCGCCTGCTGCGCGGCCGCTACGACATGGCCTATATCCTGCCGGGCAGCTGGAAGTCGGCGCTGATCCCGTTCTTTGCCCGTATTCCGCGCCGTGTCGGCAATTTGCGCGAGATGCGCTATGGCCTGTTGACCGACATCGTGCCGCTGCCCGATGACGTGAAACGACGCACCGCGCAGGCCTATTTCGGCCTTGCCCAGGGCGGCACTTTCCGGGCGCCACGGCTCAGCGTGGACACGAAAAACCAGGTCGACCTGCTCGGCCGTTTCGGCTTGGCGCCGCAGAAATTCGTGGCCCTGATGCCCGGCGCCGAATTCGGCCCGGCCAAGCGCTGGCCCAGCGAAAGCTATGCCGGGCTTGCCCACGATTTCATGGGCAAAGGCTTGAAGGTCGCACTGTTCGGCTCGAAGAACGACCGCGACGTGACGGCGGAGATCGCGGCCCTGGCCCCCGGCGTCGTAGATCTCGCCGGACAGACGCGGCTGGAGGACGCCATCGATCTGATATCAGCCGCAAGGCTGGCCGTGTCCAACGACAGCGGGCTGATGCATGTCGCGGCCGCCGTCGGCACGCCGATCGTCGCCGTCTACGGCTCGACCTCGCCTGAGAACACGCCGCCGCTGGGGGAACGCCGCGAGTTGGTCTGGCTTGGCCTGTCGTGCTCGCCCTGCCACCAGAAGGTCTGCCCGCTCGGCCACCTCAACTGCCTGAAGACGCTGGAAGTCGGCCAAGTCGCGGCAGCGGCGGACCGGCTGCTGGACATCCCGGCAGCGGCATGAAGGTGCTGATCGTCAAGACGTCGTCGATGGGCGATGTCATTCACACCTTTCCGGCCGTCGAGGATGCCCGTTGCCACCGCCCGGACCTGTCCTTCGACTGGTGCGTCGAAGAGGCATTTGCCGGTATCGCCGCGCTTCACCCGGCGATCGATCGGATCCACACGGTGGCGATCCGGCGCTGGCGCAAGGCGCTGCTCGATAGCGGCACCTGGCGCGAGGCGGCCGCCCTGCGCCGCACCTTGCGCGATTGCCGTTACGACCTCGTCATCGATGCGCAAGGCCTCCTGAAATCGGCTCTGGTGGCAAGGCAGGCCGGCGCCCCCATTGCCGGCTTCGACCGTTCGAGCGCGCGCGAACCTTCTGCGACGCTGTTCTACGATGCCACTTATCCCGTACCGCGCGACCTGCACGCCATCGAACGGACACGGCGGCTGTTCGGGCTGGCGCTCGGCTATCAGCCCGATCTTTCGACCCTGGACTCCGGCATCGTGCCGCCCGTCGGCACTCTGGCGGGCATCGCCGGAAAAACCGCCTTCCTGCTGCACGGCACCAGCCGCGAAGACAAGAAATGGCCGGCCGAAGACTGGATTGAAACCGCGCGCCTCCTGATCGAGCGGGGGATAACGCCGGTCACGACCTGGGCGAACGAGCGCGAGAAGGCCGTGGCCGAAGCCATTGCCAAGGCAGTGCCATCGACAGTTGTGGTGCCAAAGTCACCGCTGGCCGACATCGCTGCGTTCATCGGCCGCTCGGAACTGGTCATCGGCGCCGACACCGGGCTGACCCATCTCGCCAGCGCCTTCGGCCTGCCAACGGTTGCGGTGTTCCTGGCGACCGAGCCCGGGTTGACGGGTCCGCGCGGGCAATATGCGTCGACGCTTTTGGCAGTGCCCGGGAAGCGTGTGATGCCGGCGGGGGTGGTGGCGGAGGCAGAAAGGCTGGCGGGACTCCAGGTCCTTGGCAAGGCCAACGCTGGCAAGAATTGAAGTCAATCGGAAAGGCTGGCGCTGCCCCTCATCCGCCTGCCGGCACCTTCTCCCCGTATAACGACGGGGAGAAGAGAGCTGAACGCAAGGCCAGCGTCTATTCTGCTACGTTGAAAATCGGCGAAATCGTCGATGAGAGCATCTTTCTCCCCGTCACTATACGGGGAGAAATGCCCGGCAGGGCGATGAGGGGCGGCGCAAACCTCAGCTTAAAAATCGCAGCCGCGCCCCCCTCAAATCCCCTAGATGAACTGCACCTGGACGATCTCATATCCCCTGGCACCGCCAGGCGCATTGACTTCGATGGCGTCGCCGACTTCCTTGCCGATGAGCGCACGCGCGATCGGCGAGGAGATCGAGATGCGGCCGGACTTCACGTCCGCCTCCTGGTCGCCGACGATCCGGTAAGTCTTCTTTTCCTCGGTGTCCTCGTCGACCAGCACCACGGTGGCGCCGAACTTGATCTTGTCGCCGCTGAGCTTGCTGACGTCGATCACTTCGGCCCGCGCGATATAATCTTCAAGCTCGTTGACGCGGCCCTCGTTAAGGCTCTGCGCCTCCTTGGCGGCATGATATTCGGCATTTTCGGACAGGTCGCCATGCGAGCGCGCTTCGGAGATCGCCTCGATGATGCGCGGCCGCTCTTCCTGCTGGCGCCAGCGCAGTTCTTCCTTCAATGACGCGAACCCCTCGCCTGTCATCGGGACCTTGTTCATGATGCCTGACCTTTCCTGCTGCCACCCCCGCGTTTCGGGGAAAGCCTTGTCGATGGGTACAAAAAGAAAACGGGTCCGGCAGCCTCGGGCTAACGGAACCGTTTCACCGCAATTTCCCTGAATATAGCAATGTCAGCGGGTTTTTCACGCCCAAAAATCGGTTTTGCTAAAATCATCCCCGTTTTCATCAGCCAGGGCGGTGAATGAGGCTGGGGGCAACAAAAAGCGGCCGCGATCGCTCGCGGCCGCTTGGAAGGAGCCCTGGGATCTTTTCAGCTTCTCATGAAATGGTCGATCTGCTCGGCCAGCATGCCATATTCGCGCGAACCCTTGCCGGTCCGCTTCTCGATTTCCATCAACTGCTGCTGGGCGCCGGCCAGATCGCCGATCTGCAGATGCGCTTCGCCGAGATATTCGCGCACCAGCGTGTAGTTCGGATCGATGCGCAGCGCTTCCTCGTAATAGCCGAGGCCGACGGTGACGCGGCCGGAATGGCGGTGCGAATAGCCGAGATAGTTGAGGATGCGCGGATCCTGCTTGTTGGCGGCAAGGCTGAGCACGGCGATCGCCTCGTCATAGCGCCCGGCCATCGCCAACGCGTGGCCAGCATCATAGATGCTGTCGTCGTCGAGCATGCCCTCCTGGGGTGCGACGCACTTTTTCTTCTTCTTGTCCCAGACTTCGCCCTTCTTGCATTGGGTGACCGTCTGATCGCTGCCGCCACTCTCACCGCCGGCGGCGAACACTGGAACGGCAAGGAACTGCAGCGCGACAAGGGCAGTCGCCACCTGGATCAGCACTCTTTTATGCATCGAAGCCTCCTGGAGGGTGAGAATGCAACACTAACGCCGGTCGGCTTGCGTTTCATCCCGGAAAATCGCGTGCGGAGAACATCAGGTGACGGATGCCGCAAATCCGCTATCATCCGGCAAACGACCTGAGGGAGACGGCCCTTGCAGCGGCGGCTTGAAAAGGACTGGGAGCTTTCGATCGGCCCCGACACTGTGCGCCTGTTCATCCTCAAGGCCAAGGCGCTGAGTGCGGCCGTCAATGAAGACTATGCCGATGGCGCCGAGCATGAGGTCGAGCTCGACGGCGAGTCCCATGTCAACCATCACCATGACGGCCTTGCCGAGGAAAGCTCCGAGAATCTGACCGAGGAAGAGCTGCGTGAGCTGATCAACGACCTCAATGTCGATGAAGCAGCCGAACTGATCGCGCTGGCCTGGGTCGGTCGCGGCGACTACGACGCCACCGAATGGGCGGACGCACTGGCGGCCGCGCGCGAACGCGCCAACAAGCGCACCGCAAAATACCTGCTTGGCATGCCACTGCTCGCCGACTGGCTGGAGGAAGGGTTGGAAGCGATAGGTGCGTAACGGAGCGGTTACCGTTCGTGATGCGGCCGAGGCAACCACCTTGCGTCGGCGCCGTTGACGGCGATGGGGCCGCTTATCTTTTCCCGAACGTTCAGGATCTTGTTCGTCATGGCCGTCACGGCCTTGCTGATAATGCCGGCCGAGGCGAGACATCGCCATCGGCATCACCAGCCGTTGACGCCGAGGATAGAGCAGCCGTTGACTCCACGAGCCGAACAGCCTCTTAAACCGCGAGGCGGAAAGCGCCTGAAACCACGAAGACATCGGTCGGTTACGCCGAAGCAGACACAGCAGAAAACGCAGTCTCCGCTGCCCTTGCCTGCCGATGCTCCGGTGCCTGGACCATCTGTTCCGGCACCAGCGCCCGGCATTCCGGTGCCGGAACCGCGCCCGGCGGACGCTCGGAAGGCTGACACTGCAAAGCCGCAGGAGCAGAAGACGGAAGCTCCGAAGACCACCGGCGCGCCCGAAGGTTCCAACGAAGAAAAATCCCGCCAGGAAAAGCAGGCACTCCCCGAGTCGTCAGTTCCCGAACCCTCAACCGATACCGAAAGCGAACCGGAGCCGCCCGCGGTCGCGCCAACGCCGACACCAAAACCCGACATCGCGGAGCCCGAGGCTCAGCCGCCAACAGTTGCCCCGCAGCCACCGCACAAGCCGCCCGATGCAGATGACAAGAAGATGCTGCCCGATCCGCGCTCGGCCGATCTGCCCGATGAAAAAATGCCAGCCGAGGAAGTCGCATGCCGCGAACGGCTGAAGACGCTCGGCGTCGAATTCGAAGAACACAAGGCGGAAAGCCAGCCCGAAATCGGCTGTTCGATCCCCTACCCCATCGTGCTGAAGACCCTTGGAAAGTCCGTCGCCATCGGCCCCGGCACCGAGCTCAATTGCAAGATGGCCGAGGCGACGGCGCGTTTTGCCGCCGATGTCATCCAGCCGGCGGCGAAAGCCGAATTCGGTGAGGACCTGAAATCGATCGGCCAGGCATCGGCTTTTGTCTGCCGGCCACGCAACGGCACCCGAAAACTGTCGGAACACGCCTTTGGCAACGCGCTCGACATCGCCAGCTTCACGCTGTCGGACGGCAAGAAGATCGAGGTCGGCCCGGCGCCGCCGGAGAAGGACGCCAAATTCCTCAACGCCGTGCGCAAGGCAGCCTGTGGACCCTTCAAGACGGTGCTCGGTCCGGGCGCCGATCCTGATCACTCCCTGCATTTCCATCTCGATCTCGAACCGCGCCGGCATGGCGGCACGTTCTGCCAGTGAGCATGGCTGATCCAGGCCGCGTGCCGCAATTCGGCCGCAGGCATGAACGCGGGCGCTGAGTTTTCCTTTACCCTTGATCGTTAAAATGCCGGATATCCATCAACGGGATTCCGCCAATGGCCGGCAAATTTCGGGCCGTGTTTTTCGCCACCGCGCGCCAGGCAAAATATGCAGCAATGCTGACCGCCGGCCTGGCGCTGGCGGCGCTTTCCGCCTGCAACACCGGCAGTGTGCTGTCGCTGCAGCCGGCCGTCGACGTCGGCGCGCAGACGGCTGCCGTGCCGCAATATGCCGGCATGCAGAAGCTTGTCCCTTCCAATCCATACATGACGCAGGCCGCCTATCCGCGCATGGACGAGCCGATGTCGCCCGTCGAGCAGATGCCGGCCAGCGAAACCGACTGCCGGCAGCAATTGAAGCGTCTCGATGTCGCCTACACCGACCTGGCGCCGATCCATGAAGGCCAGTGCGGCATCGATTATCCGGTCAAGGTTTCGGCCATCGGCAACATCCAGATGAAACCCGCCGCGACCCTGACCTGCGACATGGCCGCCACCTTTGCCGGCTGGACGAAGAACGAGCTCGTCCCCTCCGCCCGCTGGCGCTATTTCTCCGGCGTCAAGACCATCCACCAGGGCTCCAGCTATTCCTGCCGCAGGATTGCCGGCGAAGGTGTCCTGTCCGAGCATGGCAAGGGAAATGCGCTCGACGTCATGAGCATCGAACTCAACAATGGCGACGACATCGACGTGCGCAAGCCCGGCCTGTTCGCCTTCCGCACCCGCGGCTTCCTCAACAATGTGCGCGCCGACGGCTGCCAGTACTTCACCACCGTACTCGGCCCCGGCTACAATTACGACCACCGCAACCATTTCCATTTCGACATCAAGAACCGCAAAAACGGTTATCGCGCCTGCCGTTAGGGAGAGATCAGCCTAATCGGCGCCACCGGTTGAAGCGGCGATCTGCCGTGCAACCAAGTCCTGGATGCGCCAGAGATTCCGGTCGCGGATGCCGCTCTCTTCAAGCTTGCTCACGGTCCTGAACAAATACTGCGCCGAAGAGCCCCAATGACCGGCAGCCCGTGCCAGAGTGTCGGCAACCTGCTCCAATGGCAACCGGCCGGCATAGGCGCTGCCGTCCGGCGCGGCGACGAAAGCCAGGGCACGCAGCGGCCCGTCCCTGGTCTTGACCTTGATCCAGCATGGCACGTTGGTTGGCGGGTTGGCATCGATCTCGCGGCGCATCAACTGGCCGAGTTGCCCGAAATGATCTTCCGCGGGCAGCCGATAGGCAATGCCATTGCAACTGCCGCCTCGATCGAGCGCCAGCATCAGGGCCGGCAAATCGCGGGTTCCGCGCCAGCGGGTCAGTTTCAGGCAAAACGAGCGGTGCCATCCCGGCGCCGTGGCCGGGCGCTGCTCGACATAGGCGAATTCGGGGTTCCAGATCAACGACCCGTAGGCAAAGACCCAAAGCGTCTCGGGACGATGCTGCAAAAGCAGCTTTTCGACCAGGCCATCGAACTCCACATCGGTGTGCTCGCTGGTTCCGGGCTCTGGCCCGGGATCAGGCTCGACACGCTCAACTTGCGCGACAAGCTCGGCGGTCAACGCCATTGGCTTGCGGCTTGCCAGCTTCCGCTCCATTGCTGCCCCCGCGAGGAAACGATGGCCCACGATAGACCGGCGGCGCGCTGCTGGCCATTGATTTCCAGGGTCCGGCAGGCAACAGATACCGCACGGATCGGGCGGCGTTCATGAGCCAGCGAAGTTTTCGGCGACGCGTTGCAATCTGGGTGGCGACCTTGCTGGCCGCCTATCTGGCGCTCGCCTATTTTGCCGCACCGGAATTCTGGACGTTTCACGATCGCGGCTTTCGCAAGCACAGCTTCGAGATGGTGACGCACACGCCACAAGGCATTCCGGGCGATCCCATCAATGTCGGTCTTGTCGGTACGCGAAAGGAAGTAGTGCACGCCTTCGCCGTCGCCGGCTGGGACACCGCCGACGCCGTGACCCTGAAGACCGCGATCGAGATCGGTGAAAGCGTGCTGTTCGACCACCCCTACCCCGATGCGCCGGTCAGCAGGCTGCTGTTCGATGGCCGCGCCCAGGATCTCGCCTTCGAAAAGCCGGAGGGCCTCAGCGCCGACCGCCGGCATCATGTCCGCTTCTGGCTGACCGATGCAAGCGGCGACGATGGCCGGCCGCTGTGGCTGGGCTCGGCCAGCTTCGATCGCGGCGTCGGCCTCAGCCACGACACCGGCGCCGTCACCCACCATATCGGCCCCGACATCGACGCCGAGCGCGATTTCCTGATGCGCGACCTGGCCACCGCCGGCACGCTGATCTCGACCAGCGATATATCGGGCGTCGGCGCCACCAGTACAGGACGCAATGGCGGCGGCGATCCCTATTTCACGGATGGCGAGGCAATTGTCGGCGTGTTGAAGCAGTTGCCCTGACCATCGCAAAAGTCAGTTCGTGGTGATCACGATCTTGCCGAACGGCCCTTTCTCCAGATGCTGCAAGGCTTGCGGCACCTCGTCGAAGCCAAAGAGCTTGTCGATGACCGGCTTGATCGCCAGCGCCTCGATCGCCTGATTCATACGTTCGAAGGCGCGGCGATGGCCAACCGACAGGCCCTGCACGGTGATGCGGTTGCGCATGAAGGGCATGATAGGGAAGCTGAGCTCCATCGCGCCCAACAGGCCGATGATCGACAGCCGACCATCGGCGGCGAGCGCATTCAGCGATCGCCGTGCATTGTCGCCGCCGACCATTTCCAGCACGTGGTTGACGCCCAGCCCATTCGTCAGCTCACGCACGGCCTCATCCCAGGCCGGTTGCGTGCGGTAGTTGATCCCTTGCCAGGCGCCGAGCTTTCTCGCCCGCTCAAGCTTTTCATCGCTGCTTGAGGTGACGATGGCGCGCAGGCCGAACGCGGTGGCGAACTGCAGCGCAAACAGCGACACGCCGCCGGTGCCCTGGATCAGAATGGTCTGGCCCGGCACCGGTCTGGTCGCTTCGGCCATGGCGAACCAGGCCGTCAGCGCCGCGATCGGCAATGTCGCGGCCTCGATATCGCCGAGCGATGGCGGCGCCAGCACCGCGGCGTCCTCGCCGAAGATGACATGGTCGGAAAGCATGCCCGACAGCGACGACCCCAGCGTGTGCTTATGCAGCACCGGCGGTGCGTCGCCATCCGGCCAATCGGCGATCACCTGGCCGAGCACGCGCTGGCCGACCTGAAAGCGGCTGACCGCACTGCCGACGGCCACCACTTCACCCACCGCGTCGGATGTCGGCACGAAGGGAAAGGCAAGGTCGGGGATCAGCACGCCGTCTACGATCATCTTGTCCTTGTAGTTGAGCGACACGGCCTTGGTCCGCACCAGCAAATCGTGCGGCCCTGGCTCGGGCACCTTGCCTTCCACCTGGCTTAGCCTCGACAGGCCAAAACCGCTCATCTGCCAAGATCTGTTGATTGGGGTGCTCATGTCGTGTCGCGCTCCGTGCGTTGATGCCAGGCGAGACATTTATGCCTTTCGACTATAGAAAATAGTGCTTCCGTGCGGTATAATTTGACACTGATTGCGGATTAAAAGTCGACAATAGGAAATCGCTATGGAAACGGCCGACCTGCAAGGCATCGTCGCGTTTGTTCAGGCGGTGGAGGCCGGCAGCTTCACCAGCGCCGGCGAGCGGCTGCATGTGACGAAGTCGGCGATCGGCAAATCGATCGCGCAGCTGGAGCAGAGACTCGGCGTTCGCTTGCTGAACCGCACCACCCGCAGCCTCAGCCCGACCAGCGAAGGCGTCAGCTATTATGAAGCCTGCGTCCGGGCCCTTGCCGAGATCGAAGCCGCACAGTCGCTGCTTGCCTCGCGCCGTCAGGTCCCGTATGGCCGGCTTCGGATCGACGTGCCGCTGGCCTTCGGCCGACGCTGCGTCGCGCCCGTGCTGTTCGAGATTTCGAGGAAATTTCCGGACCTGACGGTGGAAGTCTCCTTCAATGACCGCCGCGTCGACCTGATCGAGGAGGGCATCGACCTGGCGATCCGCATGGGCGAACTCGACGACAGCCTGTCGCTTGCGGCCAGGCGCCTCTACGCCCAGCGCTCGGCCATATGCGCGGCTCCCGACTATCTCGACAGGCATGGCCGGCCGCAATCGGTCGCGGATCTCGCCGATCACAGCGTCATCGGCTACGGTCGCGAGGGCATCGTCCGGCCCTGGGTGATCAGGCATTCCGACGGCCATCTCGCAACCTTCATGCCCAAGGCGCGACTCGTTCTCGGCCATGGCGAACCGATGCTGGATGCAGCGCTCGCCGGCTGCGGCATCGCCTTCCTGCCGACATGGCTGGCCGCCGACAGCCTCAAAAGCGGCGATCTCGAAATGGTGCTGTCGGACTGCCTGGTCGAGAACATCGTCGTGCATGCCGTCTGGCCGGTAACGCGCGCGCTCACGCCAAAGGTACGGGTTGTCGTCGACGCCCTCGTCGAACATTTTTCGACGCCGCCCTGGGATGCCGCGTGACCGAAATGCCGGTCATTTCTCAAAAATCACGTCGGACTATTTTCGAAGACCGCGCCGCAATGCTATTGACCGCTCATGTTATACGTAGAAATCGCTATCGTGGTCGTCCTCATCTGTGTGAACGGCCTTCTGTCGATGTCCGAACTTGCCATCGTCTCGTCGCGACCGGCCCGCCTGAAAGCGATGATCGACCGAGGCATCAATGGCGCCGGCCGCGCGCTCGAGCTTGGCTCGAATCCCGGCAAGTTCCTCTCCTCGGTGCAGATCGGCATCACCCTGGTCGGCGTCCTCTCCGGCGCCTTTTCCGGCGCCACGCTCGGCGAACGGCTGGCGCAGTTCCTGGCTTCGACCGGCATCCGCGAGACCGTCGCCGATCCGCTCGGCGTCGGCATCGTCGTCGCCATCATCACCTATTTCTCGCTGATCGTCGGCGAACTGGTGCCCAAGCAGATCGCGTTGCGTGACCCCGAGCGGGTCGCCGCCAGGGTCGCTCCGGCAATGACCATCCTCGCCACCGTCTCGGCGCCGCTGGTCTTCCTGCTCGATTTCTCCGGCCGCACCATATTGTGGCTTCTCGGCCAGCGCGGCGAAAGCGAGGAGAAGGTCACCGATGAGGAGATCAAGATGCTGGTCGCCGAGGCCGAGCATCACGGCACCATCGAATCCGACGAGCGGCGCATGATCGCAGGCGTCATGCGGCTTGGCGACCGCGCCGTGCGCGCGGTGATGACGCCGCGCACCGAAGTCGACTGGATCAATCTGCAATCCGACGAGGCGGCCATCCGCAAGCTGCTCATGGAAACCCAGCATTCGCGCCTGCCGGCAGGCGACGGCGGCGTCGACGTCATGGTCGGCGTCGTCCAGACGCGTGACGTGCTGGCCGCACTGCTTGCCGGCCGCGTGCTCGACCCGCGCAGGCATGTGCGCGCAGCCCCCATCGTCTACGACCAGGCCGACGCGCTGGATGTGCTGCAGAAGCTGAAGGAATCCGACGTGCCGATGGCGCTGGTGCATGACGAATACGGCCATTTCGAAGGCATCGTCACCCCGGCCGACATTCTGGAAGCCATCACCGGCGTGTTCCGCGCCGACACCGACGCCGGCGATGAGGAAAACGCGGTCAAGCGCGAGGACGGCTCGTGGCTGCTCGCCGGCTACATGCAGGCCGACGAGATGGCCGACATTCTCGGCATCGATCTGCCGGAAAACCGCGATTACGAAACCGTCGCCGGTTATGTGCTGTCGCACATGCACCATCTGCCGGCGACCGGCGAATGCGTCGACGCCCAGGGCTGGCGCTTCGAGGTGGTCGATCTCGACGGCCGCCGCATCGACAAGCTGATCGCCACCCGCCTGCCCGGCGCCCAACGCGAGGCGGTGCGCTGACATGTTCGAATGTCAGCTTTTGACCGGTTAGCTGACGCCGCCCTCTGCCAGAGATCGAACTGGTTTCAACAAACCGAAGAAGCCAATGATGCGCGTTATCCGTTTCTGCTCCTCATCCAGAAAAGCGATGTCCAGGCCCTCGGGTAAAGACGAACCGTCAGGCATCACAAACTTCCACGCGAAGCGCGCGACGCCGCGATGAACATCCACGTTGCTGGTCCGCAGAATGCATGCACCCGGATACTCGCTCTGAATTCCTGCAATGTGGGCTAGAAGTTCTTCAGCACCAACTGCGTGAACGGTTGGATCGGTATACGTCGCGCCATCGCTCAAGATCGATAACAGCGACACCCGCCGCTTCTCGGCGTTTTCGGTGGACCACGATGCACAATACTTATCAATGAGATGCGTCAAAGGCATGCTACTTCCCTGTCGCCAGAAAATTCGAGAGCGCGGCGAAATCATCGTGCAAGTGGCCCGCCGCTATGGCCCGTTTGAATATCGCATCATAACCATCGACTATTGAACGGTCGATTTCGCGGAACTGCATCAACTCCAATAGATGCTGCATTGCGCCGTGGTGCGCCGAGATCGACGAGAGCGTTTCGTTATCGCTGGCAAATCGGCCAGCGCTCGTCCGCTTGATGAGGTCGGTCACCAGGCCGTCAATGACCGGCGCCGTCGCGGACCACTGCCGCGCCAGTTCACCGAGTTCGATCTCTTCGGCCTGCGACACGGCGATCGCATGGAGCGTCCCGAACAGAGCGCCCCACATGATAGCCAGTAGTGCGCTATCGAGCCCGTTCGCACGCCCTGGTTCTTCGCCAACGTGCTGAACATTGCCACCCAAAGCGCGAAACACATCGCGGTTCGTGTCGAAAGCCGCCCTTGGCCCGGCAAGCAGGATGGTTCCGGCTTCCGTGCCGATATAATCCGGCGTCGCCATGATCGCGCCATCAAGGTAGTTTGCGCCGTGCTCCCTATACCATTCAGCCGCTTCCCGTGCGCCATTTGGCGTCCCGGAAGTCAACTCCACGATCAGCTTGCCGCGAATGGCTGAGGCGATGGCGTCACTGTGGAGAAGCGCTTTTGTCGCCTCATAGTCGCTGACATTCACAATGATGATCTCGCCTGCGTTCACGGCTTCCTCGACGGAGGGCGCGACGATTGCGCCCAGCCTGGCGAGTGGATCGGTCTTCTGTCTGGTTCTGTTCCAGACAGTCGTCGGGTATCCGGACTGAAGCAGGCTGCCGGCGAGCGCCGAGCCCATACGGCCCGTTCCAATAACCGTGATTGAAAGCTTCATTCCACACTCCATATCAATTGGCGGCGTCAGACCGCGTTTTGCTGTGATCGTCTTGAGAGGTATGTCAAAACGAGCGGCGCGCGATACGCACCCGGGCGTAAGTGGTCACCAGAAGGTAAGGAACGCGCGATGAACAATTCCGCGGACAATGGCTTTGCAGCGGCCGTCAGGATGGTCGAAGGAAAGTGGAAAGTAGATATCCTTTGCGAGCTCGGAACGGCGTCGCGCAGATTTGGTCGATTGAAGCAGGCGCTCTCTGGCATCAGTGAAAAGATGCTGGCGCAACAATTGCGAGAACTGGAGGCGGACGGCCTTGTCGACCGCAAGGTCTTTTCCGTGGTTCCAGCGAAGGTAGTCTATTCGCTGACAGAACGCGGCGCGGCGCTCAACGCAGCAGCAGGTTCACTATGTCTGTGGGCCGAGCAATTCGGCCTGCCCGGCTGCACTCAGATTACCAATGGCGTACATATGGATGCCCTCTGATGCATATCGCCCAAAGCGACCTCGGTTTGGGCGCCCATCGCGAGGCGGTGCGCTGACGCCCGACGCAATTGCGGCATTCGCTCTATCGTTCCCAGAAGGGCTTGGCGATCTCTCCCTCGACCTGCTGTATCGTCAGGCCGATATCGTCGATCAGATGCGGATTGTCCTTCGACATCTGCCTGAGTTGCCAGCGAAAGCGTATCCGTTCGCGCCAGGCCCGATCGTGCCAACTCGCTATGATGCTTCGCAGGGTCTTCAGGAGCCGGCGCGATGCCGGCCGCACGGGCGTTCCCGGTCGCGCTGCACAACGCTGGGCTGATGCAAGTGTATTGGTCATGGCAACCTCCATATGGTTTGAGGGTCTGGGGCTCTCGATGAGGTTGAATTCTGCGCGATACGGACGGCGCCGTAATTAAGCCCTCCCAAATAGTTCTCAAAACTTCCAAACGAGCCAGAGCGGTTCACCGGCTCACGGAACCGGCAAACTACTCTAACCCTTTGTTTTGACGCAATTCCGAACAGAAAACCGCTTCACACTTTTCCTGAAATTGCTCTATAGATGCGCCTATGCAGGGATCGCGTTTTGCCTTTGGTCCGTTCGTGCTTGATCCGGGTGCGGGAACGCTGCTTCGGAACGACGTCCCCGTTGCCGTTGGCTATCGCGGGCTGAGCCTGCTTGCAGCACTCGTCGGGCGGCCCGGTGAAATCTTGGGGAAGGCCGAGTTGATGGACGCTGCATGGCCGGGCACGGCCGTGGAGGAAGGCAACCTCACCGTCCAGATCGCGCAGTTGCGCAAGCTGCTTGGTCCTGTCGGCGAGAACGGCGAATGGATATCCACCGTTCCGCGCGTCGGCTACCGTTTCACGGGGGCCGTCGAACAGCTCGGCGAGGCCAAGCGAAAACCCTTGCCGCTGCCCGACAAACCATCGATAGCCGTGCTGCCCTTCGTCAATTTCAGCAACGATCCCGAGCAGGATTCCTTCGTGGACGGATTGACCGAAGACCTCATCACCGACCTGTCCAGGATCTCCGGCCTGTTCGTCATCGCCCGCAACTCGACCTTTGCCTACAAGGGAAAAGCGATGGACGTGCGCGAGATCGCCGGGGATCTTGGCGTGCGCTACCTGCTGGAAGGCAGCGCAAGACGCGCCGCGGGGCGCGTGCGCATCAACGCACAGCTGGTCGACGCGATGAGCGGCGATCATCTGTGGGCGGAACGCTTCGATCGCGGCCTGGACGATATCTTTGCCGTTCAGGACGAGGTTACGGCCAAGATTGTGGAGGCGTTGCTTGGCCGTCTGCGCGCGCCGCCGCCGCGCAACCGACCCAGCAATCTCGAGGCTTACGATCTCTGCGTGCGGGCGCGCAAGCTGATCGACGATTCGCCGCAGATGGCGCAGGAAGCGCATCTGATGCTGACGCGCGCGGTGTCGCTCGATCCTGATTACGCCGAGCCCTATCGCTGGCTTGCCATGAACCACTGGATGGGACGGGTGCATTGGGGCGGACCAACCGAAGCTGCCCGCAGCGTAGCCTTGGAGCTGGCGCGCAAGGCCGTGGCGATCGATCCCAACGATGCCGGCTGTCGCTGGATCCTGGCTTATCTGCTTGCCTATGAGCGCAGCTTCACTGAAGCGGATGCGGAATTCGCCAAGGCGATCGAGCTCGACCCGAACGAGGCCGACACCTGGGCGGCATTGTCCGACATCGCGGTCCTGGCCGGCCGGGTCGAAGAAGGCCTCGAGCACATCGGCAAGGCGTTCCGGCTGAACCCGTTTCCGGCGAGCTGGTACTATCTGACGCTCGGCCAGGCGCAATATGCGGCGCGCGACTACCAAGCCGCTATCGAGACGTTGCGCCGTGACGAGACCTATCGCACAAGCTCCCGCCGTTTCCTGGCCGCCAGCCTGGCCCAACTCGGCCGGCTCGACGAGGCGCGCGCTGAGGCTGAACTGTTCCTCGTCGGCAACCCGCATTTCACAACCCATCACTGGGCGACGACCGAGCCATTCCGCGACGCCGCTACGCTCGAGCATTTCGTCGATGGTTTTCGCAAGGCCGGTCTTCCGGAGTGACGCGCCGGTATTCGGCCTGCCCGCAGCAAAACGACGTGGCTAACCCGGGTCTAGGCATGGGCATGATCTCGGTGGCGCGAGACCTTCTCGCGATTGCCGCAGGTGCGCATGCTGCACCAGCGCCGCTTGCCGCCTCGCGACGTATCGAGGAAAAGCCAGCCACAGCGAGGGCAGGAATGCAGCCTGTCGCGCGGCAGGGTGAAGAACGCTTCAATGGACAGCATGGCCAGCAAGGCGGTGACGGCGTCCGGGTCCCGCCACCGGGCAAGGGCAAGCTTCGGCCTGGTGCCATCCAGTTCGATAGAGCCGGCGGCAAGCGAGCTTGCCGTGCGCGAGAATAACACGCCTAGAGCAATTCCAGGAAAAGTGTGAAGCGGTTTTCCGTCCGGGATTGCGTCAAAACAAAGAGTTAGAGCAGCTCGCCGTTCCCGTGAAACGGTGACATGATCTAGCGGTTCTTCCGCAGACGGTTTGCCCGCGGCGATCGACTCGAAAATCTGAAATGACGCCTCCCGCACTTCGCGGACGCGCTCCACGAACCGCCCATCCGCTATCTCGGCAACGGCCTGCGCCTGGCGATCGTCAGCAAGCCCTGAGGCGTTGAACCAGTTCGCAACATCCCGGACGGACTTGAACAGTTCATTATCAGCTGCCGGCGCCCGCCGGTCGAACACGGCATTCGACAGGTCCAAAGCGGGATGCCCGCCGATGAAGTGATCCGGCACCCATTCGGTGTATGCATCGCCCACGGAACATAACCTCATTAACCGCATTATACGGTTACATGATGTAACCACTATCACAGGGATACGTGGTGTCAAACCCATAGCACCGCCAGGTCGGCGCGGACCACTGGGAGAGAGAGGATGTGCAGCAATCGTTACAAGACCTACCACGAAACCATCAATGTCGACGGCCTCGACATCTTCTACCGTCATGCCGGCGACCCCGGCAGACCGGCAATCCTGCTGCTGCACGGATATCCGACTTCGTCGCACGTCTATCGCAATGTCATCGAACCGCTGGCGGAGACAGCCTATGTGGTGGCGCCGGACCTGCCCGGTTTCGGCTTTTCGTCCGCCCCTTCCATCGATGCCTATGACTACACGTTCGAGAACCTGGCCAACACGATCGAAGCCTTCGTCGAGGCCCTCGGCATCCAGCGATTCTTCCTCTACATCACTGACTTCGGCACGCCTGTCGGCTACCATCTCGCCACACGGCAGCCGGATCGCATCCTCGGCCTGATCGCGCAGGACAGCAATGCTCATGACGAGGGGCTGGGACCGGAATGGGACGCGCCGAAGGCATTCTTCGCCGAACCGACTGAAGAAAACCGCGCCAAACTGCCGGACTGGATGAATTTCGAGGGGACCCGAAACCAATATATCGGCGGTCTCCCCGAGCGCCTGAAGGTGTTGTTTCCGCCCGAGGGTTGGTATCTCGATACGGAGCGCCTGGCGAGGCCCGGCAACACCGACATTCAGTTCGAACTCTTCACCGATTATGGCTCGCACATCGCCCGCTTCCCGGCCATCCAGGCCTATCTCCGCGACCAACAGCCAGCATGCCTCGTGCTGTGGGGACGGCACGACGCCTTCTTCGCGCTGGACGAGATCATGGCCTACAGCCGCGACCTCGACGCAGTCGAAATCCATGTCTTTGAGAGCGGACACATGCTTCTCGAAACGCATCATCGCCAATGCGCGGCTCTCATCGCTCACTTCATCCACGAGGTGGAGACTGGGGTATTTCGCGAACCTGCAGGGCGCTGAACGTCGGCGCTCAAACCGCCATTTCGATGGGCTCGGCAAGCCTTGGATTGGCCCGCGCGGCGATCAGGCAGCCGGCGACGATCAGGCATGCTCCGGCCAAGGTGGTCCAGGTCGCCTCCTCGCCGAAGAAGAACCAGCCGAGCGCGACCGCCCAGATGAAGGCCGAGTATTCCGTCGGGATCAGATATTGCGCTTCGGCGCGGGCGTAGGACCAGCTCATCAGGAATTGCCCGGCGAGCGACAGCACCGTCACCCCGGCCAAAGGAAGCCACAGATCGGTCGGCAGGGCGACGGCGAGCCAGGGTGCCGCGAGGCCGAGCAGGATGGCAACGCAAAGGTTCTGGAACAGCATGATCTCGATCGGCTTGGCCAACTGCGCCTGTTGCCGGGCGAGGATGAGATTGTAGCCGTAGAACACCGTCGATACGAGCACCGCCGCCGTGCCGAGCATGGCGTCTTGCGAATAGTCTGCCTTCCCGAACTGGCCGGCCATGATGATGGCGACGCCGGCAATGCCGGCCAACGATGCCCAGACAGCCTGGCGCCGAATCCGTTCGCCCAGCAGTAGCGCGGCGAGAAACAGGGCAAACAAGGGCGCCACGAAACTGAGCCCGATCGCCTCCGCGAGCGGCAGCCTGGCCAAGCCCCAGAAGAAGGATATCAGGACGACGCCGACAACCGCGGCACGCAGCGCATGCAGCCTCAGCACCGGAACGGTTGGCTTTAAGCGCGGCCCCGCCAGCCAGGCCGCGCCCGCGACCACGGTCGCGACCACGCTGCGCCACAGCAAGGTGTTGTAGACGCCGACCGCGATGACCAGGATCTTCATCGCCGCATCCATCCCGGACAGCAGGAAGATCGCAAGCGCGCATACGAGCACCGGGATCATCGGGGAAACGGCGCCGGTCAGGCTGGATGTCTTCACGGTTTCACTCATGTAACGGAATGCAGCCGGATATATCAGGGCAAAGGGCGCGACCAGATGGCAGTCCCGTCGATGTAGCAGTCCACCCCGATTGGCATCGTGTTCGCGGCTGTCGCGACATCCGGATATCAGCACCATACCGACGAGTTGGACGAGGCGGACCGCCTCGCCGACTGCATCATCCGGTCACGGCAGGCGACGCACGCACACATGGCATAGATCGAATTGACGGGGCGGGTTGCCGACGCGGCTGGCCCGTCGCATGTTGTCGATTGTTTACAGACGGATCGGAAAAAATGCGCCGCATAGCTTCAGGCGACCTTTATCAGACCTACGATCTTGGTGATTTGCGCATCACCTCCTTGCGCGATGGCTATGTCGACATGCCGATCGGACGGCTTCGGCAACGCGGCGACAAGCCATTTGGCGATGAATTGCCGCAACAAGTCGCGTTGGTTGCTGGTCAACTCAGGCTTTCCGTCAATGCCTTCGCGATTGACGATGGAAACGGGATCATCCTGATCGATACCGGCGCCTCGAACGCCTGGCATCCCACCATGGGCCGACTTCCCGAGGCGCTGGACGAAGCTGGCATCGATGCCGGACGAGTCCGTACCGTCTGCTTCACCCACACGCATCTCGACCACATCCATGGTCTTGTGCTTGCCGACGGCCGCGACGCTTTCCCGCGCCTGACGCGCTTGCTCGTTCCCGCGGAAGAGCTCGGCTTTTTTCGCGCCGAAGCGCGGCTCGAACGATTTCACGGCATGGCGGAACCCTTCGAAGCCGGAGACCGTATCGGGACACATGTCGACATTGTCGACGCTCATGGCCATGAAGCGGGACATAGCTGCTTTCGCGTTTCGAGCGGCGGCGAACGCGTTCTGATTTGGGGCGACACCGTTCACGTCCCATCGCTTCAGTTCGATCGACCTGAGGTGACGTGGGAATTCGACGCCGATCAGGACCAGGCGCGCGAAAGCCGGTTGCGGTTGCTGGCGCTTGCAGCCGACGAACATTGTTTCGTTGCCGGCGCGCATCTGGATTCGCCCGGCATCGGCCGCGTCGTCCGATCCGGCGCCAGCTTTCAATTCGAGCCGCTATAATTGAAAAAGGGCGACGCAAGCGCCGCCCCGGATCCTTGGGAGGATAACTCGAATTGGCGGTCAGGCCGCCTTGACTTCCTCGGCAACGGCGTCGGCCTGACGCGCTGCCTTGAGCACCTTGGCCCACCACGCAACATCGTTGACCAGCGCGGTGGCGGCCTGGTTCAGATGCTCGAGGTCTTCCAGCTTCTTCTCGCCCTGGCGGACGGCGAGGAAATCGCCCCAGGCGATGTGGACGGCCGACTTGACCGGCGCCATCTGCAATTCGACGGCATACAGTCTAAGCTGTTCGACGGCACGCGAGCCGCCGACACTTCCATAACCGACGAAGCCGGCCGGCTTCTTGTTCCATTCATTGGCGGCGTAGTCGATGGCGTTCTTCAGCACGGCCGTCGGGCCATGATTGTATTCGGCGGCGGTGAAGATGAAGCCGTCGAATTCGGCGACCTTCTTCTGCCAGCGCTGTGCCACTTCGTTCTGCGACGGCGCCCAGGCGGAGGATGCGACCTCGTCGAAGAACGGCAGCGGGAAGTCGCGCAGGTCGACGATCTCGACGTCTATGTCGGCATGCGACTTGGCGATTTTGGCGATCCACTGGGTTGGCACATCGGCGAAACGAGCGGCGCGCGTCGATCCGACGACGATGGCAATTTTGGGTTTGGACATAAGGGCTCTCCTTGCACGAAGTACTGGTATCATTTGGATACCTGCGCTATATGAGATACTGCAAACGCGATGCACAAGAAGGCACTTTTTTGTTACCGAGGCACCCACACCGCTCCGAAGACTGCCGCGCCATCTCGGAAATCCTGCAGCGCGTCGGCGACAAATGGACCGTTCTGGTCGTCGGAAAGCTGGGCGACGGACCGCTGCGTTTCAACGAATTGCGCGCCGCCGTCGGCGGCATCTCGCAGAAGATGCTGACCACCACCTTGCGCGGGCTGGAGCGTGACGGCTTCGTCACCCGCACCGTGTTTCCAACCATTCCACCGCGCGTCGATTATGAGCTGACCGAGCTCGGCCACGAGCTGCTGATCCCCGTCAGCGCACTGAGCGAATGGGCGCGCGCGAACACCATGCGCGTCAAGGCGGCGCGCGAAAAATTCGACGGCGCCCGCGTCTGAAACCCTTGCGCTGCAAGGGATTCAGACGCGCACGCAACATCCGGCTTGCCCGATCGGAAATTCTATCTCGGCTGCGCGTATCGTTGCCCGAATGCACGCGCCGTTTTGGCTGGCGGATTGCCGCTCATGCCGTCCCCTGACGGCTGCCGCTCAGGCTCCTGATGCGCGGACATCGCATCGCGCGGCGCCACAGCTATCACACCGTGCGCCCTGCTTGCCGGGAGCCTGTTCCCCATGCGTGCAGGCACTGCGCGAGATGTCTTCCTTCACCTCCGCATAAGCGGTCACGCCGAGCAGGCAGGTCGTCGCGACCAGGGCTGCCACGAGCCAACCGTTCAGCAGATGTTGACGCATTGTCTCTCCTCCGATTGCAGCAGGATCGGGCACTGAGGCAACCATTGGATGTCACGAAACAGGTCCGCCACATGGCTCCAGTTACAAACGGCCATGCGTGGGAGAAGTCGGCTTTCGTCAGCCTTCGGCGGGAACCGCTTTCGGCTTGCCTTCGCCATCCAGCGCCACCATGACGAAATCGGCATGGGTGACCTTTTCCATCAGGTCGGAGAGGTAGCGCTGCGCCCAGGCTTCGACCTTGAGCGTCATCGAGGTGCGGCCGACGCGCTCGACATGGGTGTAGATGCACAGCGTGTCGCCGATCTTCATCGGCTTGGCGAAGGACATTTCCTTGACCGCCGCCGTCACCACGCGGCCCTTGGCGCGCTCGGCGGCGCGGATGCCGCAGGCCAGGTCCATCTGCGCCATCACCCAGCCGCCGAAAATGTCGCCCGCCGCATTGGCATCCGAAGGCATGGCCAGAGTGCGCAGCGTCAGATCGCCAAGCGGCCGTCCTTCAGCGTAGTGCACCATGCGAGAAATCCTTGTGAGCTGATGATCATCGATCCGTATCGCCGCTGCAGGACCAGGTCAACGCGCCGCAGCTGCTGTTTCCTGGCCTCCATGGCCATAAGCTAACCCTGGCATTCGCGCGGTTGCGCCTGATTTCCAGCGGCTTCGGGTTTTGGAGTGGGGGTCGACTGCGCGACTTAAGACCAGGCGTTAGCTGAGAGGGGCACCTCTCAAAAATAACCTGCAAGGTTAGCTCTGATGCGATCCAGCACGCTGTCCCCGGAAAGGTCCGGCGAGAATTCCTTACCCGTGATCGCCTCATAGGCCTGCGCGTAGACCCCGGAAGCCTGTTCGACGATCTCGTCGGGTATTTTGGGGATCGGGTCGCTGTAGGGATCGCAGCGCGCCGAGACCCATGAGCGGATGAAATCCTTGTCGAAGCTAACCGGCCGGCTGCCGTCGGCAAGCGCCTGTCCGTAGCTCGACGCGATCCAGTAGCGGCTGCTGTCGGGCGTGTGGATTTCGTCGGCAAGAATGATGGTCCCGTTCTTGTCGGTGCCGAATTCGTATTTCGTGTCGGCTAGGATCAGGCCGCGCTCAGTGGCGCGCTGCTGGCCGCGGGCGAACAGCCGCAAGGCGTAGTCCGATACGGTATCCCACTGCGCCTGCGTGAGAAGACCCTGCTCGAGAATCTCGGCTTTGGACAGCGGTTCGTCATGGCCGCCATGCGCGGCCTTGCTGGTCGGCGTGATGATCGGCTCCGCCAGTCTTTCATTGTCGCGCAGGCCATCCGGCAGGCGGATGCCGTACATGTCGCGGTCACCGCGCTTGTAGCGCGTCAGGATCGAGGTGCTGGTGGTTCCCGCCAGATAGCCGCGCACGACGATCTCGACCGGCAGGATGTCGAGCCTTGTGCCGACGACGACGTTCGGGTCGGGGTATTCGAGAACATGGTTCGGGCAGATGTCGGCGGTTTCCTCGAACCAGTACCGCGCCGTCTGGGTCAGGATCTCGCCCTTGCAGGGGATCGACGTCAGGATGGTGTCGAAGGCACTGAGGCGGTCGGTGGCGATGATGATGCGCCGGCCATCCGCAAGGTCATAGTTCTCGCGGACCTTGCCGCTGTAGTGGCCCGGCAGTTCGGGAATGAACGCGTCAGGAAGGGTCCGCATATGATTTCCTGCCTTCCGCAGAGTGGCCGATCCCATCGCATAAGCTGTCGCCCCGGTGCATATCAAGCGCGATTGTCGGGTATCCCCGCAAACTCGACCAGTTCGGCGGTCGCTTTTTTCACAACTGATGCCGGAAGGCGCGGCGACTTGGGAGCGCCGCCGCGTCTAGGCTGCAGCCAATTTTCCGGAGCCGCCGCATCATCATGCAGACCTATGATTTCATCATCGTCGGCTCCGGCTCGGCCGGCTCGGTCCTGGCCGAAAAACTCTCGGCCTCGGGACGCTTCTCGGTGCTGGTGCTGGAGGCCGGCGGCACCGACCGCCGCTTCTACGTGCAGATGCCGCTCGGCTACGGCAAGACCTTTTTCGATCCCGACGTCAACTGGAACTACAAGGCCGAGCCGGACCCGGGCCTCGCCGGCAATGCCGATCACTGGCCGCGCGGCAAGCTGCTCGGCGGTTCGAGCTCGATCAACGCCATGGTCTGGATCAGGGGCGCGCGTGAGGATTTCGATGCCTGGGCAGCCGCCGGCAATCCCGGCTGGGGCTATGACGATCTGCTGCCCACCTTCAAGGCGCTCGAGGACAACCAGGTCGGCGCTGACCGATGGCGCGGTGTCGGCGGCCCGCTGCATGTCACAGACTGTTCTAACGCCGTCCACCCGCTGACCAGGCGCTATCTCGCCGCCGGCCAGCAGGCCGGCCTGCCGCTCAACCCGGATTTCAACGGCGCCGCCCAGGAAGGCGTCGGCATCTACCAGATCTCGACCCGCAATGGCCGCCGCATGTCGGCGGCGCGCGCTTTCCTGCGCCCGGCGATGAAGCGCGGGAATGTCCGCGTCGAGATGAAGGCGCTGGCGACAAAAATCCTGTTCGAGGGCAAGCGTGCCGTCGGCGTCGAATACCAGCAGAACGGCGAGATGAAGACGGCGCGTGCCGGCCGCGAAATCATCCTGTCGGGCGGTTCGATCAACTCGCCGCAATTGCTGCAGCTGTCCGGCGTCGGCCCTTCCGCCCTGCTCAAAGGCCTGGGCATCCGGATGGTCCACGCCAACGAGAATGTCGGCGCGCATCTGCAGGACCATGTCGGCATCAACTACACCTTCAAGGGCAAGCTGCCGACGCTCAACCAGACGCTGCGCCCCTGGTGGGGCAAGCTGCTGGTCGGCATGCAGTATATCGTGACCCGCTCCGGCCCGCTGTCGCTGTCGATGAACAATGCCGGCGGCTTCTTCCGCACCGACCATGCGGCGACGCGGCCCAACATGCAGCTCTATTTCCAGGCCTTCTCGACCGTCATTCCCAAGAGCGGCGAGCGCCCCATCCTGACGCCCGACCCATGGCCGGGCTTTTCCATCGGCCTGTCCAACTGCCGGCCGTCGAGCCGTGGCGAGATCATGATCCGCTCGGCCAATCCGCGCGACTACCCCAGGATAACGGCCAATGCCTACTCCACCAATGCCGATGTCGAGGAGATGCTGGCGGCGGTGAAATTCGTGCGCAAGATCGCCTCGATGCCTGCCATGGCCGAGATCATCGAGGAAGAGGTTTTGCCCGGTCCCTCGATCACCTCGGACGCCGATCTGGTCCAGGATTTCCGGAAGCGCTCGGGCACCGTCTATCATCCGGTCTCGACCTGCCGCATGGGGCCGGATCCCGCGCGCGCCGTCGTCGACCCGCGCCTCAAGGTGCATGGTCTGGAAGGTTTGCGCGTCATCGATGCCTCGATCTTTCCCGACAACATCACCGGCAACACCAACGCCGCCTCGATCATGACCGGTTGGAAAGGCGCCGAACTGGTTCTGGAGGACCAAGAATGAAGATCACCGACGTCAAGACCTGGGTTGTCGGCAATCCGCCGCCCGGCATCGGCGGCAAGTATTTCATCTTCGTCAAGCTGACCACCGACGGCGGCGTCGTCGGCTATGGCGAGGCCTACAACGCCACCTTCTCGGCCCATGTTACCGCCCGGATGGTCGAGGACATGGCCGAGCGCTATCTCATCGGCCGCGACCCGCATGACATCGAGAATTTCTTCCGCCGCGCCTATTCCTCCGGCTTCACCCAGCGCCCCGATGTGTCCGGCATGGGCTGCTTCTCGGCGCTGGAAATGGCCTGCTGGGACATCATCGGCAAGGAAGCCGACAAGCCGGTCTATAAACTGCTCGGCGGCCAGGTGCACGAAACGCTGCGTTCCTACACCTATCTCTATCCGCACAGCGGCAGCGTCCATTCCGAGGATGCGCACGGCAAGAACGTCTACAACGATCCAGATCTCGCCGCTGCCTGTGCGCTCGAATATGTCGAGCAGGGTTTCAATGCCGTCAAGCTCGACCCCGCCGGCCCCTACACCGCCTTCGACGGCCATCAGCCGCGCCTCGTCGATATCGACCTGTCCACCCGCATGATCAAGGCGATCCGCGAGGCGGTCGGCACCCGCGCCGACATCCTGTTCGGCACGCACGGCCAGTTCACAGCGTCCGGCGCGCTGCGCATGGCGCGCGCCATCGAACCCTACGATCCCTTGTGGTTCGAGGAGCCGGTGCCACCTGATATGCCTGAGGTCATGGCCCAAGTGGCCCGCGCGACCTCGATCCCGATCGCCACCGGCGAGCGCCTGACGACCAAGTTCGAGTTCGCCCGCGTCATCGAGAACCGCGCCGCGACCATCCTGCAGCCGGACCTTGGCCGCTCCGGCGGCATCCTCGAGACCAAGAAGATCGCGGCGATGGCCGAGGCCTACCACATCCAGATCGCACCGCATTGCTATTGCGGACCGATCGTCGGTGCGGCCAACATCCAACTGGCGGTGACGCTGCCCAACTTCCTCATCCTCGAATCGCTGAAGCAGTGGGACGGTTTCCACGCCACGCTGCTGAAGAAAAAGATCGAGTGGCAGGACGGCAAAATCATCCCCTCGAAGGAGCCCGGCCTCGGCGTCGAGCTCAACGAGGCGGTCTGCGAAGCACACCCTTACACGGGCAAGGACCTGCATCTGCAGATGCTGCAGACGCCGCTGACGCCGTGAGCGAAAGCTACGCCTTCATCGGCCTTGGCCACCTCGGCGGCAACCTTGCCGCCAGCCTGATCCGCAACGGCTTTGCCGTCACGGTCTTCGACCGTGATCCCGCCGCCGTCGAGCGCCTGGTGGCGCTCGGCAGCACCGCAGCGAGCAGCCCGGCCGAGGCCGCCGCACGGGCCGGCAACGCAATCTCCTGCCTGCCCTCTCCGAAGGTGAGCGAAGCCGTGCTGGCGGGCGCCGATGGTCTGCTGGAGGGCCTGCCCGCAGGCGGCACCTGGATCGAGATGTCGACCAACGGCCGCGACGAAATTACCCGCCTCGCTGCCCTCGCCTCGGCCAGGGGCGTCGAGACGCTGGAATGCCCGGTCACCGGTGGCGTGCATCTGGCGGCGGCCGGAAAGATCACGGCGCTGGTCGGCGGCGATCCTGCGCTCTACGAGCGTCATCGACCGGCCATCGAGGCGATGTGCGCGAAGTCGTTCCTGATGGGTCCGGTCGGCTCGGCGGCGGTGATCAAGGTGATCACCAACATGCTCGCCTTCATCCATCTCGTTGCCGCCGGCGAAGCGCTGATGCTGGCCAAAAAGGGCGGGCTTGACCTCGCCCAATCCTACCACGCCATATCAGCCTCCTCAGGCAACAGCTTCGTCCATGAGACCGAAAGCCAGCTCATCCTCAACGGCTCCTACGACATCGGCTTCACCATGGACCTGGCGCTGAAGGACCTCGGCTTCGCGCTCGCCATGAGCGAACAGTCCGGCGTGCCGCTTGAGCTGGCATCGCGCGTCAACGCCATTTTTCAGCAAGGCAAGGCCGCCTATGGCGGCGGCGCCTGGTCGACCCAGATCGTCAAACTGTTGGAAGATGCCGTCGGCACCGACCTGCGCGCACCTGGTTTCCCGGCCAAGCTCGAACTCTGACGCCGGCTGGATATCAAACGATTTCAGGGCGTTGGCTGGATCGGCGGATCCATCTGAATCAATCTATCAACGGCTTGATTCAGTATCTGAGCGTCAATGCACCGGGCAGGATCTCGAAGGTCGCGGGTATGCGTCCCGGCGACTCGCCGTCTATGTCGACCAGCGCGCCGTTCTTTTCGACATCGCCGAGCGGTTCGACCACCACTTTCCTGCCGCGCAGGATGGTGATCGCAGGATGATTGCGATGCTGGCCGCCATAGAGCAGCCGGATGTCCCAGATCAGCTTCAGCTTGCCGGCCGCGCGCAGGATGACGATGTCGAACTGCCCGTCGGTCAGTTCCGCATCCGGCGCGATCATCATGCCGCCGCCGAAGAACTTTCCGTTTGCCACCGCCACCAGCGCCATGCGCGCTTCGACGGGGACGCCGTCGTCGACCGTTATGCTGACCTCCTGGAAGCGGTAGCGGATGAACTCGACCACGGTGCGCCACAGGAACAGCGCCTTGGCCGACATCCTGCCCTTGCGCTTGTCGGCATTGACGGCGCGGTCAGTGGCGCCGGAAAGCCCCAGGCTGGCGATGTTGATGAAATGCCGGCTGGCCAGCGCGCCGTGATCGTCGACGTAGCAGATGCGTCCGGCATCGACCTTGCGGGGCTTGGCTTCGGCGATCCGCTTCAGCACGGCATCGACCTTTTTCGGCAGCCCTAGCCCACGCGCGAAATCGATGCCGGTGCCGCATGGCAAGAGCCCAAGCTCGGTGGTCCGGCCGCTTTCCCTGGCCGCTTGCAGCAGCCCGTCGGCCACTTCGCTGGCGGTGCCGTCGCCGCCGGCCGCGATCACCAGGTCGAAGCCAATCATCGCGAGATCGATTGCCAGCCTTTCGGCGTCGCCTTCCGCTTGCGTCTCGCGCAGTTCGAATTCGCCGAAATGCTTTTTCAGCGACACGGCGACATCAGGCCAATGCCGTTTCAGCCGGCCCCCACCGGCAATCGGGTTGAGAACCACTCCAACTTTCAAATACCCGCCCTCCCCGGCGCCGGACATGCAGGTCCGATCCTTTGCCGGCATTGAAGACCGCACCGGGCGGCAGGGCAAGGCCGAATGTCCGCCGATGAGGCCCATCGTGGCGGACAGGAAAATTTCGTTATCCAGCTTGATCCCCGATAATCCCGTTATCCACAGGCCTCCGGCCATTCCCCAGGACCCTTACCCGGCGTACGTTAAACCCATCTCAGGCGGCTACCGATCATCAAGCCGAAAGGCAAAGTGAAAGGCGGATTTCCTGA
Source organism: Mesorhizobium sp. M7A.F.Ca.MR.245.00.0.0 (assembly GCF_003997415.1). Lineage (NCBI taxonomy): Bacteria > Pseudomonadati > Pseudomonadota > Alphaproteobacteria > Hyphomicrobiales > Phyllobacteriaceae > Mesorhizobium > Mesorhizobium sp. M7A.F.Ca.MR.245.00.0.0. The sequence goes on along the minus strand of NZ_RZTE01000002.1, from coordinate 351,141 downwards.
GGCCCGTACGGCCCGAAGCGAGAGCAGGCTTGCCTGTTTTGAGGGACGGAGCCGAGACCTACGGGGCCGCGGAAAGCGTGCCAACGCCTACGGCGGACCGATGCTGCCATGAAGGACGGCAAAAGCCTTCGATGGTGCGCAGGGCAAAGCCCGCAAGGGTGGAGACCGGCGTGGTCCCGAACGGACGCTGCTCTCGGGCGGCGGACTGGCAGGACCGTCAAAATCAAGGCCGGCAAGGCGCGACGACTTTACGGAAGTTGCTGCCGCGACCGTGTCCTGATCTGACAGGGAGGCGCTGGGAGAAATCCTGGCGCCGACTGCCTTTTTGCCCCTCGATATCCTTCGCCGGCGATCTCGCGGGCGCCGCTTCACCGCGCGCCAAAATCAGTTAGTATCCCAGCGTCAGAGTCTGTTTTCAGGCGGACTCTTCGAGGGGGACACTTCATGACGCTCATCCAGAAGCTTGCCGTCGCCTATGCCTTCCTGTTCTTCGGCGTCGTCGCCATCGGCTACATACCGGCGTTCAACGACGCCGACGGCAATCTGTTCGGCCTGTTCTCGCTGCAATGGTATGACGACCTGCTGCACGCCTTCTCCGGCGTCTGGGCATTGGCCGCCGCCTTCATCTCGCACCGCCAGGCGGTGTTCTATTTCAAGCTGTTCGGTTCGGTCTACCTGTTCGACGGCGTGCTCGGGCTGATCACCGGTTCCGGCTGCCTCGATGCCGGTATCTTCATCAACGGCTTCCGCTCCCTCAACGATATCGAATTCCCGGCCCGCTTCTTCGCCAACCTGCCGCACCTCGTCATTGGTGGCTTCGCCGTTTATGTCGGCTTCCGGCTGGCCAGGCGCATACACGAACACTTCGCCACGGCCTGATCGGGCATGTTCCTGTTCCGCTGGCTGAAGCGCATCATCAAGACGATCCTCTGGGTGATCGTCATCGTCATCCTCATCCCGATCGCCGGGCTGAGCTACGGCTTTCTGACGACGTCGTCGCTCGACAAGACGCCGCTGCCCGGCATTGCTGACGGCGCGCCGCCCAAGGCGCTGGCCGACAAGGTTCGCGCCGAGATCCCAGGCTACCAGCGGCCGGAGGAATCGACCTTCCTCACCTATCCGGAATGGGCGATCGTCTACGCCGCGCGCGAATATGCCGGCTTCGTCGACAAGGACCAGCCGAGCGGCTTCCCCTACTGGTCCTATGTCGGCCGCTTCTGGCAGGACTACGCCATGGTCATCCGCGCCAGTTCTCCCTATAAGTTCAACTACGCCAACCACCAGATGCTGGTCATCATCGGCACCAGCCACTCGATCGAGCATATATTGCAGTGGGCCTATGAGAACACGGTCGGCCGCATCACCGAGGCGACGACGGCCAAGCGCACCGCCGCCGACATCTATCAGGCCAAGGTGGCGGCGGACTATGCAGGGTTTCTCGACCAGGTGCCCTGGTATCAGTTCCCCTATGCCGACAAGCGCGCCGGCCTGTTTGCCGTGCAGCCGGCGGCGGGCGATAGTTCGATCCGCACCAGCGAACGCAAACTGGCCTTCGGCCTCGCCGACACCATCAAGCAGGGCTATGCCGACCTGATCACCAAGGCCCTCGCTGCCACGATGGACCCCGCCTTGCTCGACATCCATGTCTGGGCCAAGGGACCCGTCGGCGAAGCCACCCGCAACGAGCCCGACACCTTGCTCGAACGCGACATGGGCGCTGACGGCACCATCTTCGTCACCAGGCGCTATCAGGTCTTCACCGAAATGATCCCGCGCCTGATCGACAAGGGCGTCTCCTTCGTCGAGATCGGCGGCAATGACGAGATCATGGTCACCGTGCTCTCCACCGATACGATCGCCATCCCCGAAGGCATGCGCATCCTGTTCAGCTATCCGCTGCCGGCCGACCCGGCGATGCGCCGCACCGATATGATCGTCGCCGTGCGCAAGCTGCATCTCGTGCTGCCGGCGCTGATCAAGGCCGGCGCCAGGCTTGAACACGTCTACGACTACTGAGGCCTTTCGGCCACGCCCGGCCAGGATCATGCATTTCCTGCGCTCCGCCACGCCCATTCCACAATCGCGGCCAAATCCCGCCTTGTTCGCGCGCGAAGGAATGGGAAGAAATGAATGGGCTGCCGGGGGCATCTCGAAGGGACAAGACCGTGATCAAGACCGCCCTTGTCGCCATGACCATTGTCGGCTGCGACTGCGACGCCAAGCTTTGCGAATATATCGGCGAGACGCCGGCCAAATGGTCGACCGTCGCCGAGTGCGAAGCGGCGATGAAGAGCCAGATGCTGCACGAGCGCAATTTCAATTATCCGCTCGTCTCCGGCATCTGCCGCACAAAGGGTTCGTCGTCCTCCTCGCAGCTGGCCGCGACCGCATCGCGCCCGGAACTGAAGCCCGCCAATCGGGTCGTCAGGACCGAAAGCCCATTGCCGCCTGAATTGAGCCACCGGCCGAGCGTTTCGGTCGGTTCACCGACGACCGCCATGGAAGCGGATGCCGCCCGGCCGGTCGCCTATGAACAGGTGGTCGACGGCGGAACCGGTGTGCTCTATCGCACCAAGAACGGCTACGCCGTGGTCAAGACCGATCTCGGCCGCGCCGCTTCGGCAACCGCCGACGCCGCGAAACGCTCCGTGAACTGGCTGGCCGGGCTGGTGCCGAAGGGGCTGTAGGCCCGCCGGCGTTTGACGGCCGCGTGATCAGGCAGGCACATAGGTCAACCTGATCACGTCGTCGCCTATCAGATCGCTGGCCACAAAGCGAAGCGGCGGCCGGGGGCCGGCGAAGAATGGCTTGCCCTGACCAAGCACGAACGGGTGGAAATAGAGTTGGTACGCATCGATAAGACCAAGGTCGGTCAGGCTTCGTGCCAGGTCCGGTCCGGAAACTGAAATCTCCCCGACGAGCTCAGCCTTAAGCCCACCTATCACCGCCTCGACGTCGTCCGCGACAAGTGTGGCATTGGGGCCGACCGACTTCAGCGAGCGCGACACAACCCATTTCGGTTGGCTCCGCCACGCCGCCGCGAATTCGTGCGCCTCCGCGTTCCACTCAGGACTGTCTTCGTCCCAATAGCGCATGACCTCGTACATGCCGCGACCGTACACACTGCCACTCAAATTGCGCACTTGCTCCATCCAGTGACGAAAGATTGTCGGGCCCGACGGCATTTTCTGGTGGTCGACGTAACCGTCGAGGGACTGGTTCATTCTGAAAATGAGCTTCGCCATGCTGCAGGATCTCCACATCCGGATCGTCAGAATAACTTGCGCCGCCGTTACGCAAAAGTGTTGCCCCAACCGAAATCCAAACCGAGACACGACCCTAGTCCCGCTGCAACTTGACTTTCAGGCTCTGCCAGAACTTGTCGATGAGCGGCTTTTCGGCCGCTGCATCCTCGCCGGCAACGCGGGTGATGAACAACAGCCCCCGATCGGCAACGCCGAAGCCGACGATCTCGAAATCGGCGGTGTCGGTGCGTGTCTTCACCTCAGCGTGGATGCCGGTCAATTCCTTGCCGTCGGCGAGTTTACGCGTGGTCGGCTCCTGCGTCAGCGTGGCGCCGGCCAGCACCGATTCCTTGGTCATCTCCTGCAGCATCAGTTGGTTAAGCGACACCGGATTCATCGCGCCATATTCCTGCACCACGACGATCGTGCCGAGAGCCGACGCCATCAGATACTGCGTGATATCATCGCCGAGATCGGTCTTGGTCACCGAAATGCCGCTGGGATGGACGAAGGAAAAATCGCTGCCGGAAAAGGTAGCGAAGTCGTTGCGTTCGAGCGTCACCTTGCTCCGCTTGCCGCCAGGCAGGGTCACGTCTGCGCTCTCGCCGGGATCGATATCGACCGTCACACCGTCGATGGTCAGCTTGAAGGCCTTGAGATCCTCTGCTCCGGCAGGGCCAGCGCACAGCGCAATGAGGATGAGTGCCGCGGCTGATACCTTGCGCATGAAGTCTCCTAAAGTCTACGCCACCCCGCTCAGCGCCTTGATGGCACGGTAGAAGGTCGAGGAAAACAGTTCTGTCGGGTCATACTGCCGCTTCGCCGCCAGGAAGGCCGGCAGTTCGGGATAGGAGGCCAGCAGCTCCCTGGCCGTGTAATGCAGCTGGTAGGGCAGGAAGAACCGGCCGCCATGCTTGATCGTCGCGTCGATCAGCGCCCGGGTCAGCGCCCGCATCCTGGCATTGCCGTCGGCATCGGTCGGCTGGTTGATGTAGAGCACCAGCGAATAGGCCGGCTCCGGCGCGTAGGTCAGCGCCACATCCTCCTTGTGGACGATGCGCACCGAAGCATTGAGCACCGGCAGCGTCTGGTCGCGCAGGATCTCGCGCGCTTCCGCGATGAATTCGACATAGGCGGCACGTGGAATAAAATATTCGTGCAGGATGTCGGTCTCTTCCATCTGATCGTTGAAGAGATAGGGCACCGAATCGTGCATCGGGTTGTTGCGGGTGACGAGACAGGCCTCGCCCTCGGCCATGGCTGAGGTGCGCGCCACCGTGCAGCTTTCGAATTTCGGCTCCAGCGTCTTTTCGGTGAACCACTTCAGTTCCTGGAACAGGCTGCCCCATTTCGCCAGGTTGATAATCACCCGCTTCAACCCGACCGATCCCGGCTCGCCGATCTCAGGCTGATCCGCCGGCGGCTGCTCGGCCACCTTGTCGTAACGGTAGACGATCATGTCCTCGAGGAAATTGCCGGGCGCCGTCGACAGATGGCCGTAGAACAGGCCGATATCCTTGTTCGGCTCCAGCACCTCGGCGAAGAATTTCGGAAAATCGTCCGATCTGATGATTTCGCGCGAGGTGCGGTAGACGGCGTTGTCGACGATATCGAGCGTCGCCTCCAGCACCACGCCAAACAGGCCGTAGCCGCCGACGACGTGGCGGAATAGCTCGGTGTTCTCGGTGGGCGAGCAGGTCGTCACCGAGCCGTCGGCCAGCATCACTCGCATCGAGCGGATCGAGCCCGCCACCGAACCTGCCTGGTGGTCCATGCCGTGCGCATTGACCGACAGCGAGCCGCCGACCGAGAAGATGTCGGTTGATTGCATGGCCTTCACCGCAAAGTGCGGATGCAGAAGGTTCTGGATGTCGTGCCAGCACGCGCCCGGCTGCAAGGTCATGGTCTTCGCCGCAGCATCCACGGTCACCTTGTTGAACTTTCTGAGGTCGAGTACCAGAGCGTTGTCGTCGAAGGCATGCCCGCCCATCGAATGGCGGATGGCGGCCAGTGAGACTTTCAGGCCATTGGCATGCGCGAAGGCCAGCGCCTTGGCGATGTGCTCGTCCTCGCTGACCTCGACGACGCCGTAGACCGGCGTCCTCGACAGGCCGCTGGCATCGTTGATGTCGCCGCCTTTTGCCGACCAGGGCAGCGACGCATCGAAGGCCGGCGCATTGTCCGGCAGCTTCAGAGGCAGCGGGAAGCCGTCTATATCGGCTATCCGTCCTGCGTTCTTTGGGCCCGAAGGCCCGCGCGCCAGCCGCGCCACCGTGTTGCCGCCCCACAGCATCGCGCCGCCGACGACAGCCGCACCCAGCAGCAGTCGCCGCGACAGGCGAAACCCTTTTTGTTCGTCGGCCATGAATATCCCCCGTTGGCCAAGGGATAGCGCGGCTTTTTGGCAAAAACCATAGCGATGCCGCCGGACAGCGTTCCGCCGGTCGTCCCTGGGGTCCAGCCGAAAGATCTTATCCAGATAGCCCGGCATCGAGAGGCGACGGATGAAAATGGCCGATCCTCGTAGGGACCGGCCATGAGAGTGGAACAGGGTTTGAAAGTTCGGTCAGCAGGTCTGCCGACGCACGATGCTCTCGCCTTACGAGGCCTTCTTGATCGACGTCACGATACCGGTCTTGTCATCGACGGTCACTGCTACCTTGGCGCCGACCTTCAATTTGCCGACCGCCGCTTCCGGCGATAGCTGGTAGATCTTGCCGTCGTCGAGGGTGATCGACTTGGTCGTCGGGTCGACGGCCTGGATGGTGCCCTGAACGGTCGCGGCATAGGCGGTGCCTAGGAAGGCGAGCAGAGCGGCGGTGGTTGCGAGGGTCTTCTTCATGGTAAGCACTCCGTGCTGTTTCACTTTCCGGACCGCCGCCTTGGGAAACGACAGCACCGGACGGCCTGAAACTGGAACGGAAAGCGCTCCCTCCGCAAATCACGTTGGGTGAATTTTCGCAAACAATATCATAGGCTTAATTCCGACACATTGTCTGCGGCCAAGATCATTTCAGGCCGCTTCGGCTCCCCCAATGGCGCACTTCTGTCCACGAAAAGAGTCGTTTAGCCTAGATGTGGCGGGCGGTTTCGATCACGGCGCGGCCGCCGCAATCCGCCTCGGGCGGCATCACGAAACAGACTGCCGACCGGTCTTCGGTACACATTTTGTTTCATGGATCAGTTCAAAACCGCCACTCCAAAGCGGATCAAAACTCGCGCTCCGGTTGCAAATCGGGAACGGATGCAGGATGGTGCGTCGTTACGATGAAGGGGGGCCTTCCATGAAGCTTGCAGTCCGGGCCATGATATCCCTGATGCTCGCGCTTGCTCCGGGATGGGCCGGCGCACAAGGCGCGGATTCGGGCGACGACAAAACGGTTATGTTTGCCAGGGACGATCCCGACATGGCGGTAGCGACTGCGAAGGCGCATGCCAGCTTGGATGAGTTCCTGGCCCTGGCCGAAGCACCGCCCTCGGGCACGGACAGGTTCAAATTGAAGGTCGAGGTGCGCGATGGGAATGTCCGCGAGCACTTCTGGGTCATCCCGTTCCGCCGCACGGAAACCGGCTTCGTCGGCATATTGGCAAACCAGCCGGAGGCAGTGCGCAATGTCGTCCTCGGCCAGACTATAGAATTCACCAGGGACGATGTTTCCGACTGGGGATACAGACGCGACGGGCGGCAAGTCGGCAGCTTCACCGTCTGTGTGATGTTCAAGAGAATGTCGAAGGATGAAGCGGACTATATGCGTGACAACTCCGGTTACGATTGTTGATCGTATGCTCGGCCGGACTAGCTTGCCTCGTCCCTCCCGCCGATCTTTCGCACCAGCGCCGCCGTCGCCAGCATCGCGCCCATGTCCGATATCATCGGCGCGACATGCCTGCTGTAGTCGAGCGGCACCGAAATATCCGGCAGTTCGAAGAAGTTCTTCGTCTGCGGCAGCAGCAGGAACCCATCGCTGCCATTGAGCGCGACACGGGCCGGATCGTCGGGCCAGGTTTCGCCAAGCCATTTCAGCGCCTGCGCCAGCCGGCCGCTCACCAGTGGCTGTGCCGCTCCGAGATTGTCGGTGCGGAACTCGTAGGCGGCATCGAGCAAAGCATCGCCACTGGACAGCTCCTGCAGCTTGCTGGCGAATATGCCGCGAAAGAAGCTGATGACGGCGTTGGTCCGGCGCGTCGCCACCAATATGCCGGGGAACGGCGCGATGGTCTCGAAGGCGACGATGACGCCCTGGAAGGCGGTCGACGAGCCCTTGCCCGACCCTTCCCGCAGATGCGCCTCGTAGAGTTCGAACGGAAACCCTTCGTAGCGGCCCGCGACGATGTCGTCGAACGCCTGGCGGTTGAACGGACCAACCGCCGTGCGCGGCAACCGGTCGAAGGAATTCGGCGTCACGCCATGCTGGTAGCGCATGTCGGCGATGAAGCCGAAGATGATCGGCAGCAGCGTCTCGCGGAACGATTGCTGCAGCCGCGTCGCCGGTTTCCTGGCCTGGAAATAGAGCAGGATCGAAGCCGCGAAGCCGATCACATAGAGAAATACATGTGGCGTCGAGACCCATTGCTCGTTGGGGTCGGCGACCTTGTTGAACAGCCACGCGACCAGCACCACGGCCACCAGCACCAGCCCCACGAACACCGGCACCCGCCAGCGCACTTGCCGGACCGCCGAGGCCCTCGCCGCTTCATAGGCCTCTATGTCTTTCCGGATGCCGGCGATGACCGTTTCGCTCGGCATGAAATCCGCTGTTTCCACCGCTACCCCCGCAAGCCTCGACAAATTCATGATAGCTGGTTTTGTTCGATGTATCGACTGCAGTGCCTCTTCAACAAATGTCCACGCCTGATTACCACGTGGTTCCCCCAATCCGTCGCTGCTTCGCAGCGCCACCTTTCCCCCCTCCGGAGGGAAAGGAAAGGAGCGTTGCTGGACGAGCGCTGACGGCAAAAGCTTGGCGCCTTTCCTCTACCCCGTCGATCGGGGGAGAGGTGGATCGGCGAAGCCGAGACGGAGTGGGGGTCGACCAGCGCCGCAAAAGACAATGCATGCGCCAGCCATGGACCCATAGGCAACGTCTCGTCGCTTGCAGCACTAAGGAAAGACCGCTTTCAGTCGCCCCTCGACCTTGTCACGCACTCGGCCCTCCAATGCCTCCACCACCACCAGCCGCTCACGGTCGCCGGCGCGCAGGCGCATGAAGGGATGCAGCCGGTAAGACGCGATCGTCCCGCGCGTGCCGGCATCGGCACTGACATCGACAAGGAGGATAGAGCCGATGCGACCCGGCCATGGCTGGCGGGCGAAGGCGGTGCCGAGGAAATCGCCGAGCCCATAAGCGACCACCGTCTTGTGGATCCTTTCCACCGGCTGCACGACATGGGCGTGATGGCCGGCGATCAGTCCGACGCCCTGCCCGGCCAGCCGCCTGGCCAGAACTCGCGTCTCGGCACGCGGAAAATGCCGGAACTCCCAGTCCCAATGCGGCACGGCGCAGAGAAGGTCCAAGCCAGCGCGCGGCCAGCCCGCCGGATCGCTGTCCATCGAAACGCGCCCCGCAAACAGTTTTTCATCGGCGTTGCGCCACAGCGTGAAGGCGGCAAAGCCTACATTGAGCGATCCAACCTGCACCGGCACAACCGGACCGTCGGCGGCCAGGCCGATCGTGCGGATGCCGAGCCGCAGCAGCGCCGCGATTGTCTCGTCGAAACCGGCGATGCCCTGATCCAGCACATGGTTGTTGGCCAGCGACAGCACGAGCTTTTCTCGCGCAATACCAACCGCCGCCAACGCCTCGGCCAGAAACAACTCGCTCATCGCATGATGCGTGCCGAGCCTTGTGCCCAGCGCCGCGCTTGGTCTATCCACCACAGGGCTTTCGCAATTGCCGATCACCAGATCGGCCGCGCCGAGCAGCGCCTTGATCGCCGGATCGCAGTCCGGCGCACCGCGATTGGCCACCGCTGAGATGTCGCCGACGAACGCCAGCCGCACCGTCTGCCTTGGCGCTGAATCGATCAGCGTTTCCGCAGTGGGCGAAAAGTCTTGCGCGTCGCCGGCCAGCGATGGCTTGAGAAAACGCGGCAGCCAGGACAGCTTGTAGGAAAGCGGATAGTTCGACACGCGATGCCCAATTGTTTGCCCTGTGTAAACCGTCCTCGCGGCGGGTTGAAGCGCAGCGTTGCAAATGGTGTATATTTGCGCGGCGCGACAAATATTGGGGGGGAAAAGATGACACGACTGGCAGGCCTGCTGACATCCGCTTTCATTTTGCTCCTGCCGCTGTCTTCCGCGTCGGCGGCAATGCCCGAAGCGGCCACCCGACTGTTCGAGGCGAAGAGCGTGGCCGCGCGCGACGCTGCCCTGTCTATGC